>CAYOYH010000015.1:0-18145 GCA_964408165.1 uncultured Candidatus Saccharibacteria bacterium | reverse complement strand
AGAATAGGACATTTCTATTGTGTTCAATTAGGACATTACTATTTTGGAGCAACACTCAAGCGGTCTTTTGGCAACACATCTTCGACGATTTTACTCCATTCTATGACTACGGCGACTCTAGGGTCGTTGATCGACTCTTTGAGTTCGTCAGTTATTATTCCGGCATCGCTTAACCTGTAAAAGTCAAAATGGTGCAACCAAAGAACTCTGGACGCATCAGACTGCGTTCGAGCAGAGTCCGAATTTTCTTTAACCCCAGCAGAGCTCCCTGACCTGAGTTTTACAGCTTTGTACTCACGGCTAATGGTGAAGGTCGGGCTGGCAACTTGGTCTGCAGAACCCATGCCTTTGGCTAAGCCACGCACGAAAACAGTCTTGCCACCGCCTAAATCTGAAACCAAATCTATAACTTCACCACCCTTCAACCTGGAGCCAATCCTAGCGGCGAGATTTAAGGTACTTTCTAAACTGGTGGACTCTATTTGTAATGTCACGACGGTATTCATACATAGCATAGCCTACAGCCAAGGTGCCCACACCCGCAAGTACAGCGGTGTTGAGTTCGGTATTCGCAATTGCGGCTGGCTCTTCGTAGACTATGCGGGCATCACTGTTTGAGCCAGAGCTAGAACTCCGCGCACTAGACGAGCTTGAACCCGCGCTAGACGACCTGTTCCTAGAGGAAGCCAAAGCCACAATCACATTTGGTGCAGCTGGCGTAGGACTAGCGGTCCACTGCCAGGTACCAGCAACCAACGCCCAGGCAGTGTCCGGTCTGGCTCTATCGTAAGCTGCAGTTTTAAACAACTCGACACCGTTTGGATCTAAAATCCTAGCTTGACTGCCAGAATTAGCCAGTGGTAGACCAGTGTCAACAGAATACAGCGGCAAGTATTGTCCCGACCTTATTTCGAGATTCGGAATGGCAAACGAACGACTAAAAGTACTGCCCGTCTGGATAACATAGCCCTCGAGCTGTACGGTCTCGTTGCCAGGATTAAACAGTTCTATGAATTCATCATCGGCATCGGTTTTCGGGGAGCTGGGGTCAATGAATAGTTCAGTAATGGTGATTTTTGCGTAAAATTTCGGCTCAGAAACCAGTGCCGCCACCTGGCCTTGTTCATTATTAGCTTCTTCACCAGCTAATTCTTTGTTGCTGGCTGGCTCTTTATGGGCAGGTTCTTTGTCAGAAATCTCTTCGACTAGCGGTTCATCGACCACCCTTGTTGATAGTGGCTTCCTGTCAGACACTGGTGTCGGCGTTTCGCTAGTTTTAAAATCGTCTTGGTTGACATTAGTGTCTATGAAGTGGCCATCTTCGTCGACAACACGCTTCAGGCTTTGCCCCGCTTCTGGCGCAACTGCTGGCAAATCACCCTCGGCGCTATCGGCGTCGCCTCCCCAGCCTAAAACATCATGAATAGTGTCTTCTCCGTCTTCTTCTGGGCTGGGCTGAAGCAACCGCACATGGCCAGCGGTCTTAGCCAGACCATGAGACATAACATCTAACGTTGCCTCGACTAGATAGTCTTCGGTGCTGATTAGGTATCGCCCGCGTGGCTCCACAATTCCTGAGAGTTCAGATCTGGTTGTCCAGTTCTCGCCCGTGGCTGATTTATACTGCAACAGCCAACCTGTGAGGTCTATTTCGGTGTCATTAGAGTTGTGTAGTTCTATGAATTCTTCTCTGGCGCTCTCTGTCGAGCCAGTCTGAACCTCTACTATCAACAAATTCTCAGGCGGTAAACTCTCAGGTTCTACTGGAACGGCAAAAACACTAGCCGAGAGAGCAAGCCCGATAAGTCCTGCTAGAAAGTATTTCATCTGCCGACTAGTATACGAAGTACTTCGCCGCTACTGCAAGCATGAGCACCTCTGATTTTAGCAATTAATTCCCTCGTTCCCTGCCATCTACAAAAAAGGGTGAGCTTGGAGCCCGACTTCTACCATCTGCAGGCTGGCAACTCCTACTTGCTACTTGCTACCTGCTACTTGATACTTAAGTCCACTATGCTAGTGCTCCAAAACGCCCTGCAGAACAAACCAATTGCTAGTGTCCAGTCTGGACACCAAGTAGCTACTGTGGGGGAAATGATAATAGACCCCAGAAGTCTGAAGATTTTCGCCTTCTATGTTTTGGCGCCACAACAACAAAATCTAGTCCTGCACACTGAAGACATCAGGAATGTTACACCACAAGGATTAGTCATCGACAACAACAACCAGTTGATGAATTTTGACGACGATTTGGTTCGCCTCAAAGAAGTGACGGACATTAATTTCCAGCTAGCTGATAAGCCTGTCTACACTGAGAATAAGAATAAGCTAGGCAAGGTGATGGACTTCGTAGTCGAAACCGATGGTTTCTTGATTGTGAAGCTCCATATCAGCCGATCGATGATCAAAAGTTTTGGCGTTTCACAGCTGATAGTAGATCGCTCGCAAATAATCCAGATTACCGATGATAAAATAATCGTCAAAAGCACCGCCATTAAAGAAAAATCTAGTAGCTTGAAGCAGACTTTGTTAGGCAAACCACTAAGCCTGGAGGCTGATCCGATAAAATCTGATGCCAAAAGCAAATAATTACCCTAGAGTGTGCTGATAAATATCTCTGGCGCTAACATCTGCCTACTGGCAAATAGACTCGAAGTATGTCTGGACGCCCTACTAGCAACATTGAGCTTGGCGTCAATTTATCTGCGGAGCTAAAATACCACCCAATGGTGAACTCTACAGAATTCACCATTGGGTTTTTATGAGATTACTGTCAGTTTTGACAGCAATAAAACTAGCGCTACTCTTTGGACTAACAAAAAGAGACTAAAACAAAAGCTGTGGTTAATTTTGTTCAGAGTCTTCTAGCGCTGACTTAATGTCGCCGTAGCTAAAGCCTTGGCGTGCTAGGTACTGCATCAGTTTTCTCTCGTTTTGATAGCGTGAAATTTTGCGCTTTTTTTCGATAAGTTTTATCAGCACTGCTTTTTCGTCGGTTTGATCTTGGGCTAGCGTTTCGTCGATAATTTCTTTGGATACTCTCTTTTTCAAAAGCTCCTGACGAAGTTTAAGCTTACTGATGGGTTTGAGCAGTCGGCGATTGTCTACCCAACGCTCGGCGAAGTCTGCGTCGTCAATGTATTTTTTTTCTTGGAAAATTTTTAGAAGTTTTTTCTGGACTGCTTCATCGGCAACTTTGCGACGCAGATAATCTTCTACCTCCCAGTTAGAGCGCGGCCTGAGCGCCGTCCACATTAGCGCACGGTCATGGATTTTACCAAAATCCGAGTCCGCCTGAAGCTCGGCCAGTTCTTGGTCTGAAACTTCTACGCCAACCTTTAATCTGGCGCTTGCAAACTGCCAGGTGCTAAGTGAAAAGCTGTACTTTCCATCGACAAACACACTGATTCGATCTTGGTTTTTCAGTTGCTGTTTGATGTTGGTAATTTTAGCCATGGTATTGGGACAGCAAACTAAGGGCAGCCACCAACATCAAAGGAAACCAAGCCAGTTCCACCCAAATTTCATTGGGAGCTTCGCTAGTTTGAATGTCCGAATGCCATTTGTTTAAACCTTTCAGCGGGCTTGCTTTAATTTTTCCTAATTTTCCCTCAAAAATAAATCTGTAAATCCAAACAACATCTGGTGTCATAGCCACAAACGCCGAAGCCAGTACGTACCAAGGAACACCGCCAAACAGTAAAGCTGCGCTAAATAGCAGTGCCACTACTACCGCATCTGCTACGAAAGCCGCTATAAACCTGTTTCGATTCTTGGCTCGGTCTTTAGTTTTATCGAAACCAAAATGAGGCAAAGCATCGAGTGCAAAATGCGAAGCTAGAGCCACAGGAATCGCCAGCGGTCCGCCGATGACTAGACCAATCACTCCACCCGTCACAGCATGGTTGGCGCCTGTCACTTTTCAATGACGATAAAATCGCCCTCCTTGGCACGCTTTGGGTTATTGCTTAACCCGCCCGAATTCAACACGTATTTAGTCATTACTCCGCCTTAGCGATAGCGGCGCGGACTTTTTTCTCGATTTCTTTCATGATTTTAGGGTTGTCGAGTAGATACTGTTTGCCGGCTTCACGGCCTTGGGAGATTTTGGCTCCAGCGTAGTCTAACCAAGCGCCACTTTTGCCGACGATGCCGTGTTCTACAGCTAGGTCTAGCACATCGCCAGTGCGGGAAATACCTTCGTCGTACATGATGTCAAATTCAGCTTTCCTGAATGGCGGCGCCACTTTGTTCTTGACCACTTTTACCCGCGTGCGGTTACCGATAATGTCTTCGCCGCTCTTTATCTGACCAATCCGACGAATATCCATTCGCACGCTGGAATAAAACTTCAATGCATTTCCACCAGTAGTCGTTTCGGGGTTGCCAAACATCACCCCAATCTTCATTCGGATTTGATTGATGAAAATAACGGTAGTTTTCGATTTGCTAATAACGGCAGTGAGCTTTCGGAGTGCCTGGCTCATTAGCCTAGCCTGAAGCCCCATGTGGCTGTCGCCCATTTCGCCTTCTATTTCAGCGCGCGGCACCAAGGCTGCTACAGAATCGATAACTACTAGGTCTACGGCGTTGGAACGGACTAATTTTTCGGCTATTTCTAGTGCCTGTTCGCCGTTATCTGGTTGAGAAATTAACAGCCCCTCAGTATCGACGCCAAGTTTCTTGGCGTACTGCGGGTCTAGGGCGTGCTCGGCATCTATGAAAGCTGCAGTGCCGCCTTCGGTTTGAATAGAGGCTATGCAATGAAGCGCAAGAGTGGTTTTTCCTGAACTTTCCGGTCCGTAAATCTCAATTACTCGCCCTTTTGGTATTCCGCCACCAAGAGCTAAATCCAAAGACAAGCTTCCTGTGGAAAAAGTAGGAATGTCTACTTTCTGGGCGTCGCCTAGACGCATAATAGCGCCGTCGCCGTATTGTTTCTCTATCTGCTCCACCGCTAGTCCAAGCGCTTTTAGTTTGGCACTCTTATCGCTGGACTTGTTGTCAGCCTTTTTGTCCGTCATATTTACCTCCTGTTTTCGTTCACGTTAAAAAAGATTATACAGCATCAAAATTCTTATGCTCGAGATAATTACAACTCCAGTCACTCGATTTCACCTCTGTCGAGGCGTCAATGAAAAATTATTATAGTTGCATTAGGTTGTTGCCGTCGACAGTAACTTCGCAGGAGTTGCAACGCTGGCAGAGAGAGCAGGCCTATTACTGGAGGCATTTTCAAAGCACTAGCACTTCTATATACTTACTTAACGAAATGAGAATTCCAGATGCTATCGTCCAGCAAATGTTGCTGGACGCCAAAAAAATCAAAGAAGCCGACGTTGAAAAACTTCTAGAGGAAGTGAATAAAACGAAAAAGCCCCTTCAAGACGTGGTGATAACCGCCAACATTGTTGACGAGACTGAGCTGGCGAAACTTTATTCTAAAGAAATCGACACTCCTTACATAAAAATAAACCCCAAAGAAGTGGATGTGGCAATCCTCAAAAGAATACCCGAGAGAATTGCCAGAAAATACAACGCAGCTTTGATTGGCATCAAGAAAGACAAAACCCAGGTGTTGGCTATGAATGACCCTGATGATGTCCAGGCTATTGATTTTCTGCAAAAACAGTTGGGCAAAAATATCGAGGTCAAGCTGGCTACGCGTCAAGATGTTTTAGCAGCCCTGGATCAGTACCGAGGCAATATCGGATCCGAGATTACTCAGGTAATGGAAGAAGGCGACGATTCAGAAGAAAATGACGATGAAGTCGACGAAGAAGATATCGCTGAAGATTCACCAGTCGCCCAAACGGTAAATTTAATCATCGAATACGCCATTAAGTCTGATGCCTCAGATATCCACATTGAGGCCAGAGAGAGTTTTGTCCAAATACGATACCGCGTAGACGGCGTCCTTCAAGAAGCCAACAAATTACCTAAAAAAGTTCACGCTGCCCTGGTTTCCAGAATAAAAATCCTGTCTAGCCTGAAGATTGACGAACGGCGCGCGCCTCAGGATGGCAGATTCAAGATTAATCTAAACGGCAGACTTTTTGCTTTTCGTGTTTCCACGCTACCGACAGTTGATGGTGAAAAAGTTGTTATGCGGGTACTTGATGAATCCAGCGACCCCTTAACCTTAGAACAACTAGGTTTTTGGGGGGTGGCACTCAAACGTATCAACAGTGCCATATTGCAACCACATGGAATGATACTGGTCACCGGACCAACTGGCTCTGGTAAGTCCACCACGCTTCACAGTATTTTAAATATGCTCAACGGACCGGATGTGAATATCTCCACCGTTGAAGATCCTGTTGAATACCGCCTTCAGGGCGTCAACCAAACCCAGGTGAATGTAAAAGCCGGGATGACTTTCGTAAATGGGCTTCGGGCTCTGCTGCGACAAGATCCCAACATCATCATGGTCGGCGAAATTCGTGACGGTGAAACCGCCGGACTCGGTGTGCAGGCTTCTCTGACTGGCCACCTAGTTTTCTCCACCCTGCACACCAACAACGCTGCCACTTGCCTGCCTCGACTTCTGGATATGGGTATTGAACCGTTTTTAATAGCTTCTACGGTGCGGGTTGTAGTTGGGCAGCGCCTGGTGCGTCGATTAAACAAAGTGCGAGCCGAAAAGTATGAGCCCTCTGAAGCTCAGTTCAAGGAGTTGGAATCGGTTTTTGGGATATCTGGCAAAGGTGGCTGGGGCGCAATGCATAAACTAGTAAACCAAGCCGAGAAAGAGCTTGGGCTAGAGATATCAAAGGAGCCTTCGTTTTGGCGAATTAAGAAGGCCGCTGAAGACGAAACCGAGCTAGAGTACAAAGGCAGAATGGGTATCTACGAAGTGCTACTCAACAACGATGCTGTACAAAAACAGATTATTGCTAATTCAACCAGCGACGACATTCAAAACCAAGGCATAAAAGATGGTATGCTCACTATGCAACTAGACGGATTAATAAAAGCCATGGCTGGCATGACCACAATTGAAGAAATCCTAAGAGTAACAAGAGAATAAAGAGGTAGCAGGTGACGACATTTACTTACAAAGCTGTGAACAAGCAAGGTAATGCCGTAAACGGTACTGTCGATGCTGAAAACAAGGCGGCTGCGTCTGAAAAACTCATCAAACAAGGCTACAGACCGCTACTGATTAAACAGCAAAAAACCGGTTTCGACCCTAACAACATTAAAATCCCCGGCATTGGCGACAAAGTGAAATCCAAGGACATGGTTATATTTACTCGCCAGTTGTCTACCATGATTAATGCCGGCGTGCCTTTAGTACGCGCCTTGGCAACATTGGAGCAACAAACCAGTAACATGACTTTCAAAAAAGAAATCCGAGGCATATCTAAGGACATTGAAAGCGGTCAATCTTTCGGCGATTCTCTAGCCAAATACCCGAAAACTTTCTCGTCCATTTACATCAACATGGTGCGTGCCGGTGAAGTGGGCGGTATTTTAGACGAAATCCTGAAAAAACTGGCAACCCAGCAAGAAAAAGATGCCGCTATTAAACACAAGCTCAAAAGCGCCATGAGCTACCCTGCTGTTTTGGCAGGCATTATGGTAATCGCTTTTTTTGCACTGACACTTTTTGTGCTGCCTGGAATCGGCACCATGATAAAAGATCTTGCTGGAGAAGACACTCAACTACCGGTATACACCCGTGCAATGCTGGGTTTTAGCGATCTCATGATTGCATACTGGTGGATTATGCTGGCTGTAATCGGCGGTGGATTAGTCGCCTTCAAGCGCTGGATTAAAACACCTAAAGGTCGTTTCAAATTCCATCAAATCTTGTTGAAAATTCCCATTGTTAAAGATGTTGTTTCTAAGGTTGCAATAGCCAGGTTTGCCCGAATTTTCGCCTCGCTGATGTCTTCTGGTGTGCCAGTTGTGGAATCTATTAATGTTACTGCCGACGCTATAGGTAACAAAGTTATTGAAAAAGAACTAAAGGACGCCGCTAGAGAAGTGGTGAATGGCAAGCAGCTATCTGAACCCTTGGCCAACAGCAAGATATTCCCACCTATTGTCAGTCAAATGCTGGCAATTGGTGAAGAAACTGGTCAAACCGACACTATACTTATAAAGGTCGCTGATTTTTATGAAGAAGAAGTAGATGTTGTTATTGATTCCATGACGGCGATAATCGAACCGGTGATGATTTTAGTCATGGGTGGTATGGTTGGGTTGATTGCCGCTAGCGTTATGGGTCCAATAAGCGAACTCACTCAGAACATCTAGATTCAACGCTGAGAGCATTAGTTATTGACACGTTCGTGCTCATGCTTATAATAGTTGGCAGATACTCTCCATGGAGTCATCTGTAATAAATTAATATAGGAGGTGGGCACTATTATGTTCACGAAAATAAGAAAACAAGAATCAGGTTTCACGATTGTCGAGCTTTTGATCGTCATCGTTGTTATCGGTATTCTAGCAGCGCTAGTACTTAACACTTTCCAGGGTGTGCAAGCACGAGCACGAGACACAGAACGAACAACAGATATTAACGCTCTTCATACCCAGTTTGAAGTTTATTTCAATGACAACGGTTTCTACCCAACATTTGCAGTTGCATCTGTGCCGGCGAACTTCCCTGGTCTAGATGAGGAAGCTGTTAACGACCCTAACGGCAACTTGCTAGTTAACGGTGCTTTACCTGCGCCTGGTGCCGGAGATTTCCGCTATCACTTCCAGGCACTACCGCTGCTCTGCGACAATGCAGTCGGGGGTAACTGTACTTCGTACAATCTTGGTGTGATTAGGGAATCAGACGACACTGTTGAGGGTATTCATACCAAAAATAGCTTGAACTGACAAACTAGTAAGCTGGAAGAGCCACTTTCGCTACACGGGAAGTGGTTTTTTGTTGTTTAAATTTAGTGTTGCGTCCGGGTAGTGGTGTAGCCTTCTCTGCGTCCTGTGAGTTAATACTCTGGGTGACGGATTGGCAATATTGCTTCTTCGGATAAACTGTCCAGGCTCACGATAGACAAGCGCCACTTCTAAAATAGTATTAATTTCTAGACAGGGAGGCGTATGTGACTCGCAGGGACAGGCACCCAAGCTCGGATTGATGTGGTTATCCCAGGACTACTGGGCTAGAGTAAGAATGCCTGAAGGACAAACCCCCTGTTGAGCGCTTCATCGGTAGCTTGAAGAGCGTGAGTGTATTCAATGGGGTAGAGTAGCCCAAGACCTAGCTAATCAGCCAGCCTCCGTAGACAACTGGCTCTGGTAAGTACCACGACTACCGCCCCCATCAATCCCTAGATTATTCGACACCCAATGAATATAAAGAGAAACTAAAAGCAGAAGTGGCGCTCATCATGTGAACCATGACAATTGATTAGCAATACTGGCTGTATTTTTATATACTCTACATGCATAAAGCTTAAGCGCAATAAACATGAATACACCTCTGTTTTATAGAGAAAAACCAATTTTTGGGTTCGACCTAGGGTATAACAGTATAAAAGTTATGCAGATTGACTCGTCCAAAAAACAAAACCTCGTGACTGGTTATGGCCATATTGAGTTTGATGAAAAATCTGTCAAAAATGGAGTTATTGTTAACGTCGAGGAAGTCGCCAAACAAGTTTACTCGCTTGTAGACAGGCACTTAGTTGGCTCTCTGGGCGCCCGGCGGGTTGCCGCCTCCCTACCCGTAGCAACTACTTTCAACCGGATTCTAGTCTTGCCAAAGATGGATGAGAAGGATTTAAAGCAGGCAGTTTTACTAGAAGCCGAACAATACATACCGGTGCCAATTGACGATTTGTACCTGGACTATGAAGTAGCTCACACCAGAGACAACGGTAGTGAAATTTTACTAGTTGCTGCCCCGAAGACCCTCGTAGATTCATACATGAAATTGTTCGAAGTGCTCGGTCTTGAATTGACGCTACTTGAAACCAGTATCAACGCTGTTTCCAGGGCTGTTTCACACGCTGACAACACCGGAATACCGACACTAATTATAGATTTTGGCTCAATCTCTTCTGACTTGTCAGTTTTCGATAAAACGATAAGAGTAACCGGCACTATAGAGGGTGGCGGTGAAACTATTACCAACTTAATAGCCAAGGGAATGAAGGTCACGAAACGGCAGGCCTACACCATTAAGACTCGCTACGGACTCAACGCTGGAAAGAAACAAGATCAAGTGGTGAGCTCTCTTGATCCACTCTTGAAGAAACTGCTCGGCGAAATAAAAAAAATGACGCGTTTTTACGAAGACCGCTCCTCGACTCATAAAAAAATTGAACAAATCATCATCTTAGGTGGCGGCGCTAACTTGCCCGGGCTTAGTACTTACCTTACAGACAAAGTCCGGCTACCAACTAGGCTAGTTGACCCCTGGCAAAATCTTTCTTTCGGCAACTTGCAGCCACCGCACAAACTTGAAACTACTCTTTACTCTACCGCAGCCGGACTAGCCCTAGCTAAGCCTGGGGAGATTAAAAAATGATCAATCTCATGCCTCCGAAGAACAAAGAATCTGTTCGTTTTGGCTCATACAATACACGCATCGCTCAATCCATTTTCCTAGTACTCGTTGTTGCTCTGGCTCTCTTTGCAGTTATTGCTTTTGGTGCTCAAATCATTAGATCCGATGAAGCTAAACTGGAGGCTTCAATTGCTGCTAAACAAACACAGCTCGAAGAATACGCAGATGAAATAGCAACTGCAAAAATTTTGTCTGAGAAAATAGATACTGTTGACGTATTATTGCAAAATGAAATTAGATACTCCGTCTTACTGCAAGAAGTCGCTCGCCTGTTGCCACCAGGCTCCGGTGTTAGAAGTATCAGCCTAACAACAGCAGCCCTAGAAGAAGCCTTCACCTTAGAAGTGTTTTTAATAAACGAAACCACTGCAACCCAGCTTCAACACAACCTAATAAGCTCGGAGCTGTTTACTGGAGCGGATATTCAGCAACTTTCTGCCGTTGAGGCAGGTGCTGGTCCGTTTAAATGGACTGCAGAAATTGTGGCTTCTTTCAATATTGAGAAATTAGGAGTGCAACAATGACCCCAAAAAAACTATTCTACATCATGCTCATAGTTTTACTGTCAACCCTAAGTTTGGCTGCGGGTGGTATGCATTTTGCTAACAGCTACCTGCAAGAACAATCTGAAACTATAGGCAGTCTGAAGGCTCAGAACAAACTTCTTGGCACTGAATTGATAAACGCTAAGCGAACTACTGTGAGTCTAGCCATATATGGCCACCTCAGTGCCGAAGCAGACAGAATACTCCCAGACACAAAAAACCAATCAGAAGCAATTTTGCTAATTAATGACATCGGGCGTGAAGTGGGTGTGCGCACTGAAAGCTTCTCCTTCCTTGGAACCGACGGCGAACCATCTGATAAATCCCAGACGGAACCCCTGCATGGAACGCAAGGTATTCTTGTTTTTCCGGTTCAAGTCAAATTTGAAGCAACTTACGACCAAACCATTGGGTGGCTGAGGCTGGCTGAGAAAAATCAAAGGAAGATGCAAGTGTCGACAATAACCATAAGCGTTCGAGATGGTGACGGTGAGTATAATCCAGCGGATGCATTATCTGTAACTATTAAAGTTAATGCCTACATGGAGGGTTAGTGATGATTGAAAAAATAAACTCTCAGCTAGTTTCAACCGCAAGGAAAATTCCCAATTTTCTCAACAAATACCGGTACTTAATCGGCGGTGCGGCAATACTTATAATTTTCAGTGTCACAATCTTTAGGATCGACAACTTATCTAGTCCTGAGTTCGACCAGGCGAAGTACGAAGCCGGACTGCTAGAGATTAAGAAAGTGGAATTTAACGCTGCTGCCATAGAGCGTATTAACGCGCTTTATGAACGCAGGGTTAACGTTACTGGAAACATTGACGACGGCCGAACCAATCCGTTTTAACAGGACTTACGCGTTCGTAAGTTCGATGTCGGTTTACTCCAGACGGAGTCCAGGGGTGGCTCACTTGCTGTCGTTCGCACTCCACTGCGTCTTCTGCCTATCTGCTGATAGACGGAAGCGGGCAAACCCTTCAAAAAAACTCCCGTACTCATCGATGCTTTATCTAGCAAATTTATAACAATTTATTTTGCTCGGAATCCTTATCCTTGCCTAAATGCTTGTAGGCTTTGGGCGTTACTTTGCGCCCCCGCGGCGTTCTTTCGATAAAACCTATCTGCATCAAATATGGTTCATAGAAATCTTCAATTGTTGAGCGCTCATCGGCTATCAGCGCCGCTACTGTATCTACCCCGACCGGCCCGCCGTCGTAATTTTCGATTATCGCCTCCAGCATTCTCCTGTCTCCATGATCCAAGCCCACATTATCAATTTCCAGAAGTTCTAGTGCCAAAAGACTGGATTTATGGTCAACTATGCCGTCGCCGTTGACATCGGCGTAATCGCGGGCACGTTTTAGTAGCCGATTGGCGATACGCGGTGTCAGTCTAGCGCGCATAGCTATTTCACCGGCAGCTTTTGGTTTCAATTCTACATCCAAAATCCGGGCGGAACGGTTTAAAATTTTCTCTATTTCTGGTGGAGTGTAAAATTCCAGCCTATGAACTAGGCCAAATCGGTCTCGCAATGGTGCCGCCAATGAACCAGTTCTGGTGGTGGCGCCGATAACGGTGAACTTAGGTAAATCCAGTCTTAGCGAGCGCGCCGAGGGACCTTTACCAAGCATAATATCGAGTTTGAAATCTTCCATGGCGCTATAGAGTACTTCCTCAACTGTTCTGTTGAGCCGATGTATTTCGTCTATGAACAGTATGTCGCCGTCTTGAAGGTTGGTCAGCAAACTGGCCAAATCTCCGGCTCGCTCTACGGCTGGGCCAGAAGTAACGCGTATGTTTGCACCCATTTCGTTGGCTATGACAAAAGCCATGGTGGTCTTGCCTAGTCCTGGCGGCCCATGGAGTAGCACATGATCGATTGGTTCGCTTCGCTTTTTAGCAGCCGCGATAGCCAAATTTAAGTTTTTCTTTATTCTGGTCTGCCCTACATAGCTTTTGAAATCACGAGGTCGCAGAGTTTCCTGCACTTCCTTTTCTTGGAGCGATTCTTCATCATCAGCGGTAGTGTTTACTATTCTCTCTATGGCCATCAGTCAACTTCCTTGAGAGCCTGTTTTATCTGATCTTCCTCGCTAGCGCTGGCATCTACTTTGTTCATAGCTGTTGAGGCTTGTTGCCGACTATAGCCAAGTGCTACGAGGGCTTCTACCACATCATTGCCCGAATCAACCGCCGTCACATCCTGGCCAGCCACCACGCCTACTTTATCTTTGAGATCAACGCAAATCCTCTCTGCCAGTCTTTTCCCTACTCCGCTAGCACCAGAGATGTAGGCGATATTCCCAGAAGCAATTGCTCCGCGAATCTGCCTAGAATCCCCGATGTTCATCAGCGACAACGCCATCTTCGGCCCAACACCATTCACCTTCAAGAGAAGTTCGAAAAAGTTCTTGGACTCAATGTCTTTAAAACCGAAAAGCTCTCGGGAGTTTTCTCGAATGTGGTCATAGGTGTATAGCATCAGATCCTCATTCAAAGACGAATCCTCCGCCAATTGCTCCACTACGGTCACTTCGTAGCCCACGCCAGCCACATCCACTGTCAACAGCTGTTCGTTCTTGTCCACAACAACACCTTTTAGTCTGGCAATCATGATTACGAGTATACAGTATGGAGGGGCAGAGGTCAGATTCTAGACGACAGAGGCTAGTCGGGAACTGGGAGTTTCCGACGCTACGATCAGGACAGGTGGGATCCGCTGGACAGCGGAGGGGGTTCGTGGCTCGTGACTCGTAGTTCGGAACTAGACGATAGACGATAGAAGCTGGAGATGCAGGCATTTGTATTTTGCTGGCTTCGTCCTTCCCCCTTCTAGCTTCTGTCGTCTATCGTCTAGCTCTGCAGTCTATCGTCTAGCCCCATTCCCTGCATTTCTTTGAGTTCTTCCCGACACTAAAGAAAACCGATTAGTATTTGTTCATATGTAGCTGAGTAATGAGTAAGTTTTTTAGTCTGTCCGCCAGCTGGCGGACAGACCGACCGTAGGGAAGTTAAACTTACTCCAGCTACACATGAACCAATGCTAGTGGTGCTTTCGTCCGTGGAGGCAGTTTTGTTGCTACACCTTTGTTGTCAAAAGTGTAGCAGGGTGCGCTGCTGCCTCAGCGCTTTTTGGTTCTTGAAAAGAACACTTCCCTTTGCCCATCAAAAGTAATGATGGAGTACGCTCTCGAAAGAGCGTCCTTTGGTTTTGGCATTGAAGTTGTTTCACTGCACTCCAAGCTCTAAGCTCTAGGCTCCAACCTCCAGCCCTTGCCCTAAATCCTCAAATTCATACTATGACAAATAGCGACGGCTAGGGCATCAGCCGAGTCATCAGGTTTTGGTATTTCCTTAAGCCCTAAAATAACCTTAACCATTTGTTGTATTTGGTTTTTATCGGCCCTGCCGTAGCCAGTCATGGCTTGTTTGACTTGTAGAGGCGTGTAGCCGGCATGGTCAATACCGGCCTTTATTATCGCTAGCAACACCACGCCTTTGGCTTGAGCCACACTCATGGCGTTTGTCACATTCTGCGCAAAAAATAATTCCTCAACGGCAGCCTCGTCTGGCTTGGTTTCTTTAATCACTTGGCTTAGTTCGTCGTAGATAGTTTCCAGTCGTAGCTCCAAAGCCTGCTTGGCAGGAGTTCGAATCACCCCAGCATCTACCATCTTCGATTGACCACCAGAAGTCTCAATAATCCCAAAGCCAGTAATCGCCGTACCTGGGTCTACACCTAAGATTCGCATGCGAATCAGTATCAAGTATTAAGTGTTAAGTATCAAGTAGCTCGACTGTCATTATTTCTTCGAATTCATTTCGAAGAAATAATTCCTATTAGGAGGGGTCAAGAAGCGAAACTGACGCTAGACAAGGAATCACCTCGCCTTAAAAGCGATTCATCAATAATCAAAATTCGAATGCGTAGCCACTACATCATCGACTTCTTCGATAGCGTCCATGAGTTTGACAATTCTCTTCGCTACATCAGCATCTTTTATTTTTATCATATCGTTCGGCGCATAAACCAATTCCGCCTCTAAAACCTCTAGGCCGGCTGTTTTTAGGGCATCGCGCACTGGTGCTAGTTGTTTCATCGTAGTGTAAACAGTTAGCTCGCCGCCGTCTTCAGAGACATCTTCTGCGCCGGCTTCTATGGCTTGAAGTTGCGCTACCTCGCTGTCGCCACTGTATTTGACGCCGATTACGCCCTTCCTGGTGAACTGAAAGACAACGGCACCACTCTGGGCGAGATTACCGCCGTTTTTATTAAACGCTGTTTTTACAAATGTTGTTGCTCGGTTGTGATTATCGCTGGCGACCTCGACGATTATACCAATTCCGCCCGGCCCGTAGCCTTCAAATAGTATTTCCTGAATGGCGTCGCCACCTAACTCGCCAGTGCCGCGTTTGATCGATTTTTCAATGTTGGCATTAGGCATATTGGCAGCTTTGGCTCGATCTACCGCCAGCTGCAGGGCGGGGTTCATTGTCGGATCGCCGCCATTTTTGGCAGCCAGAGCAATAGAGTTGCCTAGTTTTGTAAAAACCTGCCCTCTTTTAGCATCGGCTGCGCCTTTGGCGCGCTTAATCTTTGACCATTTGGAATGTCCTGACATGCGAAATCTCCAATTTCAGTATTAAGTATAAAGCACTTGGCTCAAATTTATTAGGTGCCGTACCCACCCCGCGCGTAAGCTCGGGGAGTTCATTGGTCTATCACCACCCATTCCAATATTCTGCAGAATATGTATATTGGTTTGAGGTTGGAGGCGAGAGGTGAGATAAAATAATAATGACGGCGCAGCCTTCTGTTGTTCGAGTTACTGCGTTCCTACTATTTCACTAGATTCTTAGCCTCAACCCTTAGCCTTTAGCTCTAACTTCTCCGGCGTTACAGTCAGAGCTCGCAGACAATAGAATTTAGAGTGGGGAATGGTAAAGGCAGTGAAACGATAAACGCCCACGCCTTTCGGCTCCCAACCCTCAACTCTCAATCCCTCCTCTAACTTCTAGAATCTGTTTCCCATTTCCTGTTTCCCATTTCCTGTTTCCCATTTCCTGTTTCCCATTTCCTGTTTCCTGTTTCCTGTTTCCTGTTTCCTGTTTCCTGTTTCCTAACCTACTCAACAATCTCAGCAGCGTTAAGGCGTTTCTTGGTTTTACTGAGCATTACTAGTGCTATAAACCCCACAAAGGCGTAGAAAATACTCACCTCCACCCAATTAGTGTTCATTTCTCTGAGCGCCCAAGGCAGCCTAGACATAATGTTTATTGAATCGACCATGAAGGTCAGTAAAAAATCTGCTGGCCAGGCGAACCAACCAGAAATATACGGCACCAACGCTCCCGCCAAACCAGCTACGAAAGTCAGCACCATCGCCACCGGTATCATTGGCAGTATTAAAGCATTGGCTAAAATGGAAATCACCGAAACCTCACTAAACACTACCGCAATTATTGGCAGTGCCATTATTTGTGCACCGGTGGTCTCGACAACTACCTGGCCCATGAATCCTGGCTTCTTCTTGAAGAATCTTGCCATCATCAGTGGAGCCAACACTAGCACTCCGAAGAAAGCGGCAAACGACAAATACCAGCCTAGGTCATACCACAAATAGAGTGGATTCCAGAACGCCGTTATTGCAGCTGCCAGCAAAATTAGCAAAATCGGATGCACTAGCCGTCCGTAATACCACGCCAGCAGAGCCAGCCCCGAAACTACCGCCGCACGCACAATAGATGGCGTGAAACCAGTAACCGCCAGAAATGACACTATCAAACCAATCGAACTCAGCATGGCTAAATAAATCGACCTACGAGCAAAAACTCGTCTCATAAACCTAACTAAAATCGTTAAATTGTAGCCGCTAACCGCCACAATATGCGTCAATCCCGTAGCCGAAAGCTGGTCTAGTAGATCCGTCGGCAACAGCGTTCTGAGCCCCACCAAAAACCCCAGCCCCAACGAAGCGTTAGGCTCAGGAAGCGCGGTGTTAACGCCGGCGAAATATTTAGCGCGTATATCCTCCACCACATTAGCGCTACGGCCATGCACGGTGATTTTGGCAAAACTTATCGAACCCTGTCTGTTGCCGTAGCCTTCTCTTATTTTGCCGACAACTTCCACGGCGTCGCCACGCCGTACACTGGGGGCGCCAAACCCTTGAACGCGGACTCTGCCGGGCAAATCTACATTGCCATCTTGAGTCACTAACTGCACGGCACCTATATGAAATCTCGTCTGCAACCTAAAAGCATAAGAGCTGTCATCGATAACTCTGCCCGCCAAAATAACCCTTTGGCCATACAGCGGGCGGTACATATCGATTTGGCTTTTGGTGATGTCGCCGCGCCACAGACCCAGATTGAGTCCGATTATTAATATTGCTAGCAAGGCTGGAAGTTTTTTGGCGGGTAACATCGGTAGCAGTAAAAACCCAACGATTACAAAGTTTATGTCTGGCGTAGCTCCAAACCTAGCCCACAGTAGCCCAGCTAAGATAGCTACTAGTCCTGCCGCCAGCAGTGTGGTTCTGTTGAACCGATGTCTCCACAAATTACTCACAAACATATCTCGTCAAATTAACAGATGAGAAGTGTATAAACAAAAGCATGAAGGTCATATTTCGTAGATAGTAGTTCGTATGGAGAATCGTAGAATATGAGTAGTGCGGGGTTATAGGCAATATCGTGATGGTTTTTTAGCCTAATCTTCTTCATTGTTTCGCAGTTGCTGGGTTCTGCGCCGCAGGAAAACTATCCAATTCAAAAACCCACCATTCGGTGGGCATTTGAATTGGAGGGCCATCTGGGACTCGCCCACATTCTGCGGGCCCGAAACTTCATCTTTGAAAACAAGTTTTCAAGAGAAGGTTTCCTTGCGACATGCCACTGGCATGTCTCACCCAAGACACCTGGGTTCGAAACTCATACGATTCTCCAATCTAAAAACCCACCCCATGGATGGATTCTTAGATTGGAGGGCCATCTGGGACTCGAACCCAGGACACCCGGCTTAAAAGGCCGGTGCTCTAACCAGCTGAGCTAATGGCCC
>CAYOYH010000014.1:0-18625 GCA_964408165.1 uncultured Candidatus Saccharibacteria bacterium | reverse complement strand
CTACGGCGGTTCGTTTAGTTACTTCATTGGAGTAAACGAACAAAGCCCTCGCTCGCTACTCGGTGTAGTTGGTTATTTCTTAATCAGTTTTCTTTAATGTCGGTAGGTAGTAGGCGGTAGACGGTAGACGGTAGAGGGTAGACGGTAGAGGGCAGGGAATGGTAGATAGTAGAAATCCTAAACTACAAACTACGAGTCACGAGCTACGAAATACCAACCTTCCAGCTCCTAATTCCCCCGCCATCTACCATCTACCGCCTACTATCTACCAATTCAACTTCTATCGTCTAGAATCTATCGTCTGTCGTCTGTCGTCTAACTTTGGACTAATCGATGGCAAGGAAGAAGCGCAGGGAAGAAACTGCAGGCTACAGGAAAGCCTGTCCGCTTGGGTTAAACGGTGGACGATAGATTCTAGAGAGGGTCAGAGAGTAGATGTTAAATGTCAAATGCTAGCTGAGAGTTGGCAAATAAGAACCAGGGGTTATACAATTACTGCAATGAAAAATAGAGTTTTATCGTCAGATGTGGCTAGTCACGTAGGCAAAGAAATCACTATTGCTGGCTGGCTTCATAAAAAACGCCAGCTAGGTGGGCTTAACTTTATAAATCTCCGAGACCGCAGAGGGTTGGTTCAAATACTTATCGAAGACAAGCCCGAAATCGAAAAACTTCGTGGCCTGCAGATTGGGACGGTTTTAGAAATTACCGGTCAAGTTGTCGAAGATGACCGTGCGCCTGGCGGGGCTGAGCTACATGATCCAAAACTCACGGTTTTGGTTCCAGTAACTGATGAACCGCCGATCGAGATTGACAAACCAATAGACCACAAACCCGAAAATCATGACACTCTTTTTGAGTACCGCCCCTTGAGCCTGCGCAACCTAAACGAACAGGCGGTGTTTAAGGTTCGCGGTTCGATAATTCGGCTGATTCGACAATTCTTGCATGAAAACGAATTCATCGAAATGAATACTCCTAAACTTTTGGCTGGAGCAACCGAAGGCGGAGCCGAAGTGTTTAAGACCGATTATTTTGGCCAAGAAGCAACATTGGCGCAGAGTCCGCAATTTTACAAACAGATGATGGTCGGTGTGTATGAGCGAGTTTTTGAAATAGGTCAGGCTTATAGGGCTGAGCTTAGTGCCACCACCAGGCATATGACTGAGCTAACCATGCTAGATATAGAAATGGGTTTTATCGAAAACCATGACGATGTTCTGAAAATGACTGAAAAGCTTGTCTACCAAGTGCTGACCAAGCTCTACAACCAAGAAGCCCTAAACCTTAAAAAAATAAACGCTCCGGAGTTGAAGCTAAAAGAGAGTTTTCCGCGCTATACTGTTGCCCAAATCCACGAAATGTACACTAAAGCCACCAAAGACGACACCATAGGCGGAAAAGACCTCTCGCCAGCCGAGGAACGGTGGATTTGCGACTACGCTAAGAAAAATGATGGTTGCGAGGCAGTTTTTGCAATTAATTTCCCCATAGAATCGATGAAGTTTTACAACATGAAGAACCCAGACGATGAAAAGACAACAGCACTGGTTGCCGATCTGTTGTTTAGGGGCGTAGAAATAGCCACTGCGCCACAGCGGGAGCATCGCTACGAAATCATACGTGAACAGATTAAAGACGCCGGCATTGACCCGGATCATCCGGGGTTTAAGTATTATTTAATGGCGTTTAAGTACGGCTTACCACCCCACGGCGGGTTCGGCTTTGGCATAGATAGGTTTACCCAGCTAACTGTCGGACTCAAAAATGTAAAAGAAGCCACGCTTTTCCCACGCGACCTTAACCGCCTGGCGCCGTAACATGTTGCTAAACGCCAAGCAGGTAGAGCTTAAGCTTAAAAAACTTCCCTTGGACTGGACTGTTGTGGGTGGTTCTAGCTTGGTTAAGGTTTTCAAGTTCGATGATTTCAAGTCTGCAGTTGTGTTTGTGGTGTTGGTCGGAGAAAAGGCTGACGAAGCCAACCATCATCCAGATGTGAAACTTAGCTGGGGGAAGGTCGAGATTGCCTTAACCACTCATGAACAATCAGGCTTAACTAAAAAGGACTTCGCGCTTGCAAAGTTTATTGAGTCGATAAAGATCTAGATTATTACATGCCCAATCTTCTATAGCTAATTTTGTACTGCGCCCCTCAAGCATAGCTAATTTTTGGCGGTCGCGTCAGCCTATGTTCCGAATGTATTCGGTAGGGTAGCTGCGCAATATGAGTGAATAGCACTAGAGTTTTACAGGTGCAGGCACATGATGAAACACCCAGTCCACCTTCTTGCGCGCCCTAACCCCCGGCTTTTTAGCCGGAGGAGTTTTGCACAAGCGAAAGCATGATACAATTTGACTAGCTAAACGGAGCGAGCCATGAAGAATGTTTTGTACGGGATTTTAGCCGTGAGTTTACTAATTGGAGCGCCAGCTTCTTTAATGGCGCAAAATCAAACTAACCCCACGGAAGCTAATGTTGTTACCACTGAAGCAAGAGCCAAGGATTTTTCATTGCGCCTAGAAGGAGCAATGAAGAAGTTTGACGACGGAATGTCTAGCGCTAAAGAGCAACGAGTAGCAGCTGCATGCAAAGTAGCTCAGACAAGAATAGGTGACATTTTAAAGAAGACTCAAGACTTTCAAGCTCGGCATGGTGAAATACACCAAAACTGGCTAACTGAGCAGGCAGATTTAAGTGCTAAAATTGCCGTAGCCGATATAAATACAACCATGCTAGATAGCCATATTCAGCAGGCCAATGCCTTAGTAGTGCAGAGCAGTTTTGATTTAGAAAGCTACATCAGCGCACTTAAAGACACGGGTGCGTTGGACTGTGAAGCCGATGTCGTTACTTTCTATAGTTCGCTTCAAAGAACTAGAGCGATTCGGTCGTTGGTCGTTGATAAGGCGGAGGCGGTGCTAACTCACATTCGAACCAACGTTATAACCGAGTTGCAAAACATGAAACACCAACTTAGAGATGATCGGCAGGCGCCAGACGTTACAACAGGCGAAGCGCCAGATCAGACTGCAAATGGAGGTAGTCAGTAATGAGCGACGACAATGAACGACCGAAGAATGAATCTTCAGATGAGACGCAACCAGATGTTGCGATTAACGAAGCCAGCAAGCAACCAGAAATAACCGAAAAAGCAACCAATCTGGAAGCAAGGGAAACGCCGGTTCAAACTTCAAATGAGGCGACTGTAGAGCAGGAAAACAAAAACTCTCAGGAGTCTGGAGTGGGCGAATCTGCTGAATCAACCGATAATCAATCCGAAGATGAAACTGGCAGTGGAAACGACGCTCTGATAGCCGAAGAAAAACCAACTGTCGAGGAAGATTCTGCAGAAGGTGAGCCAGCTGAGGAGGCAACCAAACCAGCTGACAATCTGGAAACAACTGCTGATGAACCGCTAGAGTCTGAGCAAATAGATGACGAGGAATCCGCAGATACAGCTGAAGAACCTGCCGACGCAACAGTTGCTACAGTAGCTAAAACTAGCAAAGAATCAGATAAACACTCGCCAGCAGTAGTAGTGGTGGCAATACTGGTTGTAATGCTGTTGGTGGCGATAGCGTTCATGGGCTACAGAAGCGACACAGAGGTGAAGGATCAGACCGAGTTGCCGAGCGCTAATATCCAAACCGAAGAGGTGGCGCAACCCCTAGAGCCAGCAACCGATGCCGATTTGCAGAAAGCTATAAACAGCGTCGATGCGGTGATTGAAGAAATCAATAGTCTAGGCGCGCCAGCAGATGGTCTTGATGATGAAAGCTTAGGACTGTAGCCACGAGTAACGGAATTTTAAGTAAACACCCTAAGCATAGTTTCAGTTATCGCCCAAGGGAGAGACAGGGTGCAAGCCTAGGGGTGCTAGACGAAAAAACGCCCGAACAATACTAGGTAGTGGCAGGCAATTAAAGCAAGGGGGGTCGATGAGCAAGCAATGGGTAATTATGGGCGTGGCGCTGATTGCACTGGCTGGTGTGTCGGTTTATTTTCTTACGAACAATACTGGTGAGAGCAATAATCAAACACCATTGATTACTCCACAGCCTGAAGCTTCAACAGAAGTAGAGGCTGAAAGGAAATTGGTTTACGGAGTATCGACTGCCTTAGAAGATGTGGCAGGGAGTGGAAGTAGTGGCCAGGCTACGGCAAGTTATTTTGACGATGGTTCGTATGAGCTATTGGTTGAGTTTCAAAACTTAGCACCAACAACCAATGGTGATTTTTACGAAGGCTGGTTAGTGAACCAGGCACAAGCAACCTTCTTTTCCACGGGAGCGGTTGAGATTAATGCGGCCGGAGAAGTAATCAATCTCTATGCTAGTAGCGTTGATCATCAAAGCGAAGGCTACACATTCTATGTACTAACACTTGAACCTGATGACGGAGACCCTGCTCCAGCAAAACACATACTTGAAGGAAACCTGGAAAGCACTAATTAACGAAACTTAGTGGCGTGAAGAGTTGCGACTTGAGCTTGCGCTAAACAGACCCATTATAACTTTCCTGATGGCTTCTTCGCGGTGAGAAACAAACCCTTTTGGACGCTTACTTTTTGGTAGCGACACTAGTTCATGAAGCATCATCGAGTATTTGGGCAGATAAAAGAGAGCTCTGAATGGGTAGCCTTTGGTGTAGCATGACATATCGGGTTTGTTTAGAATTTTGCCACTCAGTTGAGACTTAACGATTCGGGGCTTCTCGGTAGGTAAGCCGTATGCCAAAGTAGTAACAAGCTGAACGGTTCTATCTTTATTCGGGACACCATCCAGTTGTTCAAGGCAATAATCAATCATTTCCTGATCGCTCATTTCTGTTATTCCATCTCGCCAGCGTCTTGATTTTACGCCAGGCGCACCGTCGAGATAATCTATTACTAGGCCGCTGTCATCGGCAACGATGGGAGTATCCACAGATCTCATTTTTACTGCGTACGCTCCGAATTTTTTTATAGCATTTTCTTCAAATGTTCTGCCATTTTCATTGACTTTTACAGCACCAATACCAAAAGTCTCAGGCGACAGTATTTTCACGCCGTAGTGCCGAGCTATGTTTTGGGCTTCTTTTAATTTTCCGGGGTTGCTGGTTGCAAACAGCAATTGCCGTTCGTCTTTTTCAGGCGCTTTGGTCATTTGTTTCTATGCACAACAATTTGCGGGAAGGGTATTTCGATACCCTCTTTTTCAAAAGCTACTTTCAGGCGTTTTCTTAGCTCGCCGGCTACTGCCCATTGACGGGTTGGCAGGGTCTTGCCCATGATTTTTATTTCAACTGACGAATCGCTAAAGCGGGCTATGCGTAAAAAGTAAGGAGCTTCTAAAATGTCATCTTTGAAATCCTTGTCTTTAGCCAGCTTGCTGCCTATGGTGTTAATTACAACCTCAACTTTGTCGATATCAGAGCTGTAGCCCACGCCGATATTCATATTAATCTTCGAAAAATCCATAGTTTTGTTGGTGACAATATCGATGTTGCCGTTGGCGATGTGATGCACATTGCCGTCTAGATCGCGTAGAGTAGTCATGCGCATAGTGATGCTCTCTACTTTACCGCCAACCCCATTCATAGCAACGACATCACCAACGCGGTATTGGTTTTCAATGATAATGAACATGCCGGCGATGAAATCTCTTACAAAATCTTGTGCTCCGAAGCCAATAGCAATGCCGAAAACACCAGCTCCGGCTATTAGCGGTGCCGTATTAACACCTAGAGCGCTAAGAATCATTACGGTAGCCACAGCCAAAACAGCGACGGTTATTATAGAGGTGACTACGCTAATGATTGTCTTTTCTCTGAGTTCGTGAGCTCCTGGGGCGGACTCGTGGTCTAGCGCCAGACTCTTCTTAACTATTTTCTTAGTGACCATTATAATTAGCTTGCGCAACAAGAAAGCTCCGATAACTATTGGGATTAGTTGCCACACGGGACCAAGTAGCCAGTTTAAAACATTATCCATTATTTTTTCACCCCTTCACTATGACTGCATGCTAGTATAGCGACACTAGAGTAAATTAAACAACCAAAAAGGGAATGAAATGACATTTGATGAGTATCAGAGATTAGCTATGCGTACTGCGTCTCGAAAGGGAGAGGATATCGAGTTAGCGCATCGCCTGCTTGGACTGGTCGGCGAGGCTGGCGAGGTAGCTGAAAAAATGAAAAAAGTATACAGAGATGACAACGGAAAAGTTTCTGTAAAAGCTGTGGAGGACTTAAAGAAAGAGCTCGGCGATATTTTATGGTACATTGCTGCACTGGCAGACTTCTTCGATTTTTCTTTGGAAGAAATAGGGCAGATTAATATCGATAAACTTGCCTCACGGCAAAAACGCGGAAAACTTAGTGGTTCAGGAGATAATCGATAGGTGACTAGAACATCTAAAACACCCAAGTACAAAGAATTTGCCACACCCAGCAATACATTCGGTTTTGACGAAGATTCACAACGAACAAATTATTTCACAGATGAAAGACCGCTAGTTTTAGAGCTTGGTTGCGGCAAAGCGGAGCCAACGATTGCTTCTACCAGGAAATATCCCAATAAGAGCTTCATTGGGATTAATCTAAAAGCCAACGGACTATGGCGCCCAGCCAAAGAAGCCCTGGGCAATGTAGCGTTCGTAAAAATGCACCTGCGTTTTCTCGGTAATGCATTCAAAGAAAATTCATAGACGAAGGTGCGAAGATTAATTATTGTCGTCTATGTCTTAGTCGTTAAATTGAACAGTAGCTGAATGTTTGGAGCTGCGCGGTGCTTTCTAATTTCACTCCAAAGATCTTGTATTTCAGTTTCTCTGGGTAGCGGTTCTCGACGTGAATCGCGCGTACTCTGGAAGTAACTTGTTAACCCCTGTGCGGAACGATATCGTTCCGCATCAACTTTCTGACCCGTTTCGAACTGTGTCAATATATCCCTGAGTTCGTTGCGTATATTTCGTAGCGATCTCGTAGGTAATTGAACTCGACCACTTTTGTTAAGTTGTAGGCCAGTTATGATTGCTGGACTTTCCTCTAGGTCATATCGTCTTACTTTTCCTGGATTTATATCGAAGCCATGATCTCGTATCTCCTGTTTGATACGCCAAGCGCGACGCCTACCGATAAGATTTCCATCTGGACTAGACATAACTATGTCATCGGCATAGCGGGTATAGGTAAAATCGTTTTTATTCGAGTAGTCGGTTAGGCGTACATCAAGAGAGTGCATGTACGCAGAAAAGAGAATTGGTGATATTGGACCACCCTGCGCTATTCCGATGTTACCGTTTGGTTCAGCTACAAACTTTTTTATAACCCAAGACCATGCATCGATATCCCTTGTCTCTCCTGTAGCCGCCATTGCGGTAGCTAATCGGGTATGAACAACCGAGTCGTATGCCTTAGAAATGTCAAGTTTTAGAACGTGGCGGTTGCCAGAATGAGCTAACACATTAGCAACATTACCTCCATGTCCGGGTCGGTATATATTTTGACCACGAACAGCTTCAAATAACAACCAACGACCGCTATCTATGTCATATGTATATGAGTTGTCGGTAGGTAGTGTTGAGAATAAATGGGGTCCACGCCCCATCTCATATGAATGCGGGTGTGGTGTGTAAGACGATAAACTCGCAGATTTTTTGATGATTTCATGAGCAGCACGCATGTCTGGATTTGGCACCGAGACATGTCTTCCGCCAGTAAAATCATTTTTTATAATACTGAAACGAGGCGGACTATATGCTTCATCGAATTTTGCTGTAGCCAGAAAGGGCGTGAGTTGTCCTAATAAAATCTCACCTTCAAGGGGTCGTTCTGGGCTTCTAATAATTTCGCCATTACTCATGGTGTTGGTGTCCTGTAATTAAAATAATTCCAGAAACGAGACAGCAGGTGGGTTGTGTCGTTAGACACGTGACAAAAATTGGTCATGCTCTAAAGCACAAGAAATAATTGTCAACACCACCGCGTTTCGTTTCTGGAAGGTGCCGGAAAGGGCTGGGGTCTGACGAAACTAAAGATCCGGCATCCGCGTCAGCAGCATGTGGCGATAAGTTACAATCGAACCCTCTCCCTCCAAGGGAGCTGTTCGGTTCGTGAACTATCGTCACACTTGGAGCAATCGGTCGAAGAACCGATCATTCCGTAAACCATCCCTAAGCTATAGGGATGGCGTTTTTCGTCATCCGACTTCGTCGGATATATGACCCCTGCCCTCGCTCTGAGATTCTGCAAGCAGAGTCTCAGAGCGCCTCAGTCGCATACTCTTCTTGTATGTGGCTGCGGCATAACTAGATTATAACCTACACAAAAAGAGTAGCCATAAGTGTTTACTTAGTGTTGAACAGAGAAATTACGTAGCCAATCATCTAAATCGCCAGCAGCCATACCGACAACTAGTTCGCCAGATTTGATGTGGGAGTGAATTTTTTGGGCTAATTCTTGGTTCATTTCCGCTGGTTCGATGAATGAATTGTCGGGGGCGGATTTTATTAGGTCTTCAGGAGTTAATATTGGCAGGTCTTTATCTTCACGGCTTAGATATGTCGGCAGCCAATAGACTTTTTTAGCATCGCCAAAACTGTTTTTATAGCCACCATCTTTTAAGAGTTGGTGCTGGCGAATATTTTGATGAGGCTGGTAAACAACTACAACATTATCGCTATATTCTTTAGCCAGCTGGATAGTACTAGCTATTTCGTCAGGGTGATGGGCAAAATCGGTGTAGAGTTTGTCTTGGAGCTTTTCGAAACGCCTTTCGGTTCCGGGGAAGGAATTTAAAGCGGTAATAATCTGCTTTTTGGGTACGCTCGGGAGGAGTCTGCACAGAGAGTTTAGCACCAGAGTGGCATTGGCTTTATTATGGTCGCCAGCAAGGGTTATTTCGGCGCTGGTATTGTCCAGAAGCTCCAGCCCATCTGACTTCAACCCATCTCTCCTCCAGCTAATCGCTGACAGGGATTGACTTACGAATTGCCTAAATGCTTCGCAGTAATCTTCTTTAGTTTTATAGGTGTCGGAGTGGTCGTAACCCATAGATGTGATTACCGCTAGGTAGGGTTTGAACTTGAGCATGTTGCGGTCGAACTCGTCGGCTTCGTAAACAAAAAACTCACTTTGGTGGTCGTATTTGGCGGACGAACCGAAAGACAATCTGGTGCCCACAGAATAACTAACAGGGACGCCTAGTTGTTTCAAAGCCCAGACAAACATGCCCGTGGTAGTAGTTTTGCCATGAGTGCCACAGATGGCAATAAGCTTCAAATTTTTGTGCTTGATAATTTGGTTCAGGAGTTCATGGCGTTTGGTAGAAGCTATTTTATGTTTTTGGGCGTACTTTAGCTCTGGGTGGTCGGACGATAGAGCAGAGGTATACACCAGTAAATCGATTCCAAAAGAACGATTCACCTGCTCGATGAATTCACCCGATTGGTCTAACGAAACATCAACACCTCGCTTTGACAGGTCGCCGTAGATTGGACTTTCAACCGTATCGGAGCCAAACACGGCGTGACCAGCGTCTTGTGCCAGCATAGCCAAAGGACCGACACCACCACCACCAATACCAGAAAAATATATATTCATAAGCTACCTTGTAGTATCGGTTATTACTAGCCGAGCTTCAAGTCCTGAGTATTTTGACTAGATATTCATTGGTGCATATTAAGTAGTATGCAGAGAGGTTGCTTTTTTTGGCGAAACTAGTATTTTTCAAAGAACTAACCAGTCACTAAAAGCACGGCTCAAGCCTGCCTGCCTGTATGTGGAGCATAGGCAGGCTCCGAAAAGTAGTCTTCTTTTATGGTCGCTAGGGTAGGGCGGATTGATGCGGAGCCTTAAAATGCAAATCAAGGATCACTAGCTGGCGGGTGTTTGAAATTCTGCGAACAAATTAATGCCAAATTCTAGGAGCATACTATCTCGAACTCGTTAGCCAGTGCTCACTCGCAAAATTCATCCTAAGTGCCTTAAATAAAATTATACCAAAGCTCACGATCGTGAAAAAAGTATAATATTTTCCAAACCCAAACCTAAAAGCTCAGTCAACAGGCAACTGTTAGCTCGTGAAGATTTATGCGACCAAAGATCCTAGGAAGTGGTGTCTGAAAAGCATAACCGCTACAATAGTCAGGCATGTTAGAAATTATACACACCATAACTCATCACAAGCATTTTTGGCGCAAGGGTAACATGTCTGAACTAAACGAACTCTATCTGTCGATAGTGGTGAGAACTTTTGCTCTGAGCATGATCGGGATTTTTATCCCGATCTACTTGCATCAGCTGGGGTTTAGTTTCGTGCAGATAGCGTTGTACTACATGATTATTTTTCTTTTCCGTATTGTACTCAATGTACTAGCCGGCGTGGTTACGGCTAGATATGGCCCAAAACATACACTTAGTTATTCCCATGTGTTAATTTTGGTTTCCCTTGGCCTACTACTAACCATGCCACAATTTAATTGGCCTTTGTGGTTGCTGGCCTTTGCCGTCGCCCTGCAAGCAAGCTTTAATTTCATAGCGTACCATGTTGATTTCTCAAAAATAAAAGAAGTTGAAGATGAAGGAGCCGAGCTAAGCCGTATGTATTTGCTACAAAGAATAGCCAGTGCAGTCGGACCGCTGTTCGGAGGTTTGATAGCGGTTTTGCTGGGCATAGAGTTTGTTTTAATGCTCTCCATTCTCCTATCCTTAGTTGCGATTTGGCCGCTAATGATGTCAGGGGAGCCCATGAAACCGCAGAAATCTCTAAGTTTTCGCGGGATATCGCTGCGCAGAGAGTTTAGAAATATCATATCTTTCTCTGCAACAACCACCAGTAGGCAGATAAACCTAGCACTTTGGCCGCTCTATATTTCTGCGTTCATTTTTACAAGTAATGTTTACGGCATGGTCGGCCTGGTGACTTCAATAGCAGTTGTCTCGGCACTAGTGATGGCTAAAATAATCGCCAAGCTAATAGATAACAACAAAGGCGGGCAACTGTTGACCATCTCGGCCTGGCTTTTGGCGGTGGTGAATGCTTCCAGGGTGTTCGTTAGCTCTTTCTTCGGCGTCGTTGGTGTGAATATTGCCAGTGAATCTAGCGAGGCCGGCGTTTTCCTTCCTACGCTTAAAGGTTTTTATGATCGGGCAGATAGCGCCAAAGACAGAATAGCCTACATAGTAATGATGGAGTCTTCGTCTGCCTTTCTCAGGGCGCTCTTTTGGCTAGTCGTGGCGTTGTTGCTGGCGAACCTAGACGCTCAGTTAGCATTCCAAATGGTGTTTGTTCTGGTGGCTGTAATAACTCCGTTTTCGATTACGCAAAACTTCAAAACTTTGAAAAGAGCCAAAACATGAGTATTTCTTTCAAAAGCTTCTTTGCTGATGTGCTGATTGCTTTTAGAACACTCTACAGAGCGGTGTGGCATGAGTACTATCCACTAGCGTTCGTGGGGTTCTTTGTCGTGGTAATTTTTCTGCTACAGTGGGTTTTTCAGTACCAGCAATTTTACGCAGTAATCATCGTAAATGATGCTGGGCAAAGTTTTGCGCAGTTGCTAGATTTTTTGTTCACCGCCTTTATGGGTCTTTTCCGATACCTTAACGACTTAACTCCAGCGGCGTTGATACTGATAGGTTTTTTCCAAGCATCGACTCTTGTTATATGGCTAAGAGTAAGGCGCATAAAAGTTGCCCGCAAGGCTGCTTTAGGAGCTCTAGGGGCAGGAATAGTCGGCGCTGGCTGTGTGGCATGCGCCAGTTCGTTGCTGAGCGTTCTGTTCTCTATCTTTGGTAGCACGATTTCGTTAGTATTTGTTAGCGCCCTAGGAGACGCACTTTTAGTGCTGGCAGTGCTTCTTTCAGCGAAAGCGTTTGTAGATATTGGCTCAAAAACAGCAGGATACTTCGATGAATAAGCGTAAGCTACATCATTATTGGACTAAATTCCGAGTTATAAAAACCTGGCAACTGGTTGCTTTGCTGCTATTGTTTACAGCATTATCCGTTTACGGATTACGCCAAAACAGCCTAGGGCTGGAGCCGAAAATTCAAGCTGTTGTCGTTGCCGATAGAGAAAATAAAAATATCGAGGCTGCAATAAATGAGCTGGGTGCTTATGTTACTCAGCGCATGAACGCTGATCTGCCTAGGCCTATCCAGCTGGAGTACAGCTATCAAAGAGCCGTCGACATTGCTTTCGATAGAGCTCTCGAGGAGCTACGCAGCGGCTCGCTCCTCGAAGAAGCTAGGGAAGTTTGCGCCGAACTAGGCGTCATAGTGGCGGCTGGACCACAGTGCATTCAGGACTATTTAGACAAAAATTGGAATCCCGAAAGAGGCTCACTAGTGGTTGATTTACCAGACACCGCGCTGTTCACGCACAATTTCGCTGCACCAAGCTGGAGTCCTGATCTGCCGGGGTGGTCAATAATTGCTACGGTGGTACTGACAATAGCGATAATCGGCAGGCTTATAGCTGGCGTAGTAGTAAGGAATATTTTAAAAAACCATCATTAAAAACACCCCGAGAGTACGGGGTTGTTTTTAATCCAGATTGAAACTGTCTATTGATCAAGACTTTGCGGTTGATCGGTGCCTTGCGGTTCATTCTTGTGCTGAATGATAGCTTCAGTGACCTGTCCGTCAGTTCTTAGATTCATCCAGAAAATAACCTGATCGGGGTTGATGAACATTCGATCTTTTGGACCATGCAATTCATTTCCCAGCTTGGCTAGTGAAATTTGTTGCTGTGGTGTGGCGCCATCGTTTTGGTCTGGCAGAGCTTGCTGGTCTACCTGTAGGTAGTAAACATCAACTAACTGCATGTAGTTGCTGTTTAGGTGAGACAATTTACCGAAGTAGACTTGGCCGTTGTCCAAAAACACCGCCTGGTATAGGTCGGGGTTTACTTGACTGGTGTTATTGAAGCTTTTCCATACTCCCGCAGCCAGGGCTGCAGTAATAACTAGTGCAGCAACAATTAATGTTACTACCAGTAGTTTACTTCCAAGACTCGGCTGATGTTTACTGCTTTTTTTAGCTGGTGCTGACGCTGGTGCTGGCGTAGGTGCAGCGGTAGGCTGCGGTCTACTCTGAGCTGGTTGTGATTGACGTGAAAATCGTTCCATTTATCCTCCCTTTAAATCATTCAAAATCAAGTTTAACGCATATGCTTAGCGCATTCAACGCAAATTTCACTAACAGGACTTGCGCGTTCGTACGTTTGATGTCCGTTTGCTCCAGATGGAGTCCAGGATTATTCTCTCTCTGGCAAAAACTAGCAAAGCTATATTGACTGCCAGAGAAAATAATTCTGGAGCCGTCTGGTCAAGAACAGGCGCAAATAGCAAACGCGCAACTTCTGACTGAATGCTTACATCTATAAACAATTTGACAAACAGATGTGCCCCAAGGTATGTTAGATGCACCAAAGAACTTAAAGTAGGAGGTTAAATGGGATACTCACATACAAACTCAAAGGGTGTAACTTATTATCTACACTCGAAAGATGTAGTACTACGCGGTGGGAAAGAACAAACAATTTTTTACTTCGCCAAGGACGAGCGAGACAACACCTGCGATCTGCCAAAAGATCGAGAAGTTGTAGAAAACCCACGAAACGGCTTTCTAGTAGTCAAAAAAAGCAACAAATAGTCCATCTATTTACCTCAAAAAACCCCGGCTTGTCTGGGGTTTTTTGTTGCAGGTATGTTGATTTGATACACTGACAGCCATGAATCGAGCTAGCGAAATTATTTTATCTGTTGAGGGTTTGACGAAAATTTACGGCAAACAAAAAGCTGTTGACGGGATTACTTTCTCGGTAAAAAAGGGTGAGGTCTTCGGAATACTTGGACCAAACGGAGCCGGAAAAACTACAGCTCTGGAGATGATAGAAACTCTACGATCGATAGACAAAGGCAGAGTGGTACTGGACGGATTCGATGTGTCCAAGGAGCCCGCGAAAGTTAAGCAAATTATTGGCATCCAGCTTCAATCCTCAGCCTTTTTCGAATATCTATATCTAGACGAGTTGCTACGCATGTACGGCAGTCTGTATCGCGAAGGCGTCGATACTGAAGATTTACTATCCAGAGTTGACCTAGTTAAGAAAAAACGAAGCTTCGTTAAAGAATTATCTGGCGGACAGAAACAGCGATTCTCCGTAGCGGTAGCCCTAGTCAATAAACCGAAAGTAATTTTCCTAGATGAACCAACTACCGGCCTTGACCCTCAAGCTCGGCGAAATTTATGGAACCTAGTTAAGGAGATCCAGGCAAGCGGAATAACAGTAGTGCTAACCACGCACTACATGGACGAGGCCGAGATACTTTGCGATCGGCTAGCTATTATGAACGAAGGCAAGATTGTGGCTATGAATACTCCTGAAAACCTGGTTAAAGAGCTGTTAGCCCGAGGCTTCAAGAAGAAACAGACAGTCCAACAAGCAAACCTTGATGATGTATTTATCGATATCACCGGCAAAGGGATGCATGATGTTTAATTTCAGCAGTCCGCTATGGAGACTGACTGTGGCGTCGACATTGATGTATTTTCGCGACAAAACAGCCATGTTTTTCTCATTTCTCTTTCCGATTATTTTCCTAGTTATTTTTGGCTTCATAAGTCAAAACGATTCAATCACGATAAACATTGCATACATTAATCAATCCAACACTGGCGTATCCCAAGCGTTCGACCAAGCTTTGAGTGCGCAAATCATCGATAATCGTCTAGGCGACGAAGCCAACGAAGTTAGGATGTTTAAAAACGATAACGAAGTCCAAAATGTTTTAAGTGAAGAAGGGTATGATAGCGCCAGAGTTCTTATTGAAGAAAAATTAAATCAAGGCGATCTTGCAGCGGCAATCCTAGTTCCAGAAGATTTTGGAGAGAAAAACGAGGGCCATATTGTTTTGCTTGTCGATGCCAGCAATCAGTTTGCTGGTGTAGTTGAAGATGCAGTTAGTGGAATACTGGGTGAATTTAATTTGGAAGTAGTCGCTAGAACAATCGACGGGGAAGTGCCAAAACCATATACGCATAGCTCTGAATCAGTGCAACCATCAGACTTGGGTGGTGTGGATTTTGTAATTCCAGGAATAATAGCATTTAGCGTTATGTCGCTTGGTTTATTCTCTGTAAGTCAGGCGTTCGTATCTTATAAATCTAGCGGAGCGCTCAGGAGACTGCAGACTGCACCGCTAAACCCGCTACAATTCCTAGTGGCACAGTCAATAACTCGGTTGCTCATGACTGCGCTCAATGTGCTGATAATGGTTGTCATAGCGGTTGTTTTATTTGATTTCAACATCAGGGGTACACTAATTGAATTCGTGATATTTGGAACACTCGGAGCAGTTATGTTTTTGGGGATGGGTTTTGCGATTGCTGGCTGGGCAAAGAACGAAAATCAGGCCGCACCGATAACCAATATCATCTTTTTCCCGTTAATGTTTTTGAGCGGAATCTTCTTTCCAATAGAAATGCTACCCGACTGGCTAAGACCTGTAGCAGAGATTCTGCCACCTGCTTTTTTGGCAGACGGTCTGCGTGAAATAGCAAACAACGCTCAGCATATCTGGGAGCTAGGACCACAACTGGCTGGAATAGCGATCTGGACGATTATAGTTTACTTCATCGCCGTTAAGATTTTCCGCTGGGAATAGGTGATTAAAGATGAGGTATTGCATTTTCCATAGCTCCAAGCTGGTTGTCGCTGATGAGGTTGCCGAACTTTATTGGTGCAAAATCGCATTTGCTGGAGGGCGCGTATGAAAAAGAACACTTGGCAGGGTCTCAAAAAGCCGTTTTTTATTTTAGCGCCAATGGACGATGTGACTGATACGGTTTTTCGTCAAGTTATTGCTACAGTTGCAAAGCCCGATCTGTTTTTTACGGAATTTGCTAGTGCCGACGGATTACAATCTTTGGGGCGAGAGGCAGTGCTACGAAAACTCAAATTTACAGAGGTAGAAAAACCTTTAATCGCTCAACTTTGGGGAATGAAACCCCAAAATTATGTTAAAACTGCCGCAGAATTAGTTGAAATGGGATTTTCAGGGGTGGATTTGAACATGGGCTGTCCGGTTAAAAATGTAGTCAAACTTGGCGCTTGTTCGGCGCTAATCAACAACCAGGAACTAGCCAAAAACCTGATAAAAGCTACTCAAAAAGGCGTTGATGGTAAAATTCCAGTTAGCGTAAAAACTAGGGTTGGGTTTAGTGAAGTTGACCTGAAATGGATAGAGTTTTTGCTCCAACAAAACCTAGCTGCACTAACAATTCATGGCCGCACCGCCAAACAGCAGTCAAAAGTACCCAACGACTGGGAACTCATAGGCAAAGTACGCCAGTTGCGTGACCAAATTGCCCCAGAAACGCTGATTATCGGCAACGGCGATGTGCTGTCGCGCAAACAGGGTGAGGAACTAGCTCAGGAGTACGGGCTAGACGGAATCATGATTGGCCGTGGAATTTTCCAAGACCCGTATGTGTTTTCCAGGGATAGTCCTTGGGGACGGATGAGGACTGAGGAAAAGCTCAATTTGTACAAAAAACACATCAAGATGTTCGCCAAAGAATGGGGGGGCAAGAAAAACCCAGCTGGTCTAAAAAAATTCGCCAAAGTTTATATTAGTGGATTTGATGGTGCCAGTGAGTTGCGGTCTAAAATTATGGTGTGTGATGACGCTAGGAGTATGACAGAAGTGCTTAAAGGAGCTTGAAAACTTGTATCTTTAGCGGTTTTATGGTAATGTATCTTACATGAATCGTATATCCTCACTTAACGGCAACGAAGTATTTACAGAGAAAGAGCGTTCATTCATGGCTTTGGAGCTCGTAGCTATTGCTGAGGGCGAATCGTTTCTTCCATACGATACAGATAATTTTATTAATTTTGATACCGAACAAGAACCTGGCGGAACCGTTGCTAATTATGTATCAGGTGCTATAAACCCTACGATTAAGAAGCGAAGACGAGACGGAAAGGAAGGTCCGCTAAAAGAACCTCGTTTGAATCCCAAAGAGGTGCGAAACAAAAATAAGCGACAAGCGTTCGCAGTGATGGGTAGTGCCCAAAACAGTGCAGAAAAGAGACTTCCAGAAATAATATTTACACATGGTGTACTTACAAAACTACACAAACTGATTACGCTTACTCCAGATAATGATAGTAGAAGTGCTTCCGAACTAATACTAGGGGATGCTGTAAGTGGTGCGCGTCGACTAGAGGCTGTGGGTAGGTTTGCCTGGGAGCTAGATAAAACTGGGGAGCAGGATGGTGAAAAGCCTCGATTTGTTGCATGGCTAGATGAGGGGTTGGACAAATCAGACGACAAAACGCTAGCACTTTTCATTGCCGCAGCACGCACTAACACAGGAGTTAGAAAAAAGAAGTATGAACGGCAAGTTAAAGAATTCAGTATAGCTGCAGAAGTCTGGAGAAAAAATATTGCTTACGACAAAGCTTATCCAGTAGGTGTCAAAGAGCCAACAACTAGCCAGGTTCACCAAACCGACTATATTGAACAACGCGCAGAACATGTAGATGGACCGGCAAGATATTCAACCGAGTAAATAACCAAAACACTGTAGTTTGAAATAACCAAAGATAAAGACTAGTTAACTAACCAAAAACCGTAAAAAATCGCATGTTTAAGTCTAGCCAAGGGGTTCAAAATTAAACCCTTTGGCTAGAATTGGTTTATAATTACATCCATCAATAAGGAGGCCAAGCATGAGTTTGAAAATCAACAAATATGACAGTTGTGGTGAAGCCACCCAGGAAGCGGCGAATAGACTGGCTGGCGCTCTAGATCATTCAGTGAAAACACTACTTTTATTATCAGGAGGATCTTCTTTGGCGGTAGCCAGAGAGGCGCTAGCAGGGATTAAACCTAAACAGAAACAATTCATCACCATTGCTCAGATAGATGAACGCTACGGCGAGCCAGGCCATCCAGACTCCAATTGGAACGGTATCGAAGACTTAGCCCAAGATTTTAATGAATACGCCGGCGTGGCTAATGTACTGCAGAGTAGCGGTAGCATCGAGGAAGATGCTGCTAATTATGACGCTCGCCTGAGAGAACTGTTGGTGGTGAATGTTCTAAAAGTTGGACTGTTTGGTATTGGCGCCGATGGTCTAGTTGCTGGAATAGCGCCCAACACCCCTGCTAACTTTTTTAAATACACCGACGGACGGTTGGTTGTAAATTTTGAGGGCAGTGATTTTCCGCGCATCACTACTACTAGCGCGCTGATGAAAGTTCTGGACGAGGCAGTTGTTTTCGCCTGTGGCGAACCCAAAAAAGACGCCATAACCAAACTCGAAAAAGATTTGCCACCCCATAAACACCCAGCACAGTTGCTAAAAGAAGCAAATAGAGCCTGGGTTTATTTTGGAGAAAAGAGCCAGAACAGTTAACCTCCTTTTCAAGGAGAACTTTTTTGGAATTTTATTTCTCCCTGCAGGCTATTGAATAAAAGTTTTAGGTACGTAGGCGTAAAGATTGCAGTAGTCATCGTTTTGATCGAATTGAAATATGCAACTGTCTCCTGTGGATGAGGCTTTACCCTTACGGAAAATTCCCACTAACAATGCGACAAAGCTAAGACAATAAAATAGCGACACCC
>CAYOYH010000013.1:0-18880 GCA_964408165.1 uncultured Candidatus Saccharibacteria bacterium | reverse complement strand
AATGTCACAGGGGATGGAGTTAGACGGCAGAATCTAGAAGCCAAATGCCCAAATGTTAAATGCCTAAATGCTAAATGTCGTAGGGTGGACGATAAAAAAAGCAGGAAGCAAGAAACTCCTCCGCTGTCCAGCGGACTCCAAGCTCCAAGCTCTAGGCTCTAACTCCTCCCAACTCCCACCGTTCTTTAGTGTCGGTAAAAACATTAAATGGAGCTGTCGCAAAGAATGTTAAGCATACATTTAAACACCCAGTTTGCTATACTAAGCCTCGAAAGAAATTAAAAAGGGAAATTTGTAATGTCTGAAAATGTAAAAAAACATGATGTAGTAATGATTGGCGCTGGGCCGTCAGCTTTGGCTGCCGCCATCTACACCACTAGAGAAAAAATCGACACCGTGTTGCTGGAGAAAGGCGTTATTGGCGGCCTGGCAGCCATTACTGATATGGTAGATAATTACCCTGGTTTTGAAAAAGGCATCGAGGGTTTGAAGCTGGCACAGAAGTTGCAGGCGCAGGCCGAACGGTTTGGAGCCAAGATTGAACTGGGCGAAGTCAAAGGGCTCAAAGAAGAAGGCGATCGAATACGGGTGGAAACTCTTAATAATGGCGATTACTTGGCCAAAGCGGTACTGATAGCCACAGGAAGCGATTACCACAAAATAGGCGTACCAGGCGAAACAGAATACTACGGACGTGGAGTGCATTATTGCGCTACCTGTGACGGCGCTTTTTATCAAGACAAGCACTTGGTAGTAGTTGGCGGTGGTAATTCAGCAGTTCAAGAAGCGCTGTTTTTGACCCGTTTTGCCAGCAAAATAGACATGCTGGTTCGCTCCGAACTAAAAGCCTCGGGTGTACTTATTGAGAAGCTGGAAAAGGAAGATAAGATTACTGTTCACCTCGGTGTTACGACTGACGAGATTACTGCTGGCGAGGACAACATGGTCAATAAAGTTATCGGTACCGACAAAGCAACTGGTGAAGAACGAGAGTTCGCCATCGATGGTGTTTTCATTTTCGTAGGACTTGATCCCAACACTAAATTTCTTAAAGACACCGATGTCGAGCTAGATGACCAAGGTTTCATAAAAACAGACGAAAATCTAATGACAAATATGGAAGGGGTATTTGCTTCTGGCGATGTCCGCTCTGGTGCTACCATGCAAATAGCCTCCGCCGTAGGCGAAGGCGCTACCGCGGCACTGAAAATACGCGAACACCTTGAAGACTAACTTCCTTCTCAAAGCCTGTCCGCTGGGGTTAGACGATAGACGACAGATTCTAGAATCTAGAAGAGCACCCCGAAAGGGGTGTTTTCTTTTGAAAAGAACTAAAGGGCGCTGAGGCAGCAGCGCACCCTGCTACACTTTTGATGGCAAAAGTGTCTCAAAACCACCTCCACGGACAAAAAACATTACTTGCTTGACGGTCATAGCTTTGCTGAACTTGCGGAAACTCTTCGCTGGACAGCGAATCGGTCTCGCCTTCAGCTCGACTGTCCTCGTTCTCCACCTGTCGGTGGATTCGCAAAGCTACAACCACCAAGCAAATCAGTTTTTCTTTAGTGTCGGCAATAAACGCAGGGGGCGCAAAAAAAGAAAAAGCATAGCGTTTCCAGCCTCCAGCTTCTAGAATCTGTCATCTGTCGTCTATCGTCTAACTTCAAACTAATCGATAGCAAGGGAGAGGCTGCAGCCATACGAACTCCGGACTACCAACCACTAACCACTAACCACGAAATACGAACCCCTTATTGTCGAGTAGGGTGCAGCGCGAATTTGAACTTGCATCTGGTACATATTTTACGAATACAACTTGGAGATGGGTGTAGAATGTACATGTTAAGCAAGGGTGCAGTGATGGGTCGTATCGACAAAGCATTTCAATTGGTTAATCGTAAAAACTTTCTGCCACCAGATGTGGCGAAGTATTGGCGGCGTGATACGGCACTGCCTATTGGTTACGATCAAACAATCTCTCAGCCCTATACGGTGCGAAAAATGTTGGAGTGGCTGGATGTCCAAGAAGGCGACAGGGTGCTGGATCTTGGCTCGGGTTCGGGTTGGACTACGGCACTGCTAGCGCATATCGTTGGCAAAGACGGCAGAGTTTATGCCGTGGAACGGATTCCAGAGTTAGTAGAGTTTGGGCGAGGAAACTGCATAGCAGCAGGAATCATCAAGCCATCCCGAAATGATAAAAATGATAAAAAAGACAGAACTAACAGTAGCAAGGGCTGTACCCTTGCAACAGAAAAAATGTTGCATAGTAAGTTTCCAGGGTCCGACCTTGGAAACGTTAATCCTGGAAACCTTGGAAATGTTGGGGTAGTTAGTTTTCACCAAGCGGGGGAGGAGTTTGGGCTGCCCAGCGAAGCTCCGTATGACCGGATACTGGTCAGTGCCTCGGCCGACAAACTGCCCGAAACACTTTTAGGGCAGTTGAAAATCGGCGGGAAAATGGTGATACCAGTAAGCTACGATATTCTCGAAATTGCGAAAAAATCGCAAAAAGATGTAGTTACGACTATTCATAGTGGCTTTATTTTTGTGCCACTAGTTAGTAGCTAGTTTTCTAAGCTACCGATTAAAAACTGACCAAGTTGTGAACGGGCATTGGAACTATGAGGCGTCCCAGCACCTATTGGCTCACCCTCTGCGGTGGTTCGCGAGGCGAACAGTGATGTGCCGTCTGTACCGCAAGCACGCAGAATTGTATCACCGCCAGGATGAATTGGGATGTAGTTGGTGATGTCATAGACCAAACCATCGATAATCGCCCAGCAGTCTGCTTGAGTGCTGTGGGTGGCGACTTGGGCAGATGTAAATGTGACTATTTCTGGTTTTGTTGCGCCGCCCAGCTCCTGCTGAGTGGTTGCGGGCGCTCCGTCTTCAGAGCCGAAAAGTACAACCCCACCGAAAACTAACCCGACCCCCACAACTAAAATGATTACTGCCATAATTGCCTTGTTCATAAACCCTCCTAGAATTAGTTAATGAATTGCATCAGAGATTAAGCACATTCTTTACTAAGCCAAACAAATCTAGTGTTCTTTCGCCAACACACTCCCTCAGAAGTAATGATGCGGTGCGAGTTAGAGCCTAGAGGCTGGAGGTTAGCTCCGATTAAAGCATCGGGGCTAACCGTCTAGATTATAATAAATGCTCCAGCCGTCAGAAAATTATAATAATTGAGTGCAGAGAGGTAGCGTAAATTATACGTATATGACGGCCGTCATATACGTATAATTTGTATCTCCTAGCTAGAACTTTTTCTCTATAGCGCCCGAAATTCAATTCTTTGCTAAGAGGATAGAGAGGGTAGAGCATTTAATATTGATGTCAGCCGTATTTTTTTGCTATACCTGAATCGTCTAAATCGTTCACAGAGATATTTTTATGTCTGTGTATTTTCAAGTAGATAAATCCCAAAAATGGGCACTTGCTTGAAAACAATAGGGATTTATCTCTGTTGACGGTTTAGACACCTAAGAGCGGGTGTCCTTTTTTATTAGGGCACTCATACTTTCAACTAAACTTAAGGAGGTCTTCAGATGAAGGGCAAAATTAAATACGGAATTATAGGATTTATAATTCTCATCGTAATAGTAGCTATTGCTGGTGGCACGGATACAGATACAGATACAGATACAGATACAGGCATAGGTATAGACACAGTTACACCAGCTGTCTCAGACGGTGCAACTGAGGCGAACCAAGAAGTTGCTGCAGTTGCCGGGATTGGCGATGCGGTACGGGACGGCAAGTTTGAGTTTGTCGTTAAATCGATGGATTGCGGCAAAACAGTGCTCGGCAATAATGAGTTCTTGCAAGAAGAGGCACAGGGTGAATTTTGCATCCTAAATATTACAGTTAAAAACATTGGCGATGCACCACAGACTTTCCTTAGCTCAAACCAAACTGTATTTAACGAAGCCGGTCAGAAGTATAATAATGACTCGTCAGCAGAGTTTGCTCTGGACGTAGATGGCAACACTTGGCTTGAAGAAATCAACCCCGGTAATTCAGTGACTGGCAGAATTGTTTTCGATGTACCAAAAGATACGAAACTAGCCAAAGCCAAACTACACGATAGCGCATTTAGTAGTGGAGTAGAGGTGAGCCTGAAGTAGACCGCCCTTTGTTCTGACTCTCAATTTATAGCAGCGTTATAAAACACTCTAGCAAGCGGTCTTCAAATTACTTCTGACATCAAAAATAAAATGAGAGGGGCGTACTTCTAATGGATAGAAAACGTTGGTCTGTACAAGCTCTTAAAATCTGCCAGGATAATCGGTGATTATTCCGTCCATGCCCAAGCGTTGCATTAGCCTAGCCAGGATTGGCGTATTGACGGTGTAGGCGAGGTATTTGGTGTTTAATATTTTGCCAGACTGCTTGATATTGAAATAGTTTGGCAAGAATCGCCTCCAATTGAAAGTGACATATTCGACAGCCAGCTCCTCGGCGATATCGATGAAACGATCATCTACGCCGCGGTAGTTCAATCCTAAGCGAGCCATAGCGGATTCTGCCCGAATACTCTCCAGTACCTCTAGTTCGAACGAAGCAAAGATGATGCTGTCGTAGTGAGCGGTGTACTCTTTTTCAATGAGTTTATGAACTTCTAGCGCCGCCTCGGCATGTTTGATTTCCAGATAAATTTCGGCTCGGCCGTTGATAAGTTTCAGCGCTTGGCTAAGCGAGGGGTGGTTGCCGTTGGTTGGTTGGTCGTGCGTTAACACCAACGATTTGCCGTAGCGCCAAACATCTAGCTCGAGCTTATTGCATCTATTTTCAAGAGTATTGCTGATGGCTTTGAGGGAATTTTCAGGTGAGCCGCCCGAAGTGCCGCCACGGTGTGCCCAGATTTCAAAAGCGCTCTTTTCAACCATGAAGTTAATGATAGCAGAAAATTATGAACAAAATCTTGTAATCAGTGGCGGGAATTTATGTTAAAATATTTTGGATTTGATTGAAGACTAAATAAAGGAACGAGAGGGGCCCAATGAATACTTATCTAATATTTGCTTTTGTAGCATCGATTATCACCCTAGCTTATGGAGTGTATTTGGCTAAATGGATAATGCAGCAAAAAGACGGCAACGAAAAAATGCGCGAAATCGCCGCAGCTATCCAGGAGGGCGCTACGGCCTATCTGAACCGTCAATATCGCACCGTTGCCATGGTGGCGGTAATAGTAACGGCGATATTGTTTTTTGTGTTGGGCGCTGCGCCAGCCGCCGGGTTCGTAGTGGGTGCGATTGCTAGTGCGATTGCCGGCTATGTAGGTATGAATATATCGGTGCGCGCTAATGTCCGAACAGCTGAAGCGGCGAAGAGTTCTATGGACGAAGCTCTGAAGGTAGCGGCTCGTGGTGGAAGTGTTACTGGGTTGCTGGTGGTGGGCTTGGCGCTACTAGTGACCACTGGTTTTTGGTTTATCACCGAAGACATTCATGCCATGATTGGGCTAGCGTTTGGCGGTAGTTTGATATCTATTTTTGCCCGTTTGGGAGGTGGAATATTTACTAAAGGTGCCGATGTCGGAGCCGATTTAGTCGGCAAGGTTGAGGCTGGAATACCAGAAGACGACCCTAGAAATCCAGCAGTCATAGCTGACAATGTCGGCGACAATGTCGGTGATTGTGCCGGCATGGCCGCCGACCTTTTTGAAACTTACGTGGTCACGGCGGTGGCGGCGATACTTATAGGAATTCTAGTGTTCGACAATTTTGAAAACGCTATATACTACCCCCTAGTTCTCGGTGGTGTAGCCGCTATTGGCTCGGTCATCGGCACCTTCTTCTTCAGACTAGGCAAGTCGGGCAACATCATGGGTGCATTGTATAAAGGCCTGGCGGTGTCTGCGATATTTTCGGCGGTAGTGTTTTATTTTGTTACACACAGCATGATGGCCGGCAATGGACTATACGAAACTATGAGTATTTACTGGGCGGCATTGATTGGGCTGGGCGTTACCATGGCTATGGTTTTGATTACAGAATACTACACGGCGACAAAGCACAAGCCAGTGCGCTCCATCGCTCAGGCTTCCGAATCAGGACACGGCACTAATGTTATCGCTGGTTTGGCGGTTAGCTTGAAGTCAACAGCTTTGCCAGTAGTCGTTATTTGTGTCGGCATAATCACTTCGTACTTAGTTGCCGATATTTACGGCATTGCTATTGCCGCCATGAGCATGCTTTCTATGGCTGGCATCATCGTAGCTATTGACGCTTACGGTCCGATTACCGACAACGCTGGCGGCATCGCTCAGATGGCGAAATTACCAGCGAAGGTTAGAAAAACCACCGACAAACTAGATGCTGTAGGCAACACCACTAAGGCGGTAACCAAGGGCTACGCTATCGCTAGTGCTGGACTGGCAACCATTGTGTTGTTTGTAGCGTTCACCGAAGAACTAACTATTGCTAATAACGGAATTGCCATAGATTTCTCACTGGAAAACCCCTTTGTTTTGGTGGGTTTGTTTTTGGGCGGACTGGTAACATATTTGTTTGCGGCACTTTCCATGGAGGCTGTTGGTAAAACGGCTATGTCGGTAGTTGCGGAAGTGCGCCGACAGTTTAGAGAAGTTAAAGGAATTATGGAGGGTACGACTAAGCCAGATTATGGCAAGACGGTGGATATCGTTACCAAATCGGCTATTCGCCAAATGATAGTACCGGCGCTGTTGCCGGTGTTGACGCCGGTAGTCATAGTAGTCGTCGGAATGGCCCTTCTTGAAGGTAACGCCACCCCACAAATAATCGGCGGTTTACTGGTGGGCTCTATTGTAACTGGTTTGTTCATGGCGATTGCCATGACCAGTGGTGGCGGTGCTTGGGATAATGCCAAAAAGTATATCGAAGAGGGTCATCATGGCGGCAAAGGTTCGCTGGCTCACCAAGCGGCGATTACCGGCGACACCGTTGGCGATCCCTACAAAGACACTGCCGGGCCAGCGATTAATCCAATGATTAAGATACTCAATATTGTGGCGTTGCTACTCGTCACTATGATGGTCTAGTGTAGTTGAACGATACGGCGCGTAGTATAATCAGAGCCTAATGACAGAGAATTTAGTCGAGATAATACATGAGAAGGGGCTAGTTAAGCGGGAATTGGTTGAGCTGAGGGCCGATTTGTAAAATATTATGTTGACATTAAGGGGGGTTACGGAGACCCGGATTTTCTTAACTTACTAGCCCAGGAACTAGTAAGTGGATTCGACGACAGAACAATCTGTGTCGCCGGCTCGGGGCATGGCGGCATACCTACTAGCCACAGCCATATCTGTCGAATACGGCATACCCATGGTACTTGTACGAGACACCGAGAAGGGTCATGGTTTAGGTGGAGTGATCGACGGATATGCACCTAAGGGGACAGATTTTGTCTCCATCGTTGACGATGTCTTTACCACTGGCAGTAGCTTAAAGCAGACCATTAACAACCTCGGAAACCACAACCAGACCAAGGTACTTGGTTGTCATGTGGTGGTAAAACGAGGCGACGGAGAACTCTCGGTGCCACTTACTTATCTAGTAGACTCAAACGATTTGGATGACTTTTAGGTTGTTCTTGTAAGCTTTAGCTTTTACAATTAGTGCAATTAAAAAAAATAAGAGGTGGAATTTGAAGACTAAAGTAGCAATCAACGGTTTTGGCAGAATTGGGCGAAATGTATTCAAGGTATTGTTTAGCCGAAAAGACATCGAAGTAGTAGCGCTTAACGATTTAACCGACAACGCTACGCTGGAGCATTTACTGAGGTATGATTCGGTTTACGGGACCTATGGTCATAAAATCGAATCTGACGAAGGCAATATAGTAGTTGACGGTCAAAAGATCAAAATTTTAAGCGAAAAAGACCCCGCCAAGCTTCCGTGGGGGGAGCTGGGCGTCGATGTGGTGATCGAGAGTACTGGGTTCTTTACTGATCCAACCAAGGCTAGGGCGCATATTGATGCCGGAGCCAAGAAAGTGGTTATATCAGCCCCTACCAAGGGTGACAACGCTGATGATGCTCACACTGTAGTTATCGGGGTGAATGACGACAGCCTAGAGGGCAACACCAGCGACATACTATCCAACGCTAGCTGTACTACTAACTGCATAGGTCCAGTGGTGAATGTTTTGCAATCGCAGTTTGGCATCGAGAAAGCTATGATGTCAACGATCCACGGCTACACTGCCGATCAAAATCTTCAAGACGGCCCGCACAAAGACCTGCGCCGAGCTAGAGCGGCAGCTTTAAATATCATTCCTACTACCACTGGCGCGACAATCGCTATCGGAAAAGTTATCCCAGAACTGCAGGGAATATTTGACGGCATGGCCATACGCGTACCGGTGGCGGTCGGCAGCTTGATAGATGTGGTAGCAATTCTCAAAAAAGATGTTACCGAAGAAGAAATTAACGACGCGTTTACAGTTGCCGCTCAGCAGCCGTATTACCAAGGAGTGCTAGAAGTTACTAAAGATCCGATTGTCTCTAGCGACATTGTTGGCAACAGCCATTCAGCGATAGTGGATTTGAGCTTCACAAAGGTAACTGGCGGCAACATGGTCAAAGTGATAGCTTGGTACGACAATGAGTGGGGTTACAGCAATCGCTTGGCGGAGCTAGTGGCAGACACTGGCAAATTACTCCATCGAGAGTAATCTGCCAAGTAGAAAGTAGTGGACAGTAGACGGCAGACAGTAGGAAGTAGGAAGTAGGAAGTAGGAAGTAGTGGGAAGTGGACAGTAGACGGCAGACAGTAGGAAGTAGGAAGTAGAAAGTATAAAGTACGGGAAGGAAGGAAAGAGATGCAATGAACGGAATACTGCATACCAAATACTACATACCGAATACTAAATATTTACATAGGCGGAGCCGATGAAAATATTTATCGGTTCGGATCATCGGGGTTTTGAACTAAAGACCAAGCTGTTCGCTTATCTGAGCAAACATAGCTACGACGTGGAGGATGTTGGTGGTAGACAGTTAGATCCTCAAGACGACTATCCGCAATTTGCCCAAGGAGCAGCCATTAAGGTGGTCGGCTCTGAGGACGACGACCCTAGGGCGATTTTGATTTGCGGGGGAGGCCAGGGGATGGCTATCGCTGCCAACCGGTTTAAGGGCATACGGGCGGTGGTAGTTGCAGGTGCGCACGAAGCCAAGATGAGTCGGGTTGATAACGATTCCAATGTGCTTAGTCTATCGGCTGACGAACTTGAAGATAACGAAGCGGCAGTTTACGGAATAGTCGAGACTTGGCTGACCACAGAATTTTCTGGTTCGTCCAGGCATGTTCGCCGGCTTCGAGAAATTGACGATTTTTATCCGAATATGTAAGCATTCGACAGCTTGTTGAATGCGGTATGGAGTATAAAAGTAAGTAAAAAGTATAAAGTATGGGAGAGCGCCAGAGGCGCAGTAGAAAGTAGCAAGTATCAAATGAGTATCAAGTATAAAAATGAGTAGAAAGTATAAAGTAAAAAGTATAAAGTATGGGGGAAATGCAATAAATGCAATAACCGCAACGGCTGTTCTCCTTACCCCCCTTACCCCGCTTGATACTTTCTACTTGATACTTTTTACTGCGAACGGAGTTTGCCCGTGAGCATTATTTGCCCAACAATTTTAGCAGACAACGCCCACATCTATCGTACCCAGCTAGGGCGGATTGAGGAGTTTGCCAGACGGATACAAATAGATTTAACCGACGGTATTTTTGCGCCAACCAATACCATCAACCCCACTCAAGCCTACTGGCCAGCGACGATAGATATTGATATTCATTTGATGTATAAAAACCCAGCCCCGCAGCTGGATCAACTAATCCGCATGGAGCCGAATATGATAATTCTTCACGCCGAGGCTGAGGGCGAACTGTTAGAAATGTTCAACGACATTGGAGCAGCCGGTATCAAAACAGGAGTGGCGCTACTCCAGGAAACTAGCGCCTCGGAAGCTTCACAGTTGATTGAAGTAGCCAACCATGTATTAATTTTCAGTGGCAGTCTCGGTAAATTTGGCGGTAAAGTCGACCAGAAGCTGTTCGCAAAAATAAGAGATGTAAAAGAGATTAACCCTAGCGTAGAGATTGGCTGGGATGGCGGTGTCAACGCCGATAATGCCCAAACGTTAGCGAGGGCAGGCGTCGATGTTTTAAATGTTGGTGGTTTTATCCAAAAAGCCGATAACCCCCAAGCTGCTTATGCTATACTTGAGGGCAAGATACATCAGTAAAACACACGGTGGGACTGCTAAAACAATGCCAAAGAAAAAAATGACAATCGTCCAGCTCGAAGCAATGGCTAATACTCTTCGAAAAGACATCATCAGAATGCTAGAAAAAGCTGGCAGTGGACATTCGGCGGGGCCGTTGGATTTGGCTGATATTTTTAGCGCTCTTTACTTCGATATTCTAAAAATTGACCCCAAAAAGCCAGACTGGGAAAAACGAGATTTGTTAGTGTTGTCAGCGGGGCATTTGGCGCCAGTGCTGTATGTAGCGATGGCTAATGCTGGATTTTTCCCCAAAAAAGAATTAATGACGCTGCGCCAGCTCGGCAGCAGACTACAAGGACACCCAGAAAAAACATTGCTCCCAGGAGTGGAAACTACTTCTGGCTCACTAGGAAACGGACTAGGTCAGGCGGCTGGAATGGCCTATGTCATGCAGATGGACGATGATCATACCCGGTGGGTGTACTGCATAATGGGCGACGGCGAACTGAACGAAGGCGTGGTTTGGGAGGCGGCAATGTTTGCTGGCAAAAACAAACTACATAACTTAATAACCATTGTCGATCGGAACAATATTCAAATAGATGGCCTAACTGAACATATAATGCCGTTAGAAAATCTAAAGGATAAATGGGAGGCATTCGGCTGGCATGTTCTAGAAATTGACGGGCACAACATCGAAGCCGTGATTGACGCTTGCTCGATGGGGCGAGCTATCGTTGAGAAGCCGACAGTTATCATCGCTCATACCATACCTGGCAAAGGCGTGGACTTCATGGAATACGATTTTCATTGGCATGGAATGCCACCAAATTCCAAACAGGCTAAGGAAGCGCTACACAAACTCAGGACGCTGAATGGCAAGATTATGGGAGAACACGAATGAAATTAGTAAACAGGAAACAGCAATTAGCAATTAGGGCAAAAGGGGGCTCTGGGTCAACCCACCCTATCTATTATTTCCAAACTCCAAATTCCTTCAACTCAGAAAGAATAGATACTAGGAATAGCAAACAGCAATTAGCAATTAGGAAAATCACAGGGAAATTGTTTGCTTCCCTTATTGCTAATCCCTTATTGCTAGTTCCTGCGACCGGAGGTCGCTCATGTATTTAGTCAAAGATATTGAAGCCAAGGACATAGTTTCCGAGCCGATTCGTTCGGGGTTTGGTAGGGGTTTAGTAGAAGCTGGCAGGCAAAACGAAGCTGTCGTGGCTCTTTGCGCTGATTTAACTGCGTCAACCAAGATGGACGGATTCGCTGAAGAATTCCCCGAAAGGTTTATTCAAGTAGGTGTTGCCGAGCAGAATTTGACGTTGCTTAGTGCTGGCATGGCAGCCATGGGGAAGATTCCATTTTCTTCTAGTTACGCGGCCTTTCATCCGGGTAGAAGTTTTGACCAAATTCGGACCACGGTTTGTATGAACGATCATCCAGTGAAAATTATCGGTTCACACGCTGGAGTGTCGGTTGGACCTGATGGTGGAACTCACCAAATGTTAGAGGACATTGCTATGATGCGCGCTCTGCCAAATATGGTGGTAGTGGCGCCAGGCGACGCGCTGGAGGCCGAAAAAGCCACCCTAGCTATAGCCGATGATTTACGACCAACATACATGCGTCTGGCTCGTGAAGCGACACCAGTGTTTACTAGTGCTCGCACGCCCTTTAGTCTAAGCCGCGCCTTTGTGTTGAGTGCTGGCAAGGACGTCTCGATAATCTCAACCGGCACCATGACTTTCCAGGCCCTACTAGCCGCAGAACAGCTTTACAGAGACGGCATTGACGCCGAAGTAGTTCACGTTCCAGTCATAAAACCACTAGATACCGCCACCATACTTGGTTCCATTAAAAAAACCGGCGTTGTCGTGACTGCTGAAGAAGCTCAGGTGGCTGGTGGATTGGGCGGAGCTGTTGCCGAGTTTGCCGCCGAACATCACCCGGTTTTGATGAAACGAATAGGCGTTTTGGATAGGTTTGGCGAATCAGGCACACCCGATGAGTTGCTGGAGAAATTTGGCTTGACTGCTAAGCATATCGCTGCCAAGGTGCATGAAATCATGGTGGAAATGGGGAGGCAATAATGGGTAGGAGTATTAGAGAAATCAGAGACAATTGCATTCGGGCTAGGCATTTAATGCAGCGTTCTGCTCAGCAGAAATTTGCTGTCGGGGCATTTAATGTAGACAACCAAGACACGCTGATTGCTATTTGCCGGGCAGCTCAGGCTAAAAACTCGCCAGTTTTAGTAGAGGTTAGTAGCGGTGAAGTGGAGTTCTTAGGTCTAGATAATATTCGCGACATGGTAGACAACTACGCACACGAATACGGCATTGAGGTTTATATCAATCTCGACCATTCACCTTCGGTACAGGACGCCAAGCGAGGCATTGACGCCGGCTTTGAATTTATCCATATTGACATCTCTCAGGCCGATCACAACGCCAGCGAAGATGAAATAATTGCCAAAACCAAAGAAGTGGTGGAGTACGCTAAATTTACTGGTGCGCTGGTAGAGAGCGAACCACATTATTTTGCGGGAGGCTCCAATGTCCACAAAGAAGAGATTGATTACGAGGAGATAAAAAAGACCTTTTCTACCCCCGAAGGTGCCAAAGCTTTTTGCGAGGCAACCGGCATCGATACTTTCGCAGCCGCTATCGGAAATTTGCATGGTAAATATCCAGTGCCAAAAGAGCTGGATTTGGAGCTTTTGCAACGAATTCGAGATGCTGTTGACTGTAATATTAGCTTGCACGGCGGTTCTGGAACGCCGGGCCATTATTTTGAGGAGGCGGCCAAGATTGGCGTTGGCAAAGTGAATATTAATTCCGACATGAGGTTCGCTTATCGGACTGCGCTTGAAGAACAATTGAAAGAAAACCCTGAGCAGTTTGCCGTTATCAAACTGATGAATGAGGTGATTAGTGCCGTGCAAAAAGTGGTCGAAGAAAAGATAGACATGTTCGGTTCTGGCGGAAAGGCAGTAGCTTAAGATGAGTATAAGGTATACGGTATGCGGTATAAAGTATGAACTACGCGCAAAAACAGTCGCAGCCGATACTCAATACTGCATACTCAATACTGCATACTACAGACCGGAGGGTTGTCTGTGAATGGAATGAGCAAAAGTGAACTTCGAATGATCTGTGTCGGCGCGGCAGTGCAAGATGTTTTCCTGAGTGGAACGGTGCTTACGCCTCACTACGAAGATGGTAACTGGGTAGAAGAGTTCAAAATTGGTGAAAAATATGAGCTAGAAAAAGTAGATTTTAGCACTGGCGGTGGTGCCACCAACGCTGCCGTAACTTTTGCTCGGCAAGGGCTACACGCCATGTACATGGGCAAGGTTGGTAACGATTCGGCGGGTCGAGCTTTGTTGGAAGATTTGCATATTGAAGGCGTTGATTCCTCCCTAGTGAAAACCTCACAGCGCCACCATACAGGCTATTCCACGGTACTCCTAGCTCCAGATGGCGGCAGAACTATTCTTACCTATCGCGGGGCTTCTAGCAATTTCGAAATAGACGATTTTGATTTGCAAAACATGCACGGAGAATGGCTGTATATATCTTCGCTTTCAGGCAGTATGGAGGTTTTGGAGGCCATCATTAACGCGGCAAAGCAAAAGCAGATAAAGATAGCCATAAATCCTGGCAAGGGTGAGCTAGCTCAGGCGGATTGGCTGAAATCTTTGCTTCACAAAGTAGATTTGCTCATCGTCAACAAAGAGGAATTGCAAAAGCTAGTGCAGGGTAGTGACGACGAGGAGCTGGTTCGGCATGCGTCGGATATGGCGCCAGTTATTGTAATGACTGACGGGCCCAACGGCGTAGTGGCCACCGACAGAAAGCAGATAATAAAAGCCGGCATGTATGAAGATGTTCCGGTAATCGACAGGACTGGCGCTGGCGATGCTTTTGGTTCGGGGTTCAGTGCCGCCGTAGCTAGGGGCGATGATTTAGTTTCGGCAATCAAGCTAGCTAGCGCTAACTCAACTTCGGTAGTCAATAAAATCGGTGCCAAGACCGGAATATTGTACGCTCATGAAAATCTGCACGATATGCCCATGGAAATAAAGGAGTTTTAAAAAATGAAATTAATCTCGGAACTACTAAACGCCAAAGAACCACTTTTTGGACTAAGCCTGAGGCAGCTAGAAAAAGCCAGTGGCAGTAAAAGCGCCGATATAAAACTCGGCACCGAGATTTTAGACAAAGCGCATAGAACCATGCGCAATCTTGGGTTGGATCACAAAGACACAACCGGTAAGGAACTGTACGCGGCGCTAGTGCAGAAGGTGAAAGAGCACGACGAACATCTCGCCCAGCAAATGGGTGGCAGTGCCAAGGAAAGCCCAGCGCTGCTGATACCAAAAATAAAAGCCACTGTTGAGAATGTTGATATCCCTAAAGATTGCTGGGTGCTTAGAAAATCGGTGGCCAAAGAATTTCTCCGGAAGACCCCGCCGAAAAATATCATGGAAAAACTGGGCTACAGATCCGTCGACAGCATGCTCAAAAAAGAAAACCTTTTTGAAATATACGGTGCTTTGCGGTTTGCCGAGGACAGTCAATGGCTGAACAAATTTAACGAAAACTACGAATCATTAACGCCGTCTGATTTTGAAAACCGCGACATAGAAATTGTTACCATGCCTCATGAACGATGGGCTGACATTTCCGAATCCTTTATCCGCAAAAAGAAACACAACATCACTCACCTCAAAGAGCTGGGTGTTATTTTGATGTTGCCAGTCAAAGCCGAGCGTTTACCGGGTGTGTCGATATGGGTGGGGGCACTGTTGTTTCACTACATTAATGAGATTAGACTCTACAGTGCGTTTTTCAAACTTAAACAAGTCCAGCCTGATTTTGGTAAGATTTTTGTCGACACTCTGCTGGCCGATCCTGATATGGGATCGATAATGGCCGGCGAAAACATTCATTGGCGGGTTATTCAACGCTACTTTGGCAAACTAGAGAATGAATACCACCCCGAAATTTTTGAGCCACACGTACAGCCGGAAGATTTACACTGGCGACGAGCTGAAGAGTCTTTGCGCCTGATTGATCCCGAGCTAGAATTCTGGAAAGATCTGGACTATGTGGCGCTGATGTATGACGATCGGCCGATAACTTTCAACATGATGGATGTTGCCGCTAGCTACGCCAACAACACGCCGTATGAAAAACGCGAGATCTATCATTTCCGCGAAGCGCTCTGGAACGAAGTGTTCATTCGCTACATGGGCGAGGGGACGCTAGAGCAACAAATACTAAATCAACTAGACAATGACATGATAAAGCCGGAGAATCTATAGGTATGTTAGAATTTACCCGCAATTTCGTATCCCAGTACCCTGTTGTAGCGGTTGCACGAGCATTTTCGTCTTTCACCGTATCCTACAGGCACGCTTCTATCGGAGAAATCTTCGTGCACCTCACTAAAACCAAACTACTGAAAGACGAAATGGCGGGAAAGCTCTAATGTATCAAATCTGTGTATCTGGCGCCGCCAAAGGCAAAAGCGTTGAACAGGGAAAAGAATTAGCCCACCAAGCAGGTAGAGCCATAGCTAAAAGCGGGCATGTGCTTATGACCGGTGCGACTTCTGGTTTGCCAGATTATGCCGCACACGGAGCCAAGGAAGTTGGCGGTAAATCTGTCGGCCTGTCTCCTGCTGCCTCTAAACTCGAACATGTAAAAAAGTACCGCTTACCCACCGCTTGCTACGATACGATTTTATATACGGGACTACACTATGTTGGCCGTGATGCCTTGCTTATTGCCTCTAGCGATGCAGTTGTATCCATAGGCGGCAGACTGGGCACACTCCACGAATTCACCATAGCTATGGAAATGAATAAGCCGATTGGTTTTTTGCAGGGCGCCGGAGGTATCAGCACTCAAATTCACGACATACTAAAAGCAGCTGGCAAAGAAAATGACAAAAACATTGTTTTTGATGAAAATCCAGAAAATCTAGTCAAGCAACTAGCTACCATTTTGGACGAAAAGAATGGCGCCGACACTTCTCTTTATGAACAATCAGAAGTTTGCGAGCTTTGCGACGATCTAGAGTAGTCTTTACTGAAAACCGTTTCGGACATCAAAAGTAATTTTGACTTATAATAGGTGGATTATGGCTGATTTCAAACTTCGTAGCGATTTTAAACCGACAGGCGACCAGCCCAAGGCGATTGAGCGATTGCTCGATGGTCTAGATGCTGGCAAAAAACAACAGACCCTGCTGGGCGTGACCGGCTCGGGTAAAACCTTCACCATGGCAAATATCATAGCCAAGAAGAAGAAGCCGACACTGATTTTGAGCCACAATAAAACTCTAGCTGCCCAGCTCTACGGCGAGTTCAAACAGTTTTTTCCCAGCAATGCGGTGCATTATTTTGTCAGCTACTTTGATTACTACCAGCCAGAGGCTTACATGCCCAGAAGCGATACTTATATAGAAAAAGATTCGCAAATCAACGAAGAGATCGATAGATTGCGCCATGCAGCCACCAGCTCGCTTTTGTCCAGAGAAGATGTGATTATCGTTGCTAGCGTAAGTTGTATTTACGGTATTGGCTCGGTTTCTAGTTACGGCGACATGGCAATTCATCTAACCAAGGGCGAGCGTCGCCACCAAGACAAGTTTATTAGACATTTAACAGACTTGCAGTACACCCGAAACGATATCGATTTTCACCGAGGCACTTTTAGAGTTCGGGGCGATGTGGTGGATGTTTATCCGGCAGGTGAAGAGGTGGCCTATCGGTTTGAATTTTTCGGCGATGTGCTTGAAAAAATAACCAAGCTCGACCCGCTGACTGGTGAAATTTTAGAGACGCCGGATTTGACAACCGTTTATCCGAGCTCTCACTATGTGACGCCGAAGCAAAAGCTAGAGAAAGCAATAGTCAAAATCCGTGACGAACTAGGCGTTCGTAGCCGGTATTTCCAGACGCACGACAAACTGCTGGAAGTCCAGCGCCTAGAGCAGAGAACGAACTTTGATCTGGAGATGATGGAGGAAACCGGTTTTGTAAAAGGGATTGAAAACTATTCGCGGTACTTAACCGACAGAGAAGAAGGCGAGCAGCCAGCGACGCTTTTGGACTATTTCCCAGATGACTTCCTGATGTTTATAGACGAAAGCCACATGACGATTCCGCAGGTGAGGGGTATGTATAACGGCGATCGAGCGCGCAAAGAAGTTTTAGTGGAACATGGTTTTCGCCTGCCGAGCGCTCTGGACAACCGCCCGCTTAATTTCACCGAGTTTGAACGGCAGGTGAACGAAGTTATTTATGTTTCGGCAACGCCGGCGGAGTATGAGCTTAGTCGAAGCCCTAAGCCAGCTGAACAAATAATTCGTCCAACTGGGCTGCTTGATCCAGCTATTGAAGTTCGCCCAATTAAGAATCAGATTGACGATTTGATTGCCGAGATAAAAAATACGGTGGATAAGCGACAGCGGGTTTTGATTACAACAATGACCAAAAGAATGTCCGAAGATCTGACCGATTATCTAAAAGACCTAGGTGTCAAAGTGCAGTATTTGCACTCGGATGTTGATACTCTAAAGAGAACTGACATTCTGCGCGACCTGCGCCTCGGTGTTTATGATGTGCTGGTGGGGATTAATCTGCTTCGCGAAGGCTTGGATTTACCAGAGGTTAGTTTGGTAGCGATACTCGATGCCGACAAAGAGGGTTTTTTGCGTAGCGAGCAAGCTTTGACCCAGACGGTTGGGCGAGCCGCGCGGCACGAAGAGGGCCGAGTAATTATGTATGCCGACAACACTACCGGCTCCATGCAACGCACTATTGACGAAACAAATCGACGGCGAAAAATACAAGCCAATTACAATGAAAAACACGGCATCACTCCGAAGAGTATTAAAAAGGCAGTCGGCGGTAGACTCAGTAGCGTAGATCCTAATGCTGGCAAGAACAAGCTAAATCTAAATAAGATCCCCAAAGACGAATACCAGCACTTGATATCCGAACTCTCGGCTCAGATGGATTTGGCGGCTCGGAATTTGCAATTTGAGGAAGCGGCGGATTTGCGCGACCAAATCGCCGAGATTGAATTGAGGCTATAGTTGTTGTTAGTAGGGAGTTGCTCTTCTATAATGTTGGCAGATGAAAAAAGTAACGCTGGACGAGATAAAAAAACTCGCCAATCTATCACGCATTAAACTCGGCGACGAAGAGGCCGAGAGTTTGCGCGGTGAATTAGAAAAGATTTTGGGCTACGTTGACCAATTGTCGGATGTAGATACCAAAGGAGTTGAGCCGACTAGCCAAGTGACGGGGCTGGTGAATCAGATGCGCCCAGACAAAGAGGAAGATTATGGCACGACGCACGGGGATTTACTCAAGAGTGCGCCAGACCAAAAAGACGGCTATATCAAGGTGAGGAAAGTTTTATGATGAAAAACTTTCATTTATCATTTAACATTTATCATTTGTCATTGAGAAGTGGGAAGAAGGCGTGGTGAGTGTAGACGGCGGGGTAGACGATAGACAACAGACGACAGACGGCAGTGGATACGATTCACATATGACTACAGGCTATAGAAGAGAGGAGAGAGATAGCAGTAAAGCGCATTGAGACGAAATTGAAAAGT
>CAYOYH010000012.1:0-19815 GCA_964408165.1 uncultured Candidatus Saccharibacteria bacterium | reverse complement strand
TTTTGCCATCAAAAGTAATGATGGGGTGTGCTGCCGAAACAGCACTAGTTTGGTTTCCGCCGGCAGGCGGACAGGCACTCCAAAGAACACTCCCTTGCTGTCAAAAGTGACGCTGGTCTGTGCTCCCGAAAGAGCGCCCCTTGGTTCTTTTAGCTTTGTCGCATTGTTAGTGGGAATTTTCCGAATTGCTTAAGCAGGGCTTAGCGCAGTTGAAGTTCGGGAATCAGCTTGCTCCAGTTGAAAATTTTTGGCAAACTGGGCAAATATGCGTGCCCCGGCCAGCTACACGAATTTTGATTATTTCATCAGCGCATCTTTTACACGCCAGACCTTCACGCCTGAAAACCTTGGCGAAGGACAAGTAACTGCCCTTGTTGCCCAGAGCATCGACGTAGTTTCTATCGGTCGAGCCACCTTTGGTTATGCCTAGCTCCAGAATTTGCACTATGGTTTGGCGCAGTTTGGTTAAATCGGCGTCTTTGATGTTTTCAACTTTAGTTTCGGGATGGATTTTTGCCAACCACAGCGCTTCGTCAGCATAAATATTGCCTACTCCAGCCAACACCGTCTGATCCAAAAGAACTGGTTTTATGCGACTTTTGTTCCTGCGCCTAACGCGGGCAATAAACACTTCATCGCTAAACAATTTCAGCAGCGGCTCTGGGCCAAGCTTTCGGACAAATTCCATCTGCTGCACTTTTAGAGATGGAACTAGCTTCATCCAGCCAAAAACTCTTTGATCATTAAAAAATAATTTTGCCTGATTTAGCGATATGGCTACCCTCGTGCTCCGGTCTGGAAGCTTGGACACCAAGCTAGTGCTGGGGTGTCCGGCACCAAAGTTGCTACCCATGTCTGGTCGATAAACCAGCTGACCAGTCATTTTCAAATGAACTACCAGCGTGTAGTTGCTACTCAGTTCAATAAATAGTAGCTTGGCTCGTCTTTTAACCCCCGTTACCACCGAGCCGATTAGAAAAGTTCTGGCGGTGATTTCGTCGTTAGGAAATGATTTATCTCTCAATACCTCGTAACTCAGTATGCGGTGGCCTGTGAGGTGGGTGTTCAACCCTCGTTTTAAAATCTCTACCTCTGGTAGTTCCGGCATTATTGAACTCTGAGTTTTTGCAGATCGACCTGGAGTTGCTCTGCATCGCTAAATTGAATTGTTTTGAACCCTATCTCCTTGGCGCCTTGAATATGCCTAGGACTGTCGTCTATGACTAGGGTGGTGTCGATAGTGCTTCCTAGTTTTTCCACCATGCCCAAAAAAGCTCCTCTGGCAGGCTTGATGAGGTTGGTATCCGAAGAAGCCATAGTGACATCAAAATATTGATCGGCTCCACCAGCAGCATCTAGCTCTCGATCAATGCTGGAGCGTCCTCCGTTTGAAAGAAGCCCGATTTTATAACTGAATTTAAGCTTTTTGATCAGGCTTAAAACCGAGTGATTAACACTAGGCGCAGAACTTATGACTGATTTTCCAGGATGCAGTGCGTCCTCAGCCAATTTGCTAATGCGCAGTAGAAAATCGGAACCGGAAATCTGCCCCCTGTTGGCGCCTTGAACCAACTTTTTGAATTCTGCTTTTTTCTTTTCATCACCGTATACGCGCTGATTAACCACATTCCAGTCTAAGTTACTGTAAATTACGCCATGAAAATCAAAAATCAGTGCTTTTGTTGCCATCTTTAGATTTCACCCCAGTTTTTACCAATATCGGTGTCGACCTTAAGTCTGACATCGAGCTGGTAAGCTGACTCCATTATTTCGCTCAGCTGGATAGCTACTTTCTGGGCTTTTGCTTCGGGACACTCCACTAGCATTGAATCGTGTATTTGCAAAAGGATACGACAATCGTCGTCCAAGGCTTTGTCGGCATTTATCATGGCCAGCTTCATAATGTCAGCGGCACTGCCCTGTATCGGCATATTTATGGCCGCACGCTTGGCGGCTTCGCGGACTACAAAAACACTAGAATTCACATCTGGTGTCGGGCGCCTTCGGCCAAGCAACGTCTCCACGTAGCCTTCGGTTTTAGCCTGTTCGCGCAAATTATCCTGATACTGTTTCAAGCCCGAGCGAAGCTCGAAATACCTATCAATAAAGTCTTTAGCCTCTTGAAAATCCATTCCAGTGCCAGCGCTCAGTCCATGCACGCCCTGTCCGTACAACACCCCGAAATTCACAGCTTTGGCGGAATATCTTTGTCGTTTAGTCACCTCCGCCTCTTCGACGCCGTACATATGAGCCGCTGTTTGGGTGTGAATATCGATGTCGTTGTTAAACGCCTCAATCATGTCTCGATCGCCAGACAAAACAGCCGCGAGGCGTAGTTCGAACTGAGAATAATCAGCCGTAATAAAAACCTTTCCCTTGCCGGCAATGAACGCCGTTCGTATCTTTCTGCCGATTTCACTCCTTACCGGAATATTCTGCAGGTTTGGATCATGCGAGCTGAGTCGTCCAGTCGATGTCGTAGTTAAACTAAATGTTGTACGCAGACGGCCGCTCTCATCGACTAGTTTCGGGAGGGCGTCAACATAGGTGTTTTTGAGCTTAGTTAGTTCGCGGTACTTCAAGATATGCTCCACCACAGGGTGTTTGCTGATGAGTTTTGCTAGCTCACTGGCTGCCGTGGAGTAGCTGGTTTTGGTCTTCTTGATCCCTGCCGTGGGTAGTTTTAAATCCTCGAAAAGCATCTTGCTTAGTTGCACCGGCGAAGCAATGTTGAACTCTTTTTGAGCGTAGCCATAGACTGACTGTTCGATGTCGGAAATTGAATCGCCCAACTCACTAGACATCGTTTTCAAATATTTAGAATCTAACTGTATGCCGGTGTTTTCCATCTTGGCTAGTACGCTTATTACTGGCCATTCGATTTCACGAGCCAAGCTAGCAATTTTGGGTGTTGCTCTGAGTTTGTTAACCTGCGCCCCCAAAATTGCCCACAAGACGGCCGCTATTCTCGGAGCTTTCAGGACTACTTCATCTGGCGGTAGCGAATCCAAATCTGGACCAACGTAACCAAGTTCATGATTCGAAAGATTGCCTAGTGATTGTTCTTTTTGCAATGAATTCATCAAAAAAGCGGCGACCTTGGTGTCGTGACCTACTGGACCGGCTGTAACCCCATGGCGTCCAAGAGCTTTAATGAAGCGCTTTAAATCATGACCGACTAGCTTGACGTTGCGAGCCTCTAGGTGGTATTTGAGCTTGGAGGCTACATCAGCCAACGTTAGCGAGCCATTTAGCTCAAAAAGAATGGTTTCCTTGATGCTAGGGCTAACCACTACGCTGCTAATATCCAGGCCGGCCAAATCCTTGGAGATGCTGTGAACAACCAAATAACTGCCGACATCAAACTGCAGGGCATTTAGCTGTTGCTTGTCCTCGATTATCGTAGTTTTCATCGAGGCACCAAGCTCGTCACCCAAGACAATGGCCTCCTCTTCTTCGGCGCTTGGCGACATGCTTTGAGGTAGCTGTTTAAGCAAGGTTCTGAAATCGAACTTCTTGAATACATTTCTTATTTCGCTAGGGTCAAGGTTTTCAATAGCGGCCGCCTTGAAGTCCAGCTTCAAGGGCACATTTTTATCTAAAATGACCAATTGCTTGGTCAAATAAGCCATTTCTTTGTCTTTTTCTAGCTTGGCTCGAAGCGTTGGCTTTATGTCGTTTAGATGTTGATACACGCCGTCCATACTTCCGTAGTCTTGGATTAGGTTAGTGGCTGTTTTCTCCCCGACACCAGCCACGCCTGGCAAATTGTCGCTGGGGTCGCCACGCAGTGATTTGTAGTCAATGAACTCGTCCGTAGTCATGCCCATGACTTTTTGCAAATGTTTTCGATCGAAGCTCTCTACATTAGTCAGCCCTTTTTTCAAAAGGGCAACAACCACATCATCGGTCACCAGTTGCAGTACATCTTTGTCGCTAGTTATCAAAATCGTCTCTAGACCCTTGGCGCTAGCTTGCTCGGCAAAAGTTCCCATAATATCGTCGGCCTCGTGGTCGTCTATTTCATACAGCGGCCAACTAAAGGCCTCCAACATCTCCCTTAGTAGCGGTATTTGTACATAAAAATCCGGCGGAGCCGGTTTGCGGTTGGCCTTGTACGCTGGATATAGCTCCCGTCGTCGCCGAATATTGGTCTTGGCCTTATCCCAAGCGACACAGACATAATCGGGGTCCATTTTCTTCACAATCTCTAGCGCCATCATTGCAAAACCATAAACACCGCCCGTCGGAGTGCCATCTGGTGTCGAAAGATTGGGCATGGCATAGTAGCCTCGGTAAAAAACCGATTTACCATCAATGACAACTAGTCGTTTTTTCACCTCTGCCATGGTTTAATTATACCTTCTGCCCACCTCTTATTACACTCCATGTATACTAATGCTCATGAAAGAATCAAGAATTATTGCTTTTGTTGGCATGCCTGGAAGTGGAAAAAGCACTTGCGCTGATTTCTTCAAGGGCAAAGGACTAGATGAAATATATTTTGGCGGGATTGTCATTGACACTGTTAAGGAGCGCGGCCTCAAGGTTAATGAAAAAAACGAACGTACTGTCCGCGAAGAGCTTAGGCAAAAAGAAGGAATGGCGGTTATGGCTATTCGTTCCTTGCCCAAAATCAACACTTCGCTAAAAAAGCAGTCTGTTGTTATTGATGACATGTACAGCTTCGATGAATACAAGCTTTTACGTAAAACTTACGGTCACAGGCTCATGGTGATTGCAGTAGTTGCACCTCTTAGAGTTAGGCAGGACCGTTTGGTGAATCGCCCAGAACGACCCCTTACTCCAGATGAAGTTTGCTCTAGAGATTTTGCACAAATCGAAAACCTCGACATCGGAGGTTCAATTGCTATTGCAGATTACTACCTGCTCAATGATGGCACTACTCTGGAATTAACAAAAAAACTTAACATTCTTCACGAAAAAATAGGCTAGCTACTTAATGTAGTCGTGAAGTTTTTTAGAATCTTTGTGCTTGCGAAGTTTCACCAGAGATTTCGCTTCGATTTGTCGTATGCGCTCACGCGTAACGCTAAATTCCTGACCAACTTCTTCTAGCGTGTGGCTCTTGCCATCCTCTAGGCCAAAACGCATTTTCAAAATCTTTTGTTCACGCTCAGTGAGAATGCCAAGTACCTTGGTGACATGTTCTTTGAGTAGCTGAGTAGTGGCTGATTCCTTGGGGCTTGGCGTGTCTTCGTCTTCAATGAAATCGCCCAGTACCGAATCTTCGTCATCATCTCTAACGGAAGCATCCAGCGAACTAATGTCCTGTTTAATCTTCATGATGTGCTCAACTTTATCGATGTCTATTTCCATTTCTTCGGATATCTCTTTATGGGTCGGTTCACGATTCAATTCTTGGGTCAGGCGACGCTGAGTTCTGAGTAGTTTGTTTATCGTCTCCACCATGTGAACCGGAATACGAATCGTCCTAGCTTGGTCGGCAATGGCGCGAGTTATAGCTTGGCGAATCCACCAAGTGGCATAGGTTGAAAATTTGAATCCTTTGTTGGGGTCAAACTTCTCAACAGCTCTGAGCAGTCCAGTGTTGCCTTCTTGAATCAAATCTAACAAATCTAGACCGCGCCCGACATACCTCTTGGCGATGGACACCACTAGGCGCATATTAGCCTCGGCCATTTCATCTTTAGCTTTCTTTTCTCCAGCAACCACGCGGTGAGCAATCGATATCTCCTGCTCGCCAGTGAGTAATGGAATTTTGCCTATTTCTCTGAGGTACAGCCGAACGGAATCATCGGCAACATCATCTACGAAAGTTGCTGCTCGCTCGTTGGCTTTCTTGATTTCTTCGGACTCCTCTTCTTTGATACTGAGGATCTCGACACTCTCATCGGCTAGTTCCGAATACAGCACATCAAGCATTTCGGCATTCTCGGTAGTATCGGAAATTTGATTAAAAATATCCTGCTGTTCAATGTAGCCTTTTTTCTTGGCACCTTTGAGCAAATCAGCCTTGATATCGGCTAGAGTCTCGAAGCTAATGCCCTTTCTTTTCCTAGGTCTTCTTTTTCTAAAACTCAATTGTCACTCCCTTTTAGCGTGTCGCTATACTTGACTAATAATTTTTTGGCCTGTTCGGGTTCACCTCTCTCTTCGAGTAGACGAATCTTTTCAGTTAGCTCTTTTCGCTGTTTTTGTATGTTGTCTTGCTTAGCGCGGCGGGCGAGCCCGATAGCTTCTACTGTTCTATCTGACGAGCTCCAGTCCCCGTACAATTCCTGCGCTTTCAGTGCAAGGATTTTTACATAATTGTCCAAGGAGTGCAACTCCTGTTTGTCTGAATCGAATTGTTCGGCGCCCAAAGATGAAAGTATTTCGAATATTTGTTGTCTTTTTGAATCGTTTAGAAGCGGTGGCGATAGCTTTTTTAGACTGACCCGCGTGTCGGGGTAGTACAGATTGAGTGCCAATAAATTATCCTGATAGGCATACTCATCGAGGCCAGTTTTTTCTACACTGGCGCTCATTCGCTTCTTTAGCGAAATTGTTGTTTTTTCTTTGGTGGTGGTCGCTAGCTTCGATTTAACTGCGCCCTGCGAAGTGTCAGTGAGCTGGGCTAGTTTACTCAAATAATGATCCTGTTCGACGGGATCGTCGAGCAGTTTAAGAACTTTTATGAACTTGGTGGTCATCTCTTTCTTGCCCTCGGCGCTTTTGACATCGTGCTGCATTGAATACCTCTCCAGCAACCAATCCATGGCGTATTTCTGTGAATCGATGGCCTGGCGCCAAAGCTGGGGATCTTTGCGCACTAGCTCGTCTGGATCTTTGCCTTCGGGTATGTCTATCACGTATAGATTGACCTCTAGGTTTTGAGAGATTTCAATAGCTCTTTGGGTGGCTCGAATACCGGCGTCGTCTTGATCGAAAGCCAATCGAACTTCACTGCCTAGCCTGCTAAGTGCTTGCAATTGATGAGTGGTCAGCGCTGTGCCAGCAGTTGCCACTACATTCAACACTTCGGCTTGGTGGGAAGAGATTACATCTAAATTGCCCTCCACCATCACCGAAAAGCCACTGGTTCGTATGGCTTCTTTGGCCTCATGCAGACCAAACACATGTCGACTTTTGTCATAAACCAGCGTCTGCGGAGTATTGATATACTTCGGGGCTTCAGGGTTGTCTAGTAGCAGCCGGGCCGTGAAACCAATCACTCTGCCCTCTCTGTCCGTTAGCGGTACCATAATTCTGCCTCTGAACATGTCGCTAAGCCCGCCGGCTCTCGATGAAGTAAGCCCCGAAGCCTTGATGTCAGTTTCTTTGTAGCCTTTTTTCCTCAAAAAACGCACCAAAGCAGCGCCATTGTTTGGAGCATACCCCAGCCTGAAGCCCTGAACCGTTTTTTTGTTGAAACCACGAGTTTTCACCACGTAGTCTAGAGCTGACGGATTCTTTAGCAGTGTCTGGTAGTAATACTCTGCGGAAATATCTAGAATTTCATAGATTTTCTTCTTCAAGGCAGTGGTTTTGCCGCCGTCACCGTATTGTTTTATCTCAACCCCAGCTTTTCTGGCCAAAATGTTAAGCGCCTCGCGAAAATCCACGCCCTCCATTTCCATGACGAAAGTAAATATGTCGCCACCTTTGTTGGAGGAAAAATCATGCCATATCTGTTTTTCAGGGCTAACGATGAAGCTCGGAGTTTTTTCATTAGTAAATGGCGAGAGAGCTTTGAAATTTCTTCCAGCTTTTTTCAACTCCAAATACTGGCCGACTACATCTTCAACACTCAGCCTAGCTTTAACCTCATCTTTAGCATCCATACTTACCAAGTATCGGGTATCGAGTAGTAAGTAGCAAGTAGGCCATGGCTGGCATTTAGCATTTAGCATTTAGCATTTGGCATTTGGCATTTGGCATTTCCTATTCCCTGTTTCCCATTCCTGTTTGCTATTTCTATTTCCTAACTTCTGTCGTCTGTCGTCTGTCGTCTAACTTCCAGCCTCTAGCCTCTCGGCTCCAAGCAGGCTACGAGCCCCGAACCCCAACTCCCTCTTGCCTCTTACCACCCAAATGTTTAATACTAAGCTTTGTCATGAACCAAAAAGAACTAGAGAACTTCATGCTGGGCAAGCCTGGCGCACGATTGGATTATCCGTTTAATTCGGTTACGGCAGTCTACAAGGTGTACGACAAAATGTTTGCACTAATTGCGGAGAATACTGATCCGCTCAAGCTTAGTCTGAAATGCGATCCGCAACTTGGCGAGGTGCTAAGGGGAAAATACGAATCAGTACTGCCTGGCTACCATTTGAATAAAAAACACTGGGTTACTTTAGTGCTGAGCGGACAACTAAGCAACGAGGAAGTTATTGATCTCATCAATCATTCATACGATCTGGTCACAAAGAGCCTGCCCGAAAACGTCCAGGAGAAACTACGCAACTAGGGTAATTTACGCAAGACAGAGCCTGCACTTCCTGGCCGTGTCTTAACTGATTAAAAATCCACCTGGAGCAAACAGACTACCGAATTTCGAATGTGCAAGCCTTGAAATCACTAGATACGCCTCGATCGGAGAAACAGGTTTTTAGCCTCAGCAATCCATTGCCAGGAATTTAGAGGTTTTTTTATTCCTCGGAATTACCCTAGAGTAAGCTGGAGTGATTGACGAGTGCTGCTTGAACAATACTCGATAGTGGCTCGTTCGGTGCTTTAAGATTTAGTTGCTCCAATAAGGCTCGGTTAAGCTCTATTTCAAACTGCACCGAGGATATAAACACTTCATCAAAATCATACTGGCCGATTCTTTTGGACAACTCTTTGATGACAGTGGCTATTTCAACCCTAGCTACTTGCTCGATACTGTGGGTAGTTAAGTACACGCTACCGGTGTAGCTAGTGATTGCTAAGTTGTCACTGGTTAGAAGGATTTTAGCCTGGGTGGCATATGTCTTACCACTAGCAGTTGCTAGCTCTGATTCAAGTTCCTCGATAAGCCGAAGTACCTCCGAGTTGCGTGCCGTAACAGATGTCAGGGTAATCTCTGTAGCACTTCTTTGGCCGCCAAGCACCGTCGCGAAAACCATTATCAGCAAGAGCGCTGCCGCTAGAACGCCGACCTTCGCCATTACTCGTTTACGTTTCAAAACAGAACCAACAGAATTCTTTGGAGTTGACGGTGGTGAATAAATTGGTCGTATGGGTTGTTCGGACTGCATATCGTTCTTCTTCTAAGTATACAGGAGGAGCGGGCTACAAACTACGAACCACGAGCCACGAATCCCCGCCCACTGCCTGCTGTCTCCACTCATTTGCAAGGTCTCACCTTGCAAATGGAGAAATATGAACTAATATCATCTTCTGTCCCCGAGTGTTTCCAAGGTCTCACCTTGGAAAGTGAAGAAATGTGGTCTGGTGTTGTTTCAAGCACCATTTCTTAGACGCTATTTTTGACTTACTTCTGAGCGGCGTGTTTCGAAACTGAACAAAGAAATATCCCTGCTCCCTGTTTCCTGTTCCCTGCTCCCTGTTTCCTGTTCCCTGCTCCCTGTTTCCTGCTCCCTGTTCCCCACTTCCACTCCCACTTCCCACCTAGCCCCTACTTAATACTTGCTACTTTATGCTTGATACTCGATACTACTTCTCGCATGGTTTACCTACTTTTTGTCATCGGTTTTTTTGTTTTAGTATTCGGTGCCGAGTGGCTAATTGACGGCTCCTCCAAGCTAGCCAAGAAACTAGGCATATCGCAACTAATTATTGGACTCACTATAGTAGCCTTCGGTACTAGCCTCCCAGAATTCATCGTCAGCATGTTCGCTATTAGCGAAGGAGCCGACGCTCTGGCCATTAGCAATATCCTGGGTAGTAATGTCGCCAACACTCTGCTGGTGCTAGGCATAGTGGCACTCATCGCCCCTCTCACTATCCGCCGAGCAGTAGTCTGGCGCGATGTCATCTTCGGGGTGTTCGCTGCCGTCATGCTGGGCGTACTAGTCGTCGACAAACTACTCGGTGATTCAGCCGGCTTCGTAGGGCTTAGCCGTGTTGATGGACTAATTTTAATATCATATTTCGTAATTTTCCTTTACTACACTTTCCGGAGAACCGTAACTTCTAAAAAACCCAGAAGGACGGCTGAGGAAGAAGCGACAATCTCTAAAATTAAAGTGCCGTCAACTCTGCTGAAGATTGCAATCGGCTCTGCCGGGCTTTTTTTGGGTGGCAAATGGATTGTCGAAGGAGCCATCACCATCGCTAGCGACTTGGGTGTCAGCAACGGACTAATTGGTCTGACTGTTGTAGCCATTGGCACTAGCCTGCCAGAGCTGGCAGCCTCTATTTCGGCTGTGCGTCGGAAAAAGGTTGATATTGCTATTGGCAATGTTGTTGGTTCTAATCTTTTCAATATCCTCTGGGTGCTTGGTTTTACAGCCTCCATATCCCCGCTGACTTTCGAACCTCAGCAAATCTTTGACACAGGAGTGGTCATCGCTGTTTCAATGATTTTGTTTGCGGTATTAATATTTGGGCGCCACAAACATCTAATCAGCCGTACCTCGGGCGCAATATTCCTGTCACTCTATGTAATTTACCTGCTATTTGTGGTTGCCAGAAGTTTCGCCTGAGCCTACGCGCCGATATGAAAGCTCTGGAATTTCTGGCGATGGATTGCTACAGGTGTTCGGATAGTTTCTTGAGATAATACCGCAACTCCTGGATCGACCCCCGAATATCCTCCAGCGCTCGATGCTGATCTGGTTTTCGAAAATCAACCTTATACTTTCCTTGCATCAATATTTTATACGCCGTAACATCTAGCATCCGATAGTGCAGTAGCTTTTCCACTTCTGGCCACCACTGACGAATAAATCTGCGATCTTGGTGTATGGAACTGCCTGCTAGAATCGCTAGTTCATCAAAATGCTTTCGAATAAGTTTAACTACATCAGCCTCTACTTCAGTTTCGGGCTTCCCCGATGCCACTCTATCTAATAAGCCGTTCTTCGAGGCCATATCGTGAACCGTTCCAATTTTTTTGCGCTTACCGCCAGGATACTCATACCAATCAGAATTCTTCATACGATTCAACGCCTCGGCTTCTTGAAAAATCACCGCTTCGTAGGTATCTAGCTCTTTGAAATCAAAATCTGTAATTACTATCCCGACCTCCAGTATTCGATCGCTTGACGGCTCCAAACCCGTCATTTCCAAATCCATCCATATCAGTTTTGTTGGTTTGTGTGTGCTCATCATTTCCTCCCTCAAAGTCTAAATTAACAAAAATTTAGTGCAGTGTGCGGTGCCTTCAGCACCCTTGTTCCAAGAAAACCATACACTGCTCGGTGCTAAGACTGTTTTTCAATAATCGGCGGTTCGACTTTCCAGCAACTACATTATAGCAGGAGTTGCGCGTCCCCAAGATTTGATGCCAGCCTATCTTCTACAGCGCCCCGCGTACAGAATTATTTCTTCTGGCGAGAACCTCACGGAGCTTGCTGCCCGTATTTGAAAAAGGATTGATTTTGTTCAGAAAAAGCGGAGGCTAAGATTCAAAGAGGCGCCTTAAGGGGGAATTTATTCCACCAGTTTAGCTATAGCCACTTCAAAAGCTGCTTCTTTGTAGCTAACCCCTTCATCTTCGGCCCGAGTGTGCATGACATTGACTGCTGAGGTCATTATTTTTTCAAGTTTTTGGTTCACCCGCATTTCATCCCAAGTTTCACTTTGCCTGTTTTGCAGCCATTCCAGATAGGAAACCACTACTCCTCCGGCATTGGCGATGATGTCTGGCACTACTGTTATTTGTTCGTTCACTAGGTAATCATGGGCCTTTTCATTCACCGGCCCGTTGGCTAGCTCTAAAACCACATCTGCTTTTATATCCTTCATGTTGCTCTTAGTTATAGCGTCATCAAGCGCAGCCAACACCAAAATATCTACATCTAGCGTGAGGAGTTCGGCGCTACTTATCACCTGAACTTCGCGTTTCCCCTCGCCATAGGCTGTAACTGCACCGCTATGTTTTTTAGCATCCATAGCTTGAGCTACATTTATTCCATTTTCTGGGTCGTAGACTCCACCCCGCGAATCACTGATAGCTACAATTTTAAGCGAGGTGTCGTTTTGGGCAATTTTAGCGAAAAAATACCCCACATTTCCAAAACCCTGTACCGCCACTGTCAGCTCGTCGCTAGATTTACCGCGTTTCTTTAGCACTTCTACCAGCGAAATGACTCCGCCGCGACCGGTGGCAGCTTCACGGCCCAAACTACCGCCTTTGCCAAGCGATTTACCGGTAAATGTAGCCCTGGAAGTATCGCCAGTAATTTGCTCGAACTCGTCAACCATCCAATCCATTATCTGGGCGGTGGTGTTAACATCGGGCGCTGGAATGTCTTTGTCGGGGCCGATGTAATCGGCCAAATGTCGCACGTATTTTCTAGAAAGTTCCTCTAGTTCTTCGTCGCTTAGCTCTTTGGGGTTAATCACTATACCGCCTTTGCCGCCGCCAAGTGGCAGGCCAACGGCAGCAGTCTTAAACGACATCAAAGTTGCCAGTGCTCGTACTTCATCTAGGTTTACACCTGGGTGGAAGCGTATTCCACCTTTATGCGGTCCGCGTTTGTTGCTGTGTTGAACGCGGTAGCTTTTATACTTTTTGCCGTTCTCCATCTCTATCTCAAAAACATGTTCGGCTTTGGTTTCAATAAGTTCGTTAACTGTTTTGTCGTCCAGCCCCATTCGCTTGGCAACGCGCCGAATAGTGTTTTGTGCGGTCTCGAGCATTGTTCGTCCTCCTAATTATTTAGAGATAAGTCCTAGCCATTATACACGCCATCGCAGACATAGCTCAGTAATTACCCATAGCTTTCTGCGTCTGCACTTCTAGGGGGTTTAGATTTCTTGAAAAATGTATTTATCCAGAACTTTTAGCTTATCGGGCGCACTTTCGGGGTCAACCCCCCATAGTGCAATTGCCGCCGACGAAAGTAGCGAATTGCCGTCCTGCGGAGTGAAGCAGTAGCCAACGATTTCTCGTTTGTTCCTTGAAACCGCCAGACTTTCAACAGGAATCACCGCCTGGTTTAGTATTCTTCCGTAATATCCATGGTCCCTGCCGAAAGAAAAAATTTCGCTAGCCGAAGGCCTGTGAGTAAACGCCAGCATTTCGTTTGCCCAGATCAAATTCTTAACTTCGCCAAGGGTTATATCTCTGTCGAGCACGATTTTAAACCTGGTAGAGTGCATGTATTGAGTGTTGGTAATCATCGCCGATGAAAACAGGTTCAGATCGTGTCCTAGAGTTTCAAGCACGCCGTGTGCGTCCCGGGCGTGGTGCGTACCGAACCGTTTGTCTGGGTGCTCTCCAGCGGTTGGCGAAGACACCATACCACCGTTCTGGCTAATGTCGTTGGCGCGTCGAACTAGGCTAAAATCTGCACTCACCAGACGGCTATTACCCCGGTCGTCAAAACCAAAAGTGCTGACTAGCGAAGCTATGGCGTGAGTGTTGCACGACACCACCTGTATAAAACGATCTTCGCCTGCCACCAAAGCTTGTCCGTTTATGCCTTTGGCATATTTTTTCCCAAAGCCGTCCTCCGAACCCTGCGCTACAAACAAACTGACCGATTGATACTGCTTCGCCAAGTAGCGACGCTTATTTTCATTCCCCGCCGGAGTGCAGTCAATAACTACATCGGCTCTTTTTATAGCCTCGCTGGCTTCCAAGGTTGGTTCATAGCCCAGTTCTTTGAATTTAGCTTTGGCGGTTTTATCAACAGCCAGTCTTGTGCCTCTGTTCAATATTAGTTCTTCCACGGAAGACCGATCTCTGGCGGTGGGAGTGCGTTTATGGAAAGTTACTTCATCTAGGCCGAATTCATCTTTGTGGTCGGCCAGTAGTCCTATCAAAGGTTCTCCAATCGTACCGGTTCCAACTATGTGTACTATGCTGCCCATAAACCCGCTCCTTTATTTTGAATTCTTTTTAGTTGAAGGGTCGATGCTTTTCGTTCATTACAACGAAACCACAGCAATCATAGTACATTGTCGATGGATTTTATTTACGAAACTGCGCCTGCTCTAAAGTTTCTTCCTGCCACATTTTGCAATTTTACTGTTGCCATAAGAATTATTAATCAGCCTCAATCTATCGCACATTTCGCACTTTGCTTTCCGTACTCCAGTATGCTGGGGTGTTTCAACGGCTCAACGCGTTGAGCCGTTGAAAAGGAGGGTGGGGTGGAAAAAAGAAGTTCAGGACTTACGCGTTTGAAATTTGATGCCAGTTTACTCATAAGTAATCTCCTTATAGATTACTTATGCATGATTAACAGATATGCGAAAGCTAGATATTCAACTAGAAATGGGCATTAGCTCGGAACCGCTTGGTCAAGAACAGGCGCAAACTTACGAGTGCGTAAGTCCTTGGCCAGGTTACAGTTTTCTCTGCTGGGAGCACAGCTGTAGCTGTGGTGACAACAGAGAAAACTGCAAGATGGCTGCTACCAGGACTCTGTGGGGGTCGAAATGGAAAATGCGAAATGCGTGTTTATATGACATCTAGTTTGAACTCTGTACCAAGACCTTTTAGTCCGAATTCCTCTATTGTCTCCCCTCCTCTTGGTCGATAAGTAACAACCAGTTCGTCTTCGGTATACCTAAGGCCTTGAAAATTCTCCAAAGCCTTTACTACAATTTTTTCTACATTTCCGTTGTCATTTAAAATCGACTCTCCGTTGGGAGATTTTTTCTCTGTGTAAACAACCAACATATGATTGGTGACCATCGGCGTTAATCCCTCCAACAGCTCACACGCTGCTTCAAAATGCCTAGTTCTCTCTGCTTCATCTTCTATCGAGAGGCCTTCATGGGTATGCATAATTTCCCCATTAAGATACCTAGTGTACCTATTTAGGGAAATGATGAAGCTGTCAACAGCTTCTTTAGGCATTACTGTCAGCTCAGGAGATTTAGGCTGATGTGCTCGTTCTAGTGTAGTCATAACCGCGCAAAATAATACCCTTTTTACTGTAGCACTGCAAGCACAAGCAATTACTTGCTACATTTTTGATGGAATTTCTATCCCCAGTATTCCTAGTCCGTGTTCAAAATTCGACCTCAGCAAATACAGTAGCTTCAGGCGCGCTTCTCTGGCTACTCCCCTGGATTCGCTAATCGAAATATTTTCGTAGTATTTGTTGAATTCTTTGGCTAGGTCAAACAAGTATTGAGCCACTTTGTGAGGTTCGTATTCTTTAGCTGCTTCTAAAATCACCGCTGGGTAGCGCGCTAAAAGATTCAGTAACCTTGTTTCTGCTTCCCAGTTATAGTCGTCAGCTCCATCAAACAGCACCTCGCTTGCTTCAAGCTTGCTTAATATCGAGCCGACTCGCACCGCAGCATACTGAACATATGGCCCGCAGAACCCCTGTAAATTAAACATTCTATCCCAGTCAAAAAGTATATTAGTGCGTCTAGACTGCCCAAAATCGGTAAACTTGACTGCCCCTAGAGCAATTTTGGAAATGTCTTGGTTGCTAACTTCTTGGTTGTTTATTTTCTCTCGAGCCACCTTTTCGGCTTCGTCTAGTAAGTTTTCTAGCAGTGCTGTGTTTTTTCGTGAGCTCATTTTGCGACGTTTACCATAATCGCCGAGCTCATCAATCGTTCCAAACCACGGGTGAACCAGCTTCATATTGAATCCTAGCTTGTCGGCAAGAGCAAATACCTGCTGGAAATGGAGCTGTTGCTCCCCACCAACCGAATAAATAATTTTCTCTGGATTCCAGGTGTCATTTCTGTACCTGATTGTCTGCATGTCGGTGGTGGCATAAAGCAAAGATCCATCACTTTTTTGGAGCAAAATTGGCGTATCAATTCCGTAGTTATCCAACTGAACAATCACTAAGCCGTCTTTTTGTCGCGTGGCAACTTTAGAATCCACTAATTCATCAATCAGCTTTTTTGCCTCTGTTACATAGAACGATTCGCCTAGGTTTTCGTCTGGTTTTATCTTCAACCGAGCAAGAACTGTGTTCATATGGTCGAGCGAAATTTTGCTAAACCTGTCCTTGAACGCCAGAGCTTGTTCGTCGCCTGCTTCAAGCTTTTTTAGCCAAGCTTTGGCGTCGTCCAAAAGTGATTCGTCAACTTCAGCTTCCTGACGAAACTTCACATACAAACGCCCTAGTTCGTAAGCCCCGTCTTTCTCTAGAGCTTCATCACTTCCCCACTTTTCAAAACCAACCACCCACATGCCAAACGGCGTACCCCAATCTCCGAGATGACTGTCGCCTACCACTTTATAACCCAGAGCTTGATAGAGATTTATTAGCGCTGCGCCCTGCACCGTCGGTCGCAGATGCCCCACGCTGAACGGCTTGGATAAGTTCAAGCCTATGAAGTCGACAACCACAGTTTTACCAGCCCCTTCTGCTGTCTCACCGTACTTTTCAGACTTTTGAAGATCCTCGGCTATGCCTCTGGCTACAGCGCTGGAGTCTAACCAGATGTTTAGATAGCCTGAAGCAACGTCGGTTTTAGCAACAGCGGAGTGTTGAGTGGAATTTTGAACGTCTGAGGCGATTTCCTGAGGCGATTTACCTAGTTTTCCTGCCAGAGCGAAAAAAGGCATCGCTAAATCCGCACCAAACCTTAAGTTGGCTTTTTCGATACTTAGCTCAGTCATGTCCACACCTAAATGTCTAGACGCAGATTCAACCAACTCTGTTTCAACTCGCTGCAAAAAGTATTTCATAACCCACACTAGTTTATCTGTTTTGACTACCGCCTACAATCCAAGCATTTGTTTCTTCAGGGGGCGAGTTCTCGCCTGACGACATAAAACTCTTCTATTTGTTGTCCGACTTTCCGGTATTTACACCCAACGCTCTTCAATGAAGCCATACTCATCGCTAAAAAAGCGATGCACTCAGTCTAAAATGACTGTTTAGCGAGCTGGCGCAGGCCTCATGGACTTACCTCGGTCTCCTGGTTACAGCGTACAACCCTATAGCAACAGCTGTGGCTAGATTCAGGCTAGAGACTCCTTTTTTCATAGGAATCCTTACTACTTCGTCGGCTTGGCTCTTTATTGGCTCACTCACACCACCGCGCTCGCCCCCAAATACAAGTATGGAGTTTGCTGTGATATTTACTTGCTCAAACGGCTTGCCAGAACCGTCAAACACATAAACTTTTTTGCCAAATTCATTAGGAAGTTTGTCGGTTTTAATGACCGCCGTGGCATAGTGAAGTCCGGCACTACCCCTAAGCACAGCCGGATTCCAAATGTCTAAATCTCCGTGAATCGCCACTGGCACCGCTCCAATCCCAGCTGCTAATCGCACTACGGCGCCAACATTTTGGTGATTTTTGGGGTTATCCAGCCAAACCACAGTTTTATTGGTAGACTCGATAATATTTTCATCGTAAACCACTGGCACCGCTACCGCTAAAACACCAGATTTTATTGGTATTGGTGACGAGCGACCAAACTCATCGGCGTTCACCTCTCGAGCTTCTTGTTTAATTACGGCTAAAATATCGGGGGCTAGCCTTTTGGTCAACCGAACCAATTCACCCTTGTTGGCAGTTATGATATCAACCACCCCTGCCTCAAACCTCAGAGCGTGTTTCAGTGCGTGAAACCCCTCTAGAACTACCAGCTGGTGATCTTTACGAGCGGACAAAAATTGCTGTGGGTTCATCCCAAAAAGACGGACTGAGTGTTTTTAAGAGCCGGCACAGGCTCATTGTTTGCCTGAGTAATCCGATGCACCGCAAACCAAATAATGAGCGACGCTAGCACTACCATAATGGCAATCATAAGAATAAAACCACTCTGTTCATCTTTTCTCATCGACCTCTATGTTACCAAAGTTCTCGCTGTTACAAAACCACTGCTTACGCACGGAGCCGCACATAGTAACCCCAGCCCCTACGCACCTCGACGCTCTGCGGTGGCTCTCGCGTCTGCTCTGTAGTTTCAAGGTCGCGGCACTCACAGAAGCGGATTGTGCCGTCACAGGGCGGGCTAGCACTAACAAATCACATTACGCTTGCCTCTACCGTGTGAAATAAAATTTGAGCCGATTTTTTAAAAATTGCTTACCGTAATGAGTTTTTAAATACTTTTCGCGTTTGATAGCATCTTCTTCCGACAAACATGCTTCGTAATAAATAAGTTTTAAGGATCTTCGTTCTTTGGTAGATTCAACTTGTCCTTTTTGGTGCTGCTCAAATCTTAATTTTAAATTTTTCGTGTATCTAGTGTAACTCTTCCCATCTTTTTCACTTTGTAAAACCTGAATTCCAATCCCACAGTTGAACCCCTTTTAGCCAGCTAGTTACTGCAGGAGTCATACTCTTGCTGCTCAGGCGAATCTTTTTCTTTTTATTAGTGTGGCTAGGAGTTTAATTCATCAAATATTTCTACAAGCGGCTCTTCCCAGTCAAAACAAGTTTTTTGACCACGAAGCTTTTTAAAAGCTTTAGCGCACTTGGGCTCAAGCTTAGCGTATTCTTGAAGTGTTATAACTACTTCCTGCATAAAACCGCCAACGGCGCCGTCAGAGTCGTCAACACCACCTGTGCTTAGTTTTTTATCAAGCCTCAGAAGCATATCGACCAATAACTGTGCTGTCTGTTTACTTACCGGCAACTGTGAAACCAGTTTTGACAATCTAGCGCACCCTTCACTAAGTGAATTTTGGTAAACAAACCAAGTTCGAGAAGGGCCAGAGTATGCTTTGATGTATCTCCCCGCCGAAGTGATCGCTTTTTTGGTTTCAGCTAATTCTTGTTTACTTAATTCTCCTAGTTTGCCACTACACACCGGGCCACTAACCAGTTCCTTGTCCTCTTGGTTTAATTTTTCACCGTTCTGGGTAGCATAAATTGCCACCGCCACCATGTGTTTGCAAAGTGTATCGTTTTGGCCAAGGTAGCAGTCACAATTGCCACGGTCATATTGTTTAGCAGATACAGAAACCCTGTAGGGGTGCGTTCCCAACACGACAGCAAAATAGCCAGCAAAATCTTTTTGAAATTGCGTAACCTTTCCGCCCTCATACAAGCCAACCGCTCGCTCAAAAGTCGGCCCACCCGTTGCAAATTTAATTTTATCTAAATCGTATTTTGGCATTATGTTTGTAGATTAAAAAGTTAAATTTCCCTAGTCGCTTTCTCAATCTCTCGTTTTGCTTCGGAGTTGAGCATGATTATTTATTATTAGATAAAAGTTTTTTAATTTGTTTATCAAAATCAGAAATATAATTTTTGTCCTGAATAGGTTTATATTTTTTAAATTCATTTTCAGCAAAAGATTTAGCAATTTCAGCGGTTACTTTTCCAGAATTTTCCAGAACATCCTCCTTATTGAATTGTAAAAAGGCATCTAATTTTTCAACCCAATCTTTCATCGTCATAGCAATATATTTTTCCGCTTGATGTTCGGCATAATCAAGATACATCGTTACAATCCTATTTAATGGTTTTAGTTCTTTCTCTGTAAGATAATTTTTAGCAATACCCACATCAGGCTTTCTAATTTTTCCACTTGGTGAATTTTTCCAAGAAGTAAGCCCCATTTTTTCTTTTTTAGAATTTGCTCTACTAACAATAATTTCTGCTGCAGTTTGTTTCGTAATAGCCCAATGCAATTTATTTTGCACTGTCGCAAAAAACTTTTTTGTAATATCGGAGTCTTCGTCATAATCAACAGAACATTCTGCATAAATATCTGTAATTTGCTGATACATTCGCCTTTCACTACTGCGAATATCTCTAATAATTTCTAATTGTTCTTTGAAATAATCT
>CAYOYH010000011.1:0-20347 GCA_964408165.1 uncultured Candidatus Saccharibacteria bacterium | reverse complement strand
GGTGCCGCCGACGACGACCACCACAACGGTGCCGCCGACGACGACCACCACAACGGTGCCGCCGACGACGACCACCACAACGATGCCGCCGACGACGACCACCACAACGATGCCGCCAGTTGTTCCAGACTTCAAGCCTCGGCTTGTTGGTCCATCAAGCGGCCCCTGGACGCTCACCCTTGAGCGATCCCAAGGCGAGTTCTGCGACTGGTCACACCCAATCGGGTCGGAGATAAACGAGGGCGACCTCCACACCGACCCAAGCACGGGTGACAAGTGGCTTAATGTCACCGGAACTCCTTGTGACGGGAGCGATCCCATCCCAAGGAAATCGAACACCGTGGTGTTCGGCTATTAATTGAGTAGTGTTGCATGACGCAAAGTAACCCCTTGGGGTGAAACGCATCAGCGAGGTGGTGTTTGTTTGTATGTACGATCCTGACGGATTATCTCTCCTTCTGGAGAAAACATACAAACAACACCGCCTCGTCAACAACACCTTTAGTAAATTGTAACGATTTGACTTATTTACCCGATGCACATTGACAATCCAGTACCGAAAAGCTTTAAAAGCACACTTTTTAGTCAATGTGTGATTTTCAGTTTCAGTTTCAAATATTTAATTTAATAGGAGTATGCGATATGAAGAATTTTCTAAATAGCATCCACTACATACCAAAATACGTAGCACTCTTTATGGCGTTGACCTTTGCGTCTGCAACGACTTTCATGTCTGTTGCGCAGTCCATCGATACTTACATTCAGGGCGATATAACCGTCAAGAATGTAACTTCGGGCAGCACAACTTACACCGAGTCGACAACTGCAGTTAGCCAAGATGTCGTTCGCTTTAAAGTAAACTACTACAACACCGAACTTGCTTCGTCTGGTAAGGTCGCCCGCAACATGACTGTTGTGATCGATTTCCCTAGCGCCCTAGCAAGTACGCAAAATGTTGGCGCAACCATCAGGGGCGACAACACTAACACAATTTACGATTCTGCGACCGTTCACTTAGGGGGCGACACCTACCGCCTAGAGTACATACCCGGATCTGCCAAATGGCAGCGCAATATTGGCGATAGGCAGAACATCAACTACCAGTTCATCAGCCTTAACGACAATGTCGTTACCGAAGGTGCACCAGTAGTACTTGGTGACATCGAGCCTAGCTACGAATTTGAAGGTTTTGTTTACTTCGATGCACGAATTGTTGAAGAACAAAAGCCTGTGTACATGTGTGAATCTCTAACGGCAGTTGTTAACCCAGCTAACCGTTTTGCATTTACGTTCACAGCCAAGACCAATGTGTCTGGTGGTGCTTCAGTTAACAAGTACATTTACAACTTTGGTGTTACTGGTGAATCGCCAGTAAACACCGACAAAGCTCAGATAACGAAGATTTACAGCGAACCTGGCACTTATAACGCCAGTGTCGAGGTTGTCTTCAATGTAGGAGAGGTGCAAAAAAGTGACGTATGCAAAACTACTGTCACTATCGAACCGGAGGAACCTCCAGTTACTCCACCTGTAACCCCACCTGCACCTGAGCTTCCACAAACTGGTCCTGCCAGTATAATCGCAGGAATTTTCGGTACTGGTGCGCTTAGCTACGGAGTAATGAGTCTCCGCGCTAGTCGTAGCAGTCTTCGTGACAAAATTCTCGGACTAGAGTAACCCTACTCTTTGAAAAGTTTTGATGTCACGCGACTGACCGCTCGAGAGAGTTAGCTAGTGAGTATCCTAGCGATACTCACCTCTCTCTTGAAGCTTTTGAAAACACCCCGACGGATTTATTTCCCCGGGGTGTTTTTGTTCCCACTCCCCACCTATCCCCCCATTTGCAAGGTCTCACCTTGCAAATGGAGATAAGATGTTATAGTATGCTTTCAAGATCCTAGCCTCACAACCAAATCAGTACTTCCTCTATGCTATATCCACGCCCTCTGTTTTCATGTGCTTTTTATAGTCCACATAATCCGCTACAAATTCTTCATAATTATTATTATTTTCGTTATGCATTGAAAGAATTTTTTCTTTTGACACCCATGGTGTATCTCGTAAACCTACATATTCTTGGTAACTTGAAAATTGATATTGCCTGTAGTCCGCTTTGGTATCGATGGGGTTAAGATGGATGTAGCGCGATATGTGCCAAAGATATGGCTCGCTGGTAATCCTTGATGCTTTAAAGACCCCCTGAAACAAACCGCCAACCCTGTCATTCTTTTTGTTGTAATAAACGGTGTACGCACCCGTAACGCGTTTCATTAAATCGCTAACACCATCGTCATTTATCAGATACAGTAACAAGTGAAAATGATTAGGCATTAAACAATATGCCAGCAACTCTACTTTTTTATTCAACTTTTCGTACTCTCTCCCGCTTGCATCTTTGGTCTCGTCCAGCGATAAATATCTTTTAAGTAAATTCAAAAATACCGACATGTCGTAGTCGTCGTTAAAAATTATTCTCTTTTCAACACCCCTGTTAAACACATGGTAGAAGCTCTCGTCTATGTAGATTTTTTCGGCGTACTTATTTGGCATAATACGTACATACTATGACATATATTTATCATTTGCAAGGTGAGACCTTGCAAAGTTGTGAAAGGTGGTATAATTGATAATTATGAGGAGCGGGCTATGAGTAGTAGGAAGAAGCGAAACAAGAAATACCGTGGTAGGGACGCCACCAAAACCCCAGGTGTCATCAAAGTTAGCGCGCCGAATCGTTCGGCGTTTAGGCAGTGGCTTTATGACAATAAACAAACCGTCATCATCAGAGCAGTGCAAATTATAATGGTTTCACTGATTGGCTCGACTATTTATTGGATTTTCTGGTAGTAGCTTTTAGTAGTGGGGTTTTAGTGGTAGTTTCAATAGCGAGCAAGGGCAAATTAAAACCAAAGGTAGACCCCTTGCCCTCAGTTGATTTAAATGTTATCGAACCACCCTGTGCCGTTATAATCTTTTGCGCCATATAGAGTCCTAGTCCAGTGCCGTCGGGACGAGCTTTTCGGGCATTGCTAGCTCGGAAAAATTTAGTAAAGAGCTTGTGCTGTTCGGCAGCCGGTATGCCTATACCATCGTCGGCAACCCGATATTCGACATGATCTTTCTTAGCTAGTATAGTGACAACTATTTCTCCGCCGCCCCTAGTGTAGTAGATGGCATTATCGATAAAATTCATGACTACTTGTCTAGTTTTAGTCTGATCCAGCATCAGCTCCGGGAAAGAAGCTGGCGGAGAGTAGTTAATCAGTATTCTTCGAGTGGTCGCCGTGTGTGTCAGCTGATCCACTTCTTCCTGAACCATTTTCGCAAGATTAACTTTGGAGCTGTCTATCATGAATTTACCAGTCTTGATTCTGGAAACATTCAAAAGATCAGCTATCAAAAAAACCATACGCTGCGAGCTGGCAAAAGCTTCACTCAGTAATTTCTTTTGCTCCTCAGACACTTCCCCGGCGTCGCCGTCCATCACCATTGACACATAACCCTTAACTGATGTCAGTGGCGTCCGTAATTGGTGTGAAGCCATCGATATAAATTCGTCTTTGGCGGTATCTAGTTGCTTTAGTTTTTGGTTGGTCTGTTTTAGCCGAGCCGTGGCCTCCTCCACTTCTTTTTGTAGCGTGACATTGAACCGTTGAATCTGGTCAAACCGTTGAGAACTTTGCAAAGATACCGCCAGTTCGTTAGCTATAGTCACAAAAAAACTCAAATCTTTTTGAGTGTAGCCAAAACCACTTTTTTTGCTACCCAAAAGTATGAAACCCTCCAGCTGACCATGCGTAGAAAGCCGGATGGAAACTTCCAGTGCATTGCTGTTCATATGTTTCTTGATGTTCTCTAGGAATGGATCTGTCTTGGTGCTTGAGGTGTCAACAACATATGTTGTCTCAGACTGATATTCCAACGCCTTGGCTAGCTGCTCACTACTGTATGTGTCGCTATGGGTCGGCCCCTTCATGTCGTGCCAAACACCCACTCCTTCCTTATAGAGAACCACCATGCTGGTATTTGGACTAGCTACCTTGTCCATCAATACTAGTGTGCGATTAATAACCTTGTCTGTATCAATTTCGTCTACTAAGAAGTCGCTGTATTCACTAAGAATTTTCTCTGAACTATACCTATCTTTGTAGAAAATCTGACTGGTTAGCTTGTCGAAAAAGTTTTTTAGTGGCTGAAAAGTGAAAGCAATTAGTACCGCAAATGTTGCGTATATAATTTTCTGGGTGTTATTTACCGCAAAATCATCTAGGAATAGGTCGGTAGAACCAAATATTAACACTGTGAATATCGCCAGCATCACCACTAGTGATAAAACATAGGCTGCAGATCGAGCAATTACCGCACGAATATCAAATAATTGATGTTTAGCAATGGCGTACGACACAATGAACACATAGAACAGGGTGAATACTGGCCCCATCCAGACAAGTCTAGAATTTCCCATATACGGCAGTACCAAGTTGGTTATCGACGCCAAGAAACTACTAATGAAAGCTCCTGCGAGAACATAATTAATTTGATTCCTTGCAACACCCCTGGATCGGCGCGAATTCATTAGAAATACCCCGTATGCAATCGAAAAATAGATTACAAAAAACAACAAATAGACCAGGAAATTTATACTGTTAGGTGTGAATTCATTAACTGAAATACTCTTTTTGAATTCGATTACTAGAAAATTGCTGTTAGTGACAGTTATCAGTATTGTCATAATTACAATTGGCGCAAATAGGAGCCATTTAATCATGGGTTTTAGTTTTTTATTTTCGGGAAAGGCAAAGGCAAACAAAATCAGAAAATAAGCCGTAAGCATTGGTGCCACAAAGAATAGCTTGCTCCACGATTGAGCAACGCTTAATGAGGCAGCGCCAATCATGACCGCGTCGCCTATAGCCCATAACACATTGAAAAATATTGTCGCCACGAACAACAAATGCAACCGTGAACGATAATTCCGGACAGCTATCACACTGGCAAACGCCAAATTTATGATTGCCACCGCAATCAGTATTTTAAACTCCAGCAGCATATTTATATGATACAGCTTATGCTTGGTAATTTCACTTGTCGTTTAGCTGGCCATAACTCTGAAACTCAGCCACCTGAAGTTTCATTTTTTTAAATACCTGCCCTATTTGCTCCACTTGCTCGGGTGTTACATCGTTGCTAATTGCTAAATCGGGGCGCTGCTGGTTAGCTATGGCTGCCACCTCGGCTTCACACCCCCATAAATCACCAGGAGAGTGAAGGCCGTTTGATCCATAAGAATAGCCACTCCGCCTAGTGGTAAAACTATCGTCCGAGTTATCGTGTCCGACCACCCAAACCAACACCCCACCAGCAGCCTCGACTTCTTGGCGGTCAAACTGACCAGGCTGGCTGTCATCGATGATCACTTTGCCCGACAAATCTTTACCGTTGATAGCTATTTTACTAGTAATTGCCGAGAGGATGATGTCGCATTTGTCTATTAAATCGTCGTTAGATTTACTTATTCCCAGATTAATACCTCGACTGGCCAATTTTTGTTTGGCGTCCTGGTTCATCTTCGGTCGAATATCATATACCCAATACTTTGAAGATTTGTGTTTGGACCCAATATTCTCCAGTGCTGCCATGCCAATTGAGCCAGCTCCAATGAAGCCGATGTTCAAGCCAGCTGATTTCCCGTTGAAATATTTATCGATTACCTGTTCAAGGGTTTCCTGCATCAACCAAACAGTTCCACCATGTCCAGTAGTTATAACCGCGTTAGTAGTGATTTTACGACCAAAATTTGTTAGCTTTGGGAGCATTGCCCCCAGTCCAATATATTTGGCTCCCATTTTTTCATGCGCTAGATTGGTGGCTTGATTAATGCGCTTAACTACCTCTCGTTTGAGCCATAATTTATTGAGGTAATCCTGGGGCATATCCGTAAAAATCGGCACAAATATAACCACCCCATGCGGTGCTTCCCCTGGCTTCCCGTACATTTCAATCTTTTGGGGTGGTAAACAGGCTAATATAGCAAAGCGATAGTGGATATCAAGATGCTTAAGCGCAGGAAAAAAATCATAAACTTCGGGCCAGTATTGTTCTTCAAACCGCGAGGCGCGTGTCGGCAAGCAAAAGGCAAACTCTACTTGGTCTAGTTTATTTAGTCCCTGATAATCATCAAATGCCGCCTCGATAAATGTTTTTGTTCGCGCCACATCCGCTTGGGCAAGATTCCAGTCGCTGTAAGCCATTTTGTTTGTCAGCAAACGAATCGCTCGGGCACGATCATACTTATATTTAATTTTTGGCATTTTTGTTTTTGGCATTTTTGTTTTTCGTAGTCTTCCTTCAAGCTACATCTTACCATTTGAAAATGATGATTGGAAGTTGAAAGCTAGAGGAGCTAAAGCAGTGAACGATCGTGTGGGGTTTGGCGTCCGCTGGACAATGCAGGATGTTTGGCGCCTGCCCAACACATGATTGTCGCCTCCTGCGCAACAATCTCATGTATACTACCAGCAAACTTAATACATGAATTATTGCTATTTAAAATATGTCTAAACTAAAAATTTACCCCGCTAAATATGTTAAGGTTTTTTCTTGGATTCATCTTCCGCTGTACGGAGCGCTCGCCAAAACTCTGGTGTCTAAAAAAAATATCCTAATCGAGCCAGGCGACATTGAGCCCGATAAAAAATATCTGTTTGCGGTAAATCATCAGGGTATTCCCGACTTTTTCGTAGTTTTTTTTGGTCTGCCATTTTGGATTCATCGCCAACTGACACCTTATCGGTTTTTTGTTTCTAATCCGTTTTTTAAAAACCCAGTAGTTAGGTGGATGCTGATGTCATTTGGTGGTTTTCCAGCCAAAGAGCATCGTAAAATAGACTGGGGTATACTAGCCGCCGAGCGCGCCTTACAGCGCAATGAAACAGTGGTGATATTCCCCGAAGGAAGAGTGTCCCTGGAGGAGCGCAAGTACCCAGCCAAGCGCGGTGTTGAAATCCTAGCCAAAACTCCCGACATCATGATTGTACCGGTGCGAGTAAAGTGGTACCGAAGTGAGAAGGTTTTCAAAAGCTACTACCTTGCAGTTGGTAAGCCTTTTGACGCTAGCCAAATGACAGCTAGCCAAATAATGGACCGTGTTTACGATTTAGAATTTTGATTATTAAAAATAGTTAGAGCAAAGTATCATTAACTCATGAGCACAAACAGAACTAAAGTAGCTATTATCGAAGATGACCTAGCTATAGCTCAAATGTACCGTTTGAAATTTGAGAGCGAAGGCTACGAAGTTGGCAGTGCTGGAGACGGCACCACTGGCTACCAACTAATTGAAGATTTCCAACCCGACGTCGTACTGCTAGACATGATGATGCCTGAACTAAACGGCGACGAAGTACTGGCCAAAGTAAGAGCTCAGGATTGGGGCAAAGATATAATCGTCTTGATATTGACCAACCTCGGCAAAGAAGAAGCGCCAGATGTACTCGAAGCTCTCAACGTTCATTCCTACATTGTCAAAGCCGAGATGACACCAAAGCAAGTAGCCGAAGCCGTCAAAGAAGCGCTAACTAGCGAGTAGCCACCCTTTCTTCATCATAGTAGTTTCGAGGTCTTGAATTTCGGAAGTCTGCAGGCTTCCATTTCTCGATACAACTCCCCTTCGAATTACTAAGCGGTGCCTGTAGCGCCAGCTGCTTTTAAAACATTTTCAAACAAAGCGCTGACCGTCAACGGCCCTACTCCGCCTTTTTGTGGAGTTATGGCTGCGATGTCCTCGCGGTCATAAAGGTCTGGAGTAATATCGCCAACCGTTTTACCGCTTTGCACAGCTACGCCGGCGTCTATGATTACCGTCTGGGGCGTAATCATCTCACTGGTGATTAGGCCGGCTTGCCCAGTGGCGGACACCACTATGTCGGATTCTTGCACTAACTGTTCGATATTTTCGGTTCTACTATCGGCTGAAGCTACATTATGACCGCTAGTTTCGAGTATTTTGATTAACGGAGCTCCCACCAATAGGCCTTTGCCGATTACTATGAATTTCTTGCCCCGCAGGTCTATATTGTAGCCAGCCAGTAGCCACATGATGGCCGTGGGGGTGGCAGGATCGAAGCTGGTTCCTTGGGCGAGACCGTCGACATCTTTTTCCAGAGCGACAGCGTTTAGTATTTCCTCGCTCTGCGATGAATCCTCCAGGGGTAGCTGAACAATTATTCCATGAACTGATGAATCTTCGTTTAGTTCCTTAATTTTGCCCAACACTTTACTCTGCGGAGTGTCGATAATCTCAACATTTACGCCTATTTCATTGCCGTAGCGCATCTTCAGCCTGACATAGGTGTTGATAACTGGCTCATCTTTGGTTTTCACAATCGCCAAACTAGGCTGGATTTTGCGAGCCTGAACTAGACTGCGCACTTGTTTAGCTTGGCGCTCTTTGATGTAACTAGCCAGTTCTTTGCCATCTAGTATTTTCACAACCCAGTTAGCATAGCATAGATAACAGTAGTCAAGACGATAAGCCCGTGATATTATCACTGACGCGCACCCGTAGTCCGCCAACTGGCGGACGTCTGACTTCGGATCAGAAGGTCGTAGGTGAAAAGTGCCGGTGGCACTTTGCAAGGAAACCTTCCGACAGCAACTGGTTGCTAATCGTGAAGTTTCGGGTGCGATGAGCCAGTGGCTCATCGCAAGGACTCTTTTCTGATTTAAAGCTTGCTTTTAGTCAGAAAAAGTCGGGGTCGCTGGAAGTGACCGCAGAATGTGGGCGAGTCCTAGGATTAGAACCTCATGAAGTAGTAGAATAATAGTAAGCACCCGTAGCTCAGTGGATTAGAGCGTCTGACTTCGGATCAGAAGGTCGTAGGTTCGAATCCTACCGGGTGTACCACGGGCCATTAGCTTCAGCTGGTTACCCTATCATTCGATAGGGCCATGTCGAATGACATGGGAGCAAAAATCTTTTACAATTTGGTTCATGTACTGTGCTTACTTTACTTACGGGCCATTAGCTCAGCTGGTTAGAGCACCGGCCTCTTAAGCCGGGTGTCCTGGGTTCGAGTCCCAGATGGCCCTCCAAGAAATGTACCGTCCTTGTGGCGGTATTTTTCATGGAGAGTCTCCTGCGGATATGAGAACCCATCTTTTACTATGGCAAAAGGGGTTCGAAGACTAGGAGCTCTCGCAGGAGTTTACTCCGAGAAAGCGACGACGGCGCATTGGCTTTGCCGGTAGTCCCAGACCTGTCCGGCCTACTGGCGGATGGTCCTACAATCTGTTTATACCTTATCAGAGAGGGTTGAAGTCTTATTATGTTAAGCTGGAACATAATGAATTTACTTCTCAAAAGGGCACTTTGCCCGCATCGTGGCTTAGGTGAAGAAAATGGTATCAATGCAATCAAAGCAGCTGTTAGAGCAAAACCTTTCATGGTTGAGTTTGATATTCAAAATATAAATGGTGTTCTTCATCTTGGCCATCCACCTAAAATTAATTACGAAAGCACCCTGAAAGATGCTTTATTGGTCTACGATAATTCCATCGTTCTTCCTAAGATTGACCTCAAGTGCAATACTGACTGGAAAAGTGATGTTGATTTGTTACTAGCTGAGACTCAATTTACCAGTCGTGATCTACTCGTAAACTTAGCTGGTGAAAATCTAGATACTGCGGGTTTCATGAATGCAGAAAATTACCTTTTGCTGAATTCAAAATCGACGATACTTTTAAATATTGATACTAGGCGCTACAAAGGCGAAAAATTACCTCAAATATATAACCACATAAATTCGCTTTCAAGAAAACCTTTCAGCTTGAGTCCAATGCTTGAAAGTAAATACGATGCAGACATAGATATCGCCTCTAACTGCAATATACACCAAATTCATTTCTGGAGTAATAATTCGGTACAATATTCGGAGAATAAACTACTCTCAATCCTTGATAAGTATTCACGACTAGGCTTCCAAGTGTACTTTGACATTAATCCGAGTGTAGTCACTCTGAGTCCTTAAAGCTAGTTGCTACAAGATTCACCGTGACCCTCCATGAAATGTACCGTCCGTCTGGGCGGTATTTTTCATGGAAAACTACCTGCGAGACGAGAACCCGTCGTTTGCTACGACAAAGGGGCTCGAAGATTAGGAGCTCTCGCATCCGGCAACTGCCAGAGAGCATGCGACGACGGCGTATCGACCAAAGGGGGGTAGCCCCACAACCCTGTCCGCCTACTGGTGTATGACCCTCCAGCAACATCACTCACAGAGGTCATTGACTTTCAGGTTCAACCTATGTTAACCTTCATCTCATGAAGACAATCAACGCCAAAGAGCTACGCCAAAAGCTTGACCAGACATTTGATCGTGTGTTGAGTGGTGAAAATGTTATTGTTAAACATCGTTTCAAGAAGCCTATCCTACTTTCTTCGGTCGAGCCATCTAACAGTAATAAAAAAGCACTTCGCGGCTTAGCTGCTTTTGATACAGCCAAGAAAAAACCTTCACCATATAGTCAAGAAAAGTCTATAAAAAATCTTTACCGTCAATCAATAGCTAATAAGCATGCCCAGTAAAGAAATAGTCTACTTAGACGCCAATATACTATTGGAGATTATTCTTAGTCGCAAAAATCAAGAAGTCGCTCGCAAAGCGATTAAAAAATATGCCGGCAGTCTACACATATCGACACTAACTGCACATTTAGTTGTCCACTTTGGCCAAGCAATCGTTGAGCTTCCTGGCTTAAGAAAATTCCTGACAGATTATTACATTGAGGATTTAACTGAAAAAGATTTCGAGTGGGCTTTTGTAAACGCTAGAAGCAAAAACTTTGAAGATGCATTGCAGATTGCATCAGCCGTGCGCATTGGAACATCAAGATTCCTGACATTCGATAAAGAACTGCACCGCGCCTACAAGAACCTACCGACTATTAAGGTTCAATTGCTATTAGGCACGGACTAATGCACTTTCCCGCTACCCCAGCTCGCATCTGAGACGGCTCCAATCGCTGACTCTTCACCCAGGCGTATCTTCAGATATGCCTCGCTCAGATTAAGCGCTGGCGCTCGCTCAGGCCCGCCTGACTGTGCGTCAGTACGGGTAGGTTGCAATCTGGAATCAGCGCGCAAGTGCATTAGTCCGTGTTAGATTTAACAAACTATCTTTGGTTACGCTTAATCCTTTAACCTTAGTTCGCTGTCAACAACAGAGGGAAAGTTGTCTAAAAACTAACACGAAATTGCCTATAACTCTGGGTTTTTGAATTTCAATATCACCCTTTCGTCTATACTATAGCCATATGAAAATCCTAAACAACATCAGCCTAGCAGACTACACCACCATGCGCCTTGGTGGTCCGGCTAAATATCTGGTGACTGTCCATAGCAAAGTTGACCTTCAAAACACCCTCAAATGGGCCGAATCACATAATCTACCCACTGTAACCATAGGTGATGGCTCGAATATTCTTTTCACCGATGAGGGCTTTGGGGGAACGGTAATAGTCAACCAGATCAAAGGTTTTGAAACTACTAGTCGAGGCGACAATAGCGTGACAGTAAAAATCGGTAGCGGAGAAAGCTGGGACTCAGTAGTTAAAAAGTCCGTCGAAATGGGTCTCAGCGGTATTGAAGCTCTGTCGATGATTCCTGGAACTGCCGGGGCAGCGCCAGTGCAAAATATCGGCGCTTACGGCCAAGAACTGGCCGACACTTTTGTTGAACTCGAAGCCTACGACCCTGGCGCCAACGAATATGCCGTCATCGACAAAGATCAGTGTGGGTTCGGCTACCGAACTAGCATATTTAAAAACGCCGACCCTAAGCGCTGGGTAATCACTTCGATAACCCTAAAGCTGTCTCCACTTTGGATGAACCCACCTTTTTATGGTTCACTGCGGGAGTATCTTGCCGACCACTCCATCGCCAAGTTCCCTCCGGGCGTAATCAGAGCGGCGGTGATGGCTCTCCGCCAAGAAAAACTCCCCGACCCCAAAAAGCTGGCCAACTGTGGTTCATTTTTTAAAAGCGCTATTGTTGAGTACGCCAAATTTGACCAACTTAAACAACAATTCCCAGATCTGCCCGGCTTCAAACTAAACGAAACCATGGTCAAAATACCTGCAGGCTGGCTAGTAGAAAAAGCTGGCTACAAAGGCGTCTCCGACCAAAATGGCATGGGCACTTATGGCAAACACGCCTTGGTGGTGGTCAACAACTCTGCAAAAAGCTACCAAGATTTAGAAGATTTTACTGGAAAGATTGTAGAGGCCGTAAAAGAGCAGTTCCAAATCACGCTTGAGCGCGAACCGGAGCTAATACAGCCCAGCTAGTTAATATGCTCATGGTTACGTTAGCGACGTGAGGTAATATTCTCTACATGGATGAAGGGATTAGACAACAGGTGCGGCATCTTTCTGATGCGGAAAGAGGCGCCATTGATGGTATGGGATTCTTGCAAATGGCAACAAGTCTTTCTGTAGAGATTGTACGAAAAACTTCTAGGCTACCCACCAACAGTAACGTTGATAAGATGGAGCGGATAATTGTTGGTTCAGTTGATGCTGTAAGTGAACTTTTCAACAACGTCACTACATTGAAATATGACAACGAGACTACAGCCAAGATATTATCAGGAATTTTCGTACAAAGCAGACAGATGCGATTAACAGGGCTAGGCATTGATGTTCCTAGTGGTTTCTTAGCTAATTACTCCTCGTCCCTCTACGAAGGTTTGCTGGAACATTTAGATAATGGTGAGGACTCATTTTTTGATGAACATGGAGACGAATACGATCTAGCTGGGTACCTAGCTGAAAATTATTCTGCCGACTTAGTAGAGGACGTGCAAGCTTATATCGATCATGCTCGTGGTAGCAATGCTTATAGACTCGTCAGAGCTTTTGAAGCAAACAAAAAAGACGTAGCAATAAGTGCGCTTGGAGCATTCATGGGCGTTTTAGCTGCAAAATTTATTATTCGCCGCTAGGGGTCTGACGGCAGTGGGAATTTCAAACAGAAATCTTTTATTTCAGCATGAAGATTATCTAGCTTTTTTTCATCGCTACGGTTGATAATCGCCTGCTCCATCCAATCCGCTATGTGAATCATATCGTTTTCGTTCATGCCACGGGTGGTAATGGCCGGCGTGCCTAGGCGAATACCGCTGGGGCGATAAAATGGTAGCTTGTCATCAGGAATTGAATTTTTGTTAAGCGTTAGACCGACTCTGTCCAACACATCTTCCGCCACTTTGCCGTCTATACCAAACGAAGTGCGTATGTCTACTAAAATCATATGGTTGTCGGTGCCGTTGGTCACCAATTTAAACCCGCGGTTCATCAGCTCTTGCGCCAGTTTCTTGGCATTTACAATGATTTGTTTGGCGTACTCTTGAAACTGAGGCTGCTGTGCTTCACCCAGGGCTATGGTTTTGGCCAGTACATTGTTCATATGCGGCCCACCCTGCAGGCCCGGGAAGACCGTCCTGTCTATTAATGTCGGCAGGTTTTCGATGGTGTGCGGAGGCTTTTTTAGCGGATTGCTGACTTTTCCCTGGCTCATGATTATCCCACCGCGGGGGCCGCGCAGGGTTTTATGCGAAGTAGTAGTAACTACATGGAATCCATCGTCAAAAGGGTTTCTGAGTGCTTTTCCGGCTATCAAACCAGCAATATGCGCCATGTCTGCCATGGCTACCGCACCGACTTCATTGGCGATGCTAGCGAATTTTTCATAGTCTAGCTCACGGGTGTAGGCTGAAAATCCGGCTAAAATAATTTTTGGCTTGTGTTTGAGTGCCAGCTGGCGAATTTCGTCGTAATCCAGCTCCCCCGTTTCGAGGTCTTTTATTTTGTAGCGAACAAAATTAAAAGCCCTAGCCATTACCGTCACTGGGTGTCCGTGGGTTAAATGCCCGCCGTGGCTGAGGTCCATGCCCAACACAGTGTCGCCAAGTTCCAGCCAAGACCAATAAACGGCTTCATTCATCGGCGCTCCGGAATGTGGCTGAAGGTTGGCGTGGTCGGCACCAAAAAGTTGCTTGGCTCGCTCAATACCTAGTGTTTCAACTGGGTCCATATTTTGCTGACCACCGTAGTAGCGTTTACCTGGGTAGCCTTCTGAGTATTTGTTAGTAAAAACACTACCCAGAGCGTTCAAAACATCTCGACTGACATAATTTTCAGACGGAATCAGCTCCAAACCTTCACGCTGACGAGTCAGCTCTTTATCCATAAGATTATTTATCTCGTCGTTCATGGTGGCCTCCGTTATTCACTCACTAGTTTAACATAGGCTAGAGCTTTGCGCGTTCGCCACACTTGACACCAGCTGGCAACTAAACATAGATGGCGAAAGCGCAAATCCTGTTAGTTTCCAGGTGGGCGTGTCGGTAGTAGCAGTTGCGAGTATATACCGTCTGTGATATATTCTGCCATGCAATGAGTGAAGATTCTAAAAAAATTGGTTCGCTAATCTCAAAAATCCGCAAAGAGCGCGGTTTAACGCAGGCGCAATTTTCCAAAGCCCTGGGCACCAGTCAAAGCGCAGTTAACCGTATAGAAAACGGCAAGCAAAACTTGAGCATGGAGATGCTCGGTCGTATCAGCGATGTGCTCAACAAAGAAATCATCACTATCGCCGACCCTCAGTCTGACAGCTTCGAAATAAACGGTGGGCGAGAACTTTCCGGCACTATCACTACTAAGGTTTCCAAGAACGCTGTTATGGCTCTGCTAGCGGCTTCACTGATAAATAAAGGCACTTCGACCTTCAGGCAGGTACCGAAAATCGAGGAAGTTTTCCGGCTCATCGAAGTTATGGAAAGTCTTGGTGTAGCTGTGAAATGGGCTAGCAACGGCGATTTAACCATTGACCCGCCAAAGCAACTAGCGCTAGACAAAATCAACACCGAGGCCGCCAAGCAAACTCGGAGTATCCTGCTGTTCCTGGGGTCGCTGATACATTCGCAAAATAAATTTACACTGCCCTATGCCGGAGGATGCGAGCTAGGCACTAGAACTGTACGCCCGCACCTCTTTGCGCTGGAAGAATTTGGTGTAAACATCAAAGCTTTGACTAATGAATATTTGGTCACCACCAACCTTAGGCAACCCAAAGAAATCATCCTCTACGAAATGAGTGAAACAGCCACGGAAAATGCCATTATAGCGGCGGCTGGCACACCCGGCAAAACCACCATAAAGTACGCTTCGCATAACTACATGGTGCGTGATCTGTGCCTGTTTTTGATGAAGCTAGACATCAAAATTGAAGGCTTCGCCACCAATACATTAGTCATTCACGGCCGAAAAAATATCAAGAAAAATGTCACTTACTCCCCTGGGGAAGACCCCATAGAGGCCATGATGTTCCTCTCTATCGCCGCTACTACAAATTCCAGCTTTACTATTGAGCGTTGTCCGATAGAATTTTTAGGGCTCGAACTTTTGAAATTAAAGAAAATGGGGTTCAAGTACGAAGTTCTTAAGAAATACAAAGCGCGTAACGGCGTCCTTGAACTAGCCGATATTAAAACCCTCAAAACAGATGCACTTTATGCGCCAGCTGATAAAATTCTTGCTCTGCCCTATCCGGGGATAAACATGGATAATCTACCATTCTTCGTGCCGATTGCCGCGCGCGCCAAAGGACGCACCCTAATCCATGACTGGAGTTATGAAAACCGAGCTATTTACTACACTGAACTAGCTAAGCTAGGAGTTTCGCTAGAGCTGGTCGATGCGCACCGAATCTACATAACCGGACCGAACACTTTTAAACCTGTAGAGATTGTCACCCCTCCAGCTCTGCGTCCAGCCGTCATCGTACTCATAGCCATGCTGGCTGCGCCCGGCCGTTCCGTGCTCAGGAATGTCTATTCCATTAAGCGCGGTTACGAAGATTTGGCGAATCGCCTAAACTCCATTGGCGCCGACATAAAGCTACTCCGCGACATTTAAATACTCTTGGGAGTTGGGAGTTCGTAGCTCGAAGTTTGAATCTTTAGCTTCTATTTTCTCATTCTAGATTCTAACTTCTAACCTGCCATTTTAATTTTTCCCACGCGAATTTAGGTCAAATTAATTTGCGCTTGATGATATATCTATACATAGCGAAACCGAAAGGAGTTGGCAGCCAGTAGGTGAAGAATCTGTAAAGAAGCACTCCTGCCAGCGCCAGATGATTCTCGTAGCCTAGAGCAATAAGCGTCGTCACCATAGCTGCCTCCAGCACTCCCAAGCCACCTGGGGTAGGCGCTACCGCTCCTGCGAAAATAGCTACTGCAAACACCAGCACCATCTCGGCATAGCTAATGTCCAGACCCACCGCCTGTAAGCTAACAAAAAACGCCGTCAAAAAAGCTAAGTTCATAACCGTTGCAGAAGCGAATGCCTTGCCGAGCGTTGGCAAATCAGTCAACAACCGAACAAAGGTTGCCGTCATTTCTTTTATGAAATTTTTGACCTTAGCTCTGATACTTTTAATTCCCAGCAGCACCATTGTTATTAGCGCTGCCACCCCCGCTATCACCAGTCCAGTTTCTGGATTGAAAGCATCACCAAAAATACCACCCAAGTCAGGGGAGAAGAAAAACAATATTGTCGTTGCCAAAATAATGAAACACAGCAAATCTACAGCCCTAGCCATGGCTAATACTGGTGCAGCTTCTGACACCTTGTGACCTCTGGTTCGCAGAAACTGCAGGTTCACTGCTAAGCCACCAAATCCAGAAGGCAGAAGTTTATTGGTGAAAGATGACGAAAGCTGAACTATCGCCGAATCGATATATTTCATAGGGTAGAGTGAGAATATTTTCACGGTTAGCGCCGTTGCTAAAAATGTAATGCTAACCAGTAGAAATATCAGGGGTAGCCACAGTAAGTTAGCGTTCGCCAGCGCCCCGAAGCTATCACCAAGCGCACCGAACTGTGGAGCCAGCACCAGTAGAGCCACTGCCAGTATAGTGATTTGAACCATTGTTGCCGTACTCATGCGTTGAAACTTGATTTTCTTTCCTTCAACTTTAGCTTTACCGACAACCTCCGCGACTTCTGTGCGAAGTTCGTCAAGTAATGGTTTTCGGCGCTTCATTCTGGCGCGTGTTTCGCCCGAAAAACCCTGATAGGCTAAGAACGGATAGACCTCAACGACCTCTTTAGTCCCCATGGTTTTAACGGCACTAGCAACCGCTCGTTTCGATCCGATAATCGTTGACAGCGAAGCTAGCATTTCCGCCGTGTCCATGTACATTCGTTCGGTATTAGCCATTGACTCGGCAAAGCCGAAATCGATAACCCAGGGTTGGTTTTCCTTGTCGATGAAGATGTTCGCCGCTCTAAGATCGCGGTGCGCCACATGCTTCTGGTGTAAAAGTTTTATCTGAATCCAAATTCTTTCAAGAATTTCATCAGTAATATCATCTGGCTTCATAGAGTCCAGTCCCGTGCCGTCAATAAGTTTTTGCGCTAGCCCCCAGTAATAATTGTCGACCCTGAAAAAGCCAACTACTTCAGGCGTTCGTATACCGTTATGACGAGCCAATACGCTCATCAAGGCTTCGTGCTCTAGATTCCTCTTTAACCCCAAATACGGCGCTTCGTCCTTAAGATTCTTGTACTTTAGGTAGCGAACAATTCTAAACAGCCAATCGGCACTGAACTGCTCCTTGCCGAAGAATTTGATAAACAACACCCCTTCACTGGTTTTTGCGAAATACGGTACTGAGCCACGAGCATCTACAGACGCTGGTTTAATGCTATGGAGTTTTATGCCCCGCCCTTTCAGTATTCGCTTCACTTTTTTTAGATTTACTTCCCGTATCGGTGCGCCTAGCGCTAGGACTATCGCCGAACCAACAATGGCGCCCAGAGCCACCCCGCCCACTACATCTAGCGGTAAATGACCCCCCATATAGATACGGCTGAACATAACCACACCCGTAAAGACAACTAGCAGGCGTCTAGTCAACGGCGAAACAAACGGCCAAATAGCCACCGTCATAGCCGCAACTGCCGTAACATGGCCAGACGGGAAACCAAGCCCTAAGAAAGACTCAGAACTGTGGCGCATAACGTTGTCGAAGAACTCTTCTGGGCGCCCACGATCACTAAAAGCTTTAGCTAGGCTGGTCATTACCCAGGCACTTGCACCAGCCAGCAACACGTAGGCCGCTGGTCGTAGTTTGTGCCTAAACAGCAGTGCTAGCAACGCCAACACTGGCACCAACACAGCAGCACCGTAATGGGTTAACGGATACAAAATATAGGCCATCCATGGATCTTGGTTGTTGATGAGTTCAAATAATGCAGTTTCCAGCGGTCCTGGAAGCTTCTCGCTGTTAACTAATAGCGCTGAAAGCACGTAGACTACTGAAGCCACCAAAGCCAAAACCACATAGCGGGGGCTACGATGAACCTTGGCGATAGAGTCGAAAAGTTGGCTCACTTTCTTAATCATGCCTAGTGCTTAACCCTTGATTAGTTTTAGTATCATATTTTTGTACTGACATGCTATCAGTCTCCGCAAAGCTCCTTCGGCGTGGAGGCCAGGACTTGAAAAAGTTGCGCTTGAAAAGCTGAACGCACCTGTTCCTGGCTGAAATAACCCCAGATGTTAATTTGTAATCTCTGGGGTGCCTGAAGGGAGTCGAACCCTCGTATCCGGCTCCACAAGCCGGCGCTTTAACCATTAAACTACAGGCACCATGCAACTGATGTAATTTAGCATATTTCGTCAATTCTTACTACTGTAAGACTTTTCTTCGCTACCTATACCGCCAAAATGTGCGTACTTAAAACAAGCAATCGAAGCGTGAATCTGGTCGAAAAGAAATAAAACCTTATTTTTTGTTAAAAATTATTGGAAAATACCTTCCGGTGTTTTTCATATACTTTTCGTACCCCAGGTATTTGGCTTTGAGTAGATTTTCTTCGTATTTAGTTTTTATAAAAAAGAAAACAAACACTATCGCCGCAACACCAAATTTCCAATAACTCCCAGAGTTAATAGCTATGCCCGTAGTTATTAAAAATACCGCGGCGTACATTGGGTGTCTGACGTATTTATAGATTCCACGACTCTGCATTTGTCCGTCTTTCACTGGTTGCGGTGCAACATTGAGCGAATTACGAAGACTATAGACGCTAAAAATGAAAATTATGAACGCCGAAACTACAAGTATTGTAGCGACGATAGTTGCGAAAGTTGTAACCGCGAAATCTCTCTCGAAATTTGAAAATATTAAAACTCCAAACAAACCTGTTTGACCCACCAGCCAAACCCAGGCTGGTATTTGCAGTTGCGCTAGCTTGGAGATGCTACAGCCCTGTTGCGATTGAGCCACCAGCTGTTTGCCAATCACTGAGGCCTCGCGTATTGACCATGTTGGTGAATCCAGCGTCTTGCATAATCCGTATCGCCTGACCAGACCGGTTACCGGTACGACAATAGATATACAGCTCGGCATTTTTTGGAACTGGCGGTAGATTGCCTAGTGAGATTTCCTCTGCCAAGCCCCAAAGCATAGCGCCTTCTATGTGACCAGCCTCCCATTCAGCTTGGGTGCGAACATCGATAACGTAGACATTTGGCTCAGACTGACGCTCCATGACTTTGGTCAGCATCGCTGGTAAATCTGTTGGCACTAAACTCATGTCTAGAACCCTTTGGCTGGAGTCGCTTACTCTAGGTTCGCTCATATCATCGTTAGGTTGTGAAAATACAAAAAAACCTCCAACAACTACAATCAACACAGTAACGATTCCGATAAATACTTTACTATTCATTTTTTCCTCCTCGTTTTTACTTCCAAGTAATTATAGCCTACTCGACAGAACAGGCAACCGCTCGCAAAGTCTCACCCCAAATGCGACTTTTTTAGTAACTTTCGCTGGCTTTGTCATTTCCCTCTTTAGATTCTACCTCCGCTACCCAGTGGAGGTAGTCTATCGTCTAACCCCGTTCCCTGCGCTTCTTCCTTGCCATCGACCGATGATAAGAAGTGAAGGATTTATCGCCAATGAGCCGAGGCCATGCCCGTCTTGTTGACAGGCAGGCGGGATGTCTGAGGAGCGATTAGCGACGAGTTGTGCAGGCTAGGTAAATCATTTATTTCTTAGTCATAGCGACTATGAGCCCCTGGCAAGTGGTTCTACGATTACTTTTGCCCACCAAAAGTAATGATGCGATGTGTTGGCGTTAGCAGTACCTAGTTATTCTAGCCTCTAAAATCTGTGGTCTGTCGTCTAACCTAGGTGGACAAGCTTCCCAAAGAACACTCCCTTTGCTCCTAGCTCAGAGCTTCTCGCCCCTGCGTTACTTGCGTTACTGCGT
>CAYOYH010000010.1:0-20615 GCA_964408165.1 uncultured Candidatus Saccharibacteria bacterium | reverse complement strand
TTTTGTATTACTTTTGCCACCAAAAGTAATGATGGGGTACGCTGCCGAAACAGCGCCCTTTGGTTCTTCCAAAGAACACCCCTTTGCCCAATAAAAGTAATGATGCGGTGCGCTGGCGTTTCTAGACGATAGACGACAGATTCTAGAAGCTAGAAGTTAAATTGGTAGATGGTAGATGGCGGGGGAATTAGGAGCTGGAAGGTTGGTATTTCGTAGCTCGTGACTCGTAGTTTGTAGTTTGTAGTTTGTAGTTTGGGATTTCTACTATCTACCATTCCCTGCCGTCTATCGTCTAGAATCTGTCGTCTAATACATCCTCTTGGTTCTTTTAGCTTTGTCGCATTGTTAGTGGGAATTTTCCGCAGTTGTCACCCCAATCAGCTACTACCTAAAGGTGGAAAAACCACCATGCTCGAAATCAAGAGAGCTTTCAATAAACTCGCAATTCCTGCCTATTCTTTGGCTTCGCTAGCTTCCTTAGCAGTTTCGCTGTCGCCTTGGTCTTCGCCACCTTCTTCGCCTTCAACTTCAGCTTCCTCAGGCTCTACTTCTATCGCCATTTCCCGAATCTCTTCGGCTTTGAAGACTGTGGTTTCAGGATCGTCCAAAATCATGACATCGTCGTCAACAACGATGTCGTAAATATGAAGCGTATCGCCTATTTCTTCTATCGAGGAAATATCCAGCTCAAAGCGATCAGGAAGTTTAGACGGAACACATTCAACTTCAACCATTTCTATAACTGCTACCAAGTTGGCGCCTTTCACCACGGCAGGCGAGTCACCAATAGCGTTCACTGGCACCTGAGCCTTAATCTTTTCGCCTTTGACGATAGCGTAGAGGTCGAAATGTCGAATATCGGAAGTGACTGGGTCGAACTGGACTTCTTTGAAAAGAACATCTTGCGTAGCGCCATCTATATCTAGCCCCACCACACGGTTGCTGCCAGCTTCGTTGAATAATTTCGTCAGTGCTACTCGGTCGGTGGCTACTGGCGTAGATTTAAATTCTCTCCCATACACTACACCCGGAACTGTCCTGTCGCTTAGTTCGAACAGGCCTTTTTTTCCCGTGCCACGCGCGGTCGCTTTAAGTTTTAGTTCTTTCATACTTCCTCGCTAAAGTTTCGGCTGATGATTATAACAGATGAATAACATATTTGTGAATAGTTTTTGGCGCTAAACAAACTTCATCGTTAAATACGTTTTAGTTTAAGCTTTTTCTCGGTTTCGCTAACAGCACCGTCGACAATTTGGTTTATTTCATCGGCAGACATCGTTTTTTCGGTACTTACCAGCCCTAGGCGCAGAGTCAAATTGCGTATTTTGGAATCTTGGTGTTTTTGGTAGGCGTCGACTGGTTTTACTACAGTCTGTAGATTTTTAGCTTGAATATTTTTCTTAAACTCACCCAGCACTTGCCCGAAAGTGATGTTCGGAGGTGTCTCAAAAGTCACATCATGTTCGGTGCCAGGAAATTTCGATAACCTTTGGTATTTTTGGATATTACTCGACGCGCCGAGCAACAAAGCTAGGTCGAGTTCGAAGCCAGCAGAAAATTTAGGCAATTTCAAACCTGTCCGCGCTCTATCTGTAAACTCTCCAATAACACCGATATTGCTACTACCCAGCATTATCTTTGCTCGCCGCTTCGGTGTGAACAAGCCGCTGGCATATGAAATTATTTTGGAAGCTTCGTCCTCGCAACTGCATCCTTCTACTCCAAACACCGCTAGGACATATTCTAAGTACACTTTCGCCTGATAGAAAGAAGCTCCCTCATAGTTAGCTTCGGCAGTTTTTGAGTCTGCTGAAAACACCAGTGCTAGCCGTTCATGTTCGACGGGCAATAAGTCCTTGCCGGTGTCAGTCTTGCTGTGAACTTTACCCAGCTCAAACAGCGCCAGCTCACCGTAACCCCGTTTATGATTTAAATGGATTTTGCTCATTAAGCTCGGCAACAAGCTAGCGCGCATGAATTCTAGCTCCAGAGAAAGCGAATTTCGGATACGATACAGTGGCTTTACCGAGAGATTCACCTTTTCCATAAGTTTATGCGAAACACCGCTATAAGTCAGCACCTCGTTAGCGCCACTAGCTACTAGGTGACTACGGAGCTTTGATTTCAGTTTTTCCATATCGTCATAATCCACTGCTTTGATGTCGCGTCGAGGTAGAGTCGTGGTTATGGAGTCAAAACCACTTAGCCGCCCTACTTCCTCGGCTAGATCTTGCCAGATATTTAAGTCCCTGCGCCAAAAAGGCGCCATCACTCTATTGTCGTTTATTTGAATCTCTACATTCCTCAATCTTCGTTTTTGTTCATCTGGCGCCATTTCGGTGCCAAGCAAATTGTTCACATCGTCAAACTTCACTGCTACCAAAGTGTCTTTGGCATCGACAAAGTTACCAACAATTTCCGAGGCCACCGTACCGCCGGCAAGATTCTGGGGTTGGTTTAGCACCTCGCCTAGTACTACTGGGCATAGCGCCGGACTTTGCCCGCGCATGAACCGTGTGGCGGCATCTGAGAAAATACCGTGTTTCATGCTGGTGGCGCGCACGCTATACATGTCGAAGTTGGCACATTCAATGACAATATTCTTAGTCTGGGCGCTTATCTCGCTGTTAGCTCCACCCATCACTCCGCCCAGCGCAATCGGGCCGTTATCGTCGCAGATTGTCACCGCTTTTTCGTAGATTTCAACTTCTCTGCCATCTAAAAGCGTTAATCTTTCACCTTTTTTAGGGTAGCGAATAGTTATTTTACTTCCGGCAACCTTGTCGTAGTCAAAAGCATGCAATGGCTGTCCGCTCAGCACCATGTAGTAGTTGGTCATGTCAACGATGTTGTTTATCGGCCGGATGCCAACTCGGCTGAGGTAGGACATCAGCTGGACTGAAGAGTCTTTGACTTCTACATTTTTAAGAGCTACGGCTAGATACGATGGGCAACTTTGGGGTACTTCGTTTTTGACACTTAGTTTTAGAGAATTGCTACTCTTGGGAGGTTTCGCCGTATCTAGTAGCCAGGGTGGCGATTTAAACTGCAGATCTTGGATACCAGCCACTTCGCGGGCAAAACCGATCAAACCAAAACAATCGGGTCGATGCGTCAAAGTTTTGTTGTCGATATCGATTATTAAATCGTCGAGGTCGTAAGCCTCAACTAGGGTAGTTCCAGCTGGTTTTTTGGTGTCGAGTTTCAAAACTGTGTCGTGATCGTCGCCGAAATCTAATTCTTTGGCTGAGCCAATCATGCCGTTTGAATCTTGGCCACGAAGTTTTACCTTCCTGAGCGTGAAAGGTTTTGGCTCATAAAAAGTCGACGGCACCGTCAGTCCTGGCGCCATGTAGGCAACCTTGTCGCCAACTTTGAGCGTTTTGTCGCCAGCTATCACTTGAGTAGTATTCTTGCCGTCGTACACCTGGTAAACACCAAGCTTGTCGGCGTCTGGATGGGCTTTGGCTTTTTTTATCTCTGCCACCAAAATACCCTGGTATTTGTCGGCTAGGCTCTCGGTTCCTTCAACTTCTGCCAGCCTTGAATTAATGCGGCTCAGCAGTTCTTCGTTGCCCAGTTTCACCCGAGTCAACTGCTTGATGAGGTTTAAACTTACTTTCACGAAAATTGCCTCAAGAAATCTAGGTTTCCACTCATGAAATGTCGGATATCCTCGACGCCGTATTTGAGCATTACCATCCGCTCGACACCCATACCCCAGGCAAAACCAGAATATTTCTCGGGGTCGATGCCGGCTTCTTGGAGTACGGCGGGGTGAATCATGCCACAACCCATTATTTCCAGCCAGCTTTCGGTCTCGCCTTTTTTCTTCAGGGCTTCGGGTTTTTTAATCAAAAACTCCAGTCCAGGCTCGACGAATGGGAAGAAAAACGGCTGTGTTTTATACTCGATAGCTTGCCCAAAATATTCTTCCAAAAACGCCACCAGTGTGCCGAGCATGTCGCCAAGCGTAATGTTTTGGTCAACATAAACACCCTCTACCTGATGAAAGGTGTGTTCGTGCGTCGCGTCAAGGTCTTCGTTGCGAAATACTCTGCCGGGCATAACCACGCGCACTGGCAAATCGTAGGCCCTTAGTACTCGGTTTTGCATCGTTGAGGTGTGGGCTGGCAATATCAAACCTTCCTCGGTCACGAAAGTGTCGTAATCGTCCCGCGCGGGGTGGTCTTTGGGGAAATTGAGCGCCCCAAACATATGATAATCGTCGTCTATTTGACGACTTTCCTCGACATTGAAACCCATGCGCACAAAGATGTCTTTTATTGTCTTAAGCTCGGTAACCACCGGGTGCCTAGAACCTAGTTCTGTGGGCAACAGTCGTGGCTTTTTTTGTGCTGGGACATTGACATCGAAAGGCGCGCTTAAATCTATCGGCCGTATATCTTGGTGGCGGGCAGCGTCCTCTTTGTCTTGCACTAATTTCAGTAATTCATTTTTCAGTGAATTGATTTCCTGACCAAACTTGGCGCGATCGTCAGCAGGCAAGTTGGTCAACTTCTGGAAAAGACTTTTTAATTCTGGCGCCCGCAAAACTGTGCGCGGCTCAGACGATTTCTTAACTCTCTCTGTCAGTTCTTTTCGGACATCATCTATGTCATTATTTGCTTTGCTCATCTTGAAAAGGATTATACCTTGCTTTGTTAATTCTAGCTTCTAGATTCTATATTCTATATACTAAATAAGTATGGCAAAGAGTTTTTCGTTTGACGCAGTGAGCGACTACGACGCTTCAGAAATGAACAATGTCGTCGACCAGGCACGCCGTGAAATACTCACCCGCTATGATTTCAAGGGTACTAGCGCGGCGATTGAGTTTGCTTCTGGCGAAAAAGATTCTCTGAAGATTACTGGCGACACCCAGTACCACCTAGATGCCATCATGGAAATGCTCCGCAAAAAAGCCGCCACTCGCAGCGTCAGCCAAAAGGTTTTTGATACCTCGGCAGAGCCAGAAATTTCCAGCCTCAAAATGACCTGGATTATCAGCTTCCGAAAAGGGCTGGACCAGGAAAGAGCCAAAAAGATTACCAAGCTCGTCCGCGACCAGTTACCGAAAGTTAAGACCCAGATTCAGGGCGACGAAGTCCGAGTGTCCAGCGCCAAAAAAGACCAGCTCCAAGACGCCATGGACTTGATCAAGGGAGCCAAATTCGACTTCCCGGTTAGTTTCAGGAATTTTAAATAACACACATTTCGCACTTTGCTTTCCGCACTCCAGTATGCTGGAGTGTTTCAACGGCTCAACGCGTTGAGCCGTTGAAAAGGAGGGTGGGGTGACAACAGAAAAACTGCAAGATGGCTGTGCTGCTAGGACTCCTGGGGGGTTGAAATTGAAAGTGCGAAATGTGTGAATAACTAAACCAACGCTGGCTAGATACTAACTGAGGCTGTATCATTTCACATATGTACAAAACGCTTTTGCTTGAGAAAGCGAAAACCGTATTAAAAGACAACGACCTTGGTGGTTGGACGCGCCCCGCCGAAGGTTTGTATCCACATCAATGGCTGTGGGATAGTTGCTTTAGCGCCATTGGCATCGCCCACTACGACACCAACCGTGCCAAAAAAGAAATAATTTCTCTCCTCCGTGGTCAGTGGTCAAACGGCATGATTCCGCACATGATTTTTGACGAACATTCTAGCTTGATAACTGGTGCCCACATTTGGAAATCGCAAGTTTCGCCCGTAGCCCCGCCTGGCATACAGACCACTGGTATAACCCAGCCACCAGTCATCGCCGAAACGGTACTAAGAATCGGTGAAAAAATGAAAATCAAAGAGCGCCAACATTTCTACGGCGAGGTGTTCGCAGCACTACTGCACTACCACGGCTGGTTTTACCGCGAGCGTGACCCGCGCGGGGAAGGCTTGGTGGTGCTAATTCACCCTTGGGAAACCGGTCTAGACAACACCTCGCCCTGGATGAACGAAATGGAGCACAATGCCACACCGTTCTGGATAAAACTCGTGGGCTGGTTGAAGCTCGACAAGCTCTTTAGTGTTTTCAGACAAGACACCAAACTCGTACCGGCGGCCGAGAGAATTTCTACCCGAGTTTCACTACTCCTCTTCCACGCCCAGCGACGCCTAAGGCGCAAAAAATACGATTCCAACGAAATAATCCGGCGAGCTCACTTCGCCATCAACGATGTGTTTTTCAACTCAATACTCGTCCGTAATAACCATATCCTGAGCGACATCGCTTCAGAAATCGGCGAAACCATACCTAAAGACCTGCGTGAAGTTTTCGAAAAAGCCGATGGCGCTCTGGAGCAGCTCTGGTGCGAAGAAGATCAAACCTACTATGCCCGCAACTTCGTAACTAAAGAATGGATCCGCGAGGAATATATCGGTTCGCTAATGCCACTGTATTCTGGTGCCATTTCTAAAAAACGCGCCAAAAAACTGGTCTCTACTATGAAAAGCGAACTCAAATACTGGCCAAAGTTCCCCGTGCCCAGTGTCCCGCTCAGCTCTAGCTACTTCAATCACCGCCGATACTGGCAAGGCCCAACCTGGATAAACACCAACTGGCTGATGATTGACGGTCTGAAGCAATACGGCTATGAGGCAGAAGCCGAACATATCCGCCAGCAAAGCTTTGCGCTAGTTGAGGAGCATGGTTTTTATGAATACTTTTCGCCAATTGATGGCTCTGGCACTGGTGCTAAAAATTTTTCCTGGACAGCAGCTTTAATCATCGACCTCCTGGAGCGCAAATAGAAGTTAGAAGTTAGACAGGAGAGTGCTTGCCGAACAGTAAGTGTGCTTGGCTAAATTCCAATTCTTTCTCCATCTACCGCTGTTTTCTGACATCAAGCATCTGTCGTCTAGCTTCTAGCTTCACAATCTTCTTGACAAATAAGCATAAGCGTGTTAGTCTATAGACATGGTTAATCGCTGAACTAGCGAAAAATCAAAACAAAAAATAATAAAATAAAAAGAAAGAACCAAATGCATGAACCAATAGCCTACCAGCGCCAAAAAGGCGTTGAGCTGCGGACCATCGCCATAGCACTAGTCAGTGTTGCGATCGTTTTTGCCAACATTGCAACCGTAGTATAATTACTGGCAACTAACCGCTAAGCACATCAAACTTAGCGGTTTTTTACTTATATATAAATATTTATAAATTATGAATCCGTTGTTATTCGCACCCGCGGACGTTAAAATAGCACTAGCTTTAAAATAAGCCGTCTCGAAAAATAATATCAAAAATATTTGAGGAAGACTAGTGAGGGGAATTTTTAAGCGCCGCAAGGTGCACCGAAAGAGAGCTTTGGGTAAGCGACGAAGTGTCATTGCTGACCTTTGGAGCCCTTTGTCTGTACGGGAAAAAACTATTTACGGCAGCCTACTGGTGGCGGTAGGGCTACTGGTTCTGGTGCCGATTGTACGCGCCAATATATCTGATGTCGGCTCGCTCATTAGCGTTCCCTCAACGCAGTGTGTGTCTGTGAATGGCTGGACAAACACCGCCGAAGCAGAGGGTCAGCCCAGTGTGGGATTTACTGAACCGCCCAATCGAATAACCGAAAGGGTTTCAGCCAACACCACTGACGTGCAGGGTTCTTTAACCTGCCTAGGCTTCCGAGCTCCCGACGACATCCGAACCGCAACTGCGGTGAACTTTTCTCTAAGAGCTTTGGAGATGGCCTCTTTGGCAACAGAGCCAGAAGCGCCGCCCGTAACAGAATCGGAACTAGTAGCCTCAGGTGTAGCTGAGCCAGTGCTGGTTGAAACAGAGCCAACTATCGAACCAGTAGCCGCTGACTATGACACTAGGGAGCCAGTTCGAATAGATGGCAGAAGTACGCCAATTCTGCCGAATATCTTCGGAGCGACGCAACCAGAGATTGAGAATCGTTTGTTGGAAATCGAAATTTCCGCCGATCGCGGTGAAACCTGGCAGCTGCTTCACATCATCGACACCTCGTTACTCGGCTCGCCGGAATCTCACTTAGCCATACTGTTGCCAGACCACTACACTGAGGATATTTCTCGACTGTCTGTCAGAATCGCAACCGCTAAAGACACCGTAAACTCCGTCGCACTTAGCATAGACAGTGTTTTCCTGACTTATAAAATTGGGCTGGACAAGGAGCTGGAGCTAAGAGCCTTAGACGGCATCGGTAAAGTTATTGAGGAGACTATCCCTCTCCTCTCGCCAGATGAAGAAATGATTTTCGAATTAAGTGTCAAAGATCCGAACGACGGTATTGTTCAGGGGATTGTTAGCAACGTTGGCAGTGCTCTGCGTGATGATGCGAACGCACCGCAAATAACTGTTAGCACCACCATAGTCGACAGCGCCGGTAATGTGGTGGCTGGCGGTGTCGGTAAAGCCCAGTGGAGAGATGTTAGTCTAAACAACACTGACAAATGGAATGTACCTGTGGCTATGCCACGTAGCGCTGACCCAGGGCGTTACTTGCTTAAAATGGATGTGACTACTGCTGATGGCTCCACTCAACGCCTAAGTCAGGATTTTCTTTGGGGAGTCTTAGCGCTCAACACTAACAAAACAATATATGCGCCGGGCGAGACCGGCCGTTTGATGATGACAGTACTTGATGAAACCGGCGCCACAATTTGTGATGCACAGATAAATCTCAAAGTCACCGGCCCCGATGGTTCTACTAATTTCTCAACCAACGATTTAACGATTGTCAAAAATGACACCTGTGAAAAGTATGGGCCCCATATTACTCCAGACTATGAAACCAGCTACCAATTTGGAGTTCCGGGCGAATACATTTTAGAACTCACAGCCATCACCGCTAATGGAAGTTTCACCATAGTTGACCGAGTTTTAGTTGAAGAAAATTCACCGTTCGTTGTTAGCAGAAATGGGCCAACGCGCATCTTCCCTATTGTCGATTACCCAATGACCATCGACATTACGGCGAACGCCTCTTTTTCCGGCACCTTCACCGAGACGATGCCCGCCAGTTTCACCGTAACTCCCAGTCAATTCAGCAAGGCCTTCGATCAAATGGAGGTCAACGGCGACACCCGCTCACTGCGGTGGAATCTGAATCTGAGCGCCGGCGAAACCGTAACTATTGGTTATCGCTTCGACGCACCAGACATCGCACCAGAATTCTATCTACTTGGCCCATTGTTAATCGAGACCAACGGGCAGGAACAGTGGCGCGAAGTTCGTAGCTGGCAAATCGCCGGCGATGCTGTGAATGTTTTCCGGGTAACGACCTACGAGATTGAACCAGGAGTGTTCACTGGCACAAACTACGCACTAGGGCTAACCAATGCCCTACAACCAAACTACTTCACTATGATTTCCGGTCCAGCAAATTCGACAGCTAGCCGCGGTCCAGATGATGATTCAGTCCGGGTTAGTGGCGACCCTCATAATAACTTTGGGACTGTTACGTCGTCCTCTCAACTAGAATTAAGACGCGGCTCACCGGATAACGACTGGATCGGTACAGTAGTGGTGGTGGAGTGTATGTTGGATTGTTCTGTCAACGGTTTCACTCTGGCGGAGGTTCGCGAGGTCACCTTCACCAACGGTGGTGCCAACGCTTTGCAAACAGTTACTGATACTCTTTTAGCTAATCATGGCACAAACACGGTGCCGTTCGGCGGTAGATACGGTGGTGGATTTGAAATCACTGGCGGCACCAGTGCCAACAACTACGCCACTTCGCTAGGGGTCAAGATTGAGAAAGTTGGTTCTAACCAAATCCGATATGAAAGATTCGGTGCCGAAAACCGCGCACCCTTTGGCGGTATCATAACCACTTATATCGTAAACTGGGGTACTAGTTGGACGGTACAAACAGCTAACGTTACTGGCACAAATTCCGGTGATGGTGCCAACGCGACTGGTGAATATAACACCGCTACTATAGCTTCGGTTACTAGAAACAATACTTGGGTCTGGGGCAACGGACACACCCGCGACGACGGTCTTGGAGATGGCTCCATGGGACAGTTAATAACTCTAGGTAACGGCGTAGCGCAAAACACCACTGAAACCAGAGTGGCAGTCGGCGCCGAGGGAGCCATGAGAGCGCCGGGACGCGATTTCCAAATTTACGTCATGGAGCACGCTAACTTGGCAGTTGATTATCGCTTCAAAGTAGATGGTGACGGGGGGGCAAGCACCGGCTACCAAGAATTAAACCAAGCTGTCGACGCCAGCATATCTGCTGAAACCTACAACAATACCTCTGCCACTGTTCGCTACACCAGCGGCCAACGAATCCCGCTGGTTTATACCGGTAGTGGCGGCACTGGTCAGGCTTACTCAAGATCCGGTGCGTGGGGGCTACGGCATACCACGCCGACCAACATCAAATACTGGCGAGCCTACGCCGGTCAGCCCTTCCCAGCTTGGTTTCAGTCCATCGATTTTGACAACATAGAATTCACCACTCCATTCACCGAACAATTGCATTTTCAGTGGCGAGATGACAGCACTCCCTTGAACACTAGTGGTGGTTTTCTAGCAGCCGAAAATTCCAATGCCATCGGTGATGTAACTAAGCGAGATACTTTGAGGCTTCGTTTCGTCATTGCTAATATTGGCGATGCCATTGAATCTGTCACTCGAACATACGAGCTGCAATTTTCCAGTGCTGGAGCCATTGGAGCTTCCTGTTCTGGCGCATCAAACTGGGTGGGAGTCGGCGACGCCACCGATGCCATAGCGATGGCGCCGACCATCAATATCGATCCCGATGGTCAAGCTACTTCGCCAGGGCTGCTGGTAAACTCCGAAGGCTACATCTACGTAAATGGTGAAGGGCGAGACCTGGCAGACACCACTGGTTTGATTGGACCACTTCCCAGCCTGCACTACACCGAACTGGAATACAGTATCCAGGCCACCGACCACGCTGTGGCTGGTCACACTTATTGTTTTAGAGTCTACGATTTAGCTGGCGGACAACTACTAGACGGCTACCGAGCCCCGCCGCTGATTGTAATGTCCAGTACAACAACTTCCCTGCCAAGTGGGCTGGGCGAAACTGGCTCGTTTAATTCGGCTGTAGACGGCGGCTGGACTACCGTTAATTTCACCGGCACTTACACTACTCCGGTGGTAGTCGGTCTTTCTAATTCGCATAGTGGCCAGCCGGCTTTAGTGTTTGAGGCGCAGAACATTACCTCAACTTCAGCTCAAATGCGTATTTGTGAATCTGAAGGTTCGGCATCCAACGGCTGTGACGCCCACCCCAGCGAAATTGTAGGCTACATGGTGATTGACGCTGCGGTGGCTTCTTCCACGGCTGGTATCGACGCCGGCACCTTCACTACTTCTGGCAGAGCAGATCACACCAACGTCACCACCAGTTTCTCGCCAGCATTCTCAGCTACACCCATCGTTTTGGCTAATGTAAACACCGTCAACGACATCGAACAACCCACTGAAGTAGTAATCCGCAATACCTCGGCCTCGAATTTTAACTCTGGTCTTTGTGAGCACCTGCAGGGAAGCAACGACCTGTGTGACCCTGCGCACGGCACTGAAACTATAGGTTGGGTAGCTTTTGACCAGAACCAAAATCCGTTTGGAGTCCAAACCCGAAGCGGCACTGTGTCTATTCGTGACAGCACCTGGACTGCAGTGACGTTCACTCCAGCTTTCTCGTCAACCCCTGTACTTTTAGTAGCTTCGCAAACAGATAATGGTGGTCAAGATGTTGAGATTGACGAAGGCAGAAACGTAACCACTACCGGCGCTGATATTCGTTACTGTGAAATAGATGCTGCCGACACCTGTGACACACATGCCGCCGACACCGTTGCTTGGCTGGCTATAGAACCAGGTTTGTTTATGTCCAATTTCTCGCTAGATCAAGACACTTATCGTTTTTATGCCCAGGCCGATTCGGTTCAGCCTGGCGGAGCTCTGGCGGCAGAGAATACTGAGCTAACCGGTGTCGCCCTCAACGACAGCAGTCGAATACGCATCGGTTTGCAAGCCGGCGCAGAAAATATGCCTGCTGATTCTAGCAGTTTTAAATTGCAATATGGCGTGCGCTCGACCACCTGTAGCGCGATTACTGGTTGGCTCGACGTTGGTGCGCCAGGATCAGCTACGGCTTGGCGTGGTTTTGATAATCCTACGCCAGTCAGTGGAGACAATTTGACCACTTCACTACTAAACCAAGCTGGCAATGTTCTTCAGTCTTATGTGGAGAGGAATAATGCGCCGAACAATCCCAACGCTATTAACACTGGTCAGCGCGGTGAATGGGACTGGACTATCGAAAACCATGCCGCGTCTTTGGGAGCAACTTATTGCTTCCGAATGATCATAGGCACCGGAGAAACCATCAACTACACCGTCTACCCTACTTTGTCGACATCTGGTATCAACCTAGCACCAAGCACCCCTACCGCTTTGGCGCAGACCAAAACCGACGACACCGCTCTGGCAACTGGCAATTGGACCAACGAGAATTCTGTTAAATTCACAGCTGATGTTTCTGACGCAAATACCATAGACACCGTCCAGCTCTGTATTGAGATTAAGGAAATCGGCACTGCCTTCGTAAATTCCGAAGATTTATGCTCAGCACCAGTGATATATTCTGGTACTCCGCTAAGCGCTAGCGTGACCATGCCCGGACTGGTGGACGCCTCCCAGTACCATTGGCAAGCCAGAACTCTAGACGGCGCTGGACTGTATTCTTCCTGGGTGAGTTACGGTGGCAACGGGGAGTCTGCCCGGGACGTCGGAATCGACACTTCTATACCTACCGGCGGGGTAGTCTACGACGGCAGTATCATCGCCGTAGACATAGACTACAACAACGGCTCTCTCTCAACTCTCAATGCTAACTGGGACAACTTCAATTTCACCGCTTCTGGTCTAGGTTTTTACGAATATTCCATAGGCACTAGTATTGGCGCGACCGATATCAAAAGCTGGACGAGCACTGGCGCTACGGCTTCCGTGACCAGCAACCTCCTAACACTTAACACTTCGCAGGTGCACTATTTCAATGTCCGAGCTACAGACAACGCCGGCAACGTCTCTGCCGTCATTTCATCAGATGGTCAGTTTGTGGCACCAACACTCAGCTTCACCAGCACACCTAATGAAGTTCAGTTCGACGCATTAGGTGCAGGCAACAACCACACTTCTGTTAAGTCGACTACGCTAACCACTAGCACTAACGCCTACAACGGCTACATTATTCGTGCCTGGGTAACGGGACCTCTAACCAACCAGTACTCAGCCACAATACCAATGTTTAGTGGCGGTACTTATGCAGCGCCCGCTGGTTGGCAGATTGGTGATTTTGGTTTCGGTTACACTTCAAACGACAGCTTGATCCAAGGCTCAAATATCTTCGTTAGCCTCCCCTGTTTGGGTGGTGGCAACCCGCCCTGCTATGCGCCATATTCTCTGAGCGCTCCGGGTGATATCGTCGCCGACCACACTGCCCTAGTGTCCGGTACGCCGATAATCAACGAAAATTTCGTTATAACTCACCGAGTTACAACGACGGCCGACCAAGAGCCTGGCAACTACAGAACCACGATAATATTTACGGTAACGGCAGTCTATTGATGCTAAATAAACTATTGATTTTACCAATTTTCATCGGCCTGCTAGCAGGAGCTATGTTGCCACTCAGCGCCAGTGCCAGTGAGACTAAAAATGAGCTCGGGCTGGCTATTGTGCCGGCGATTATTGATTTATTTGCTGAGCCTGGAACTACAGTATCAACGAGCATATCAATCCAAAACATCTCCGACCAACCGGTTAGCGTAGAGGTTGACTCGCAGTCGCTAATCCCCAACGATCCAAAAATCGATCAAGAAAAGCGCCGAGACACTGACGCCTCAACTTGGCTGTTAGACAAAGAAAGACAACTCCTTTTAAATGCCGGTGAAGTTCGCGAAGTAGATGTACAGTTTTTGGTTCCGCCAGACGCCAGCCCGGGCGGTCATTATTCTTTGATTACTTTTACTACAACTAGTGTTGCTCAGCAGGCTTCTTTGGGCCCAGTAGTTACGCCAGTCCTGTCTTCGCTGGCTCTAATAACCGTTGCTGGCTTGATTGTCGAAGACGCCAGTATCAGCGAGCTTACCCTGCCCTTCTTCGTTTTTGGAGACAACCAAACTCTAGAATTTGAAATTTCAAACACTGGAAATGTGCACATTCTGCCTTCGGCAACCATCAAGCTGTACAACAGGCACAATGAACTTGTCCAGCGCACCCAGATACCGGCTCAGCTAGTTCTGCCCGGTACTATTAAAAGCTTCACCGCTAACTGGTCTAATGACGGACATATCGGTATTCACGAAATCGTAGTTGACATCAGTTACGGCACCCCCACGCAGCAAGTTTCGCTCAGTAGCGGAACTACCATACTTATGCCCGATGCACCGAGCTTACTTTTTAGTACATCGATGTTTTTACTAAGCCTAGGACTAGTGATGCTAGCAGTCCGCAAGCCCGCAAAAATGGCATTAAGGAAGCTTCGTGAACCCGGCAATCAGTACGCAAACGCCAGAAAAGCTCGGCGGCGATCAGAAAATAAGCCCGAGGACTTAGCTCGTCTCTCGATGAGTTCGTCGAAAATTGATGATTTATTAAGCCCTGCTTCGCCACGCCAACCACGACAGAAATCGAAATTACCGCCAAAAGACAGCTCCAAGAAGAAACAAATAATCGTTCGTTAACAATCAAGGTTATCCACATCCTCGCCAACAGCGATGTTGAGTAAGCGCTCTGGGTATGTTATAAATTACTCATGCTTTAGCCCTCTCTGAAGTAACAGTATTGGGTGGTGCAGAACAAAAAACAATAAAAACAAACAAGGAGTAACCCTATGGATAGACCCCTAACATTAGTAAGAAAACGCCTGCTTCAAACGGTGGTTGTTGTGGCTACAGCTATGATGATTTTTGGTAACATACTCTCGGTTTCAGCGGCAACACTGACCTCGGCGTCGATAGAACTTAGCGACCCCCGCACCGCTACAACATCAACCTATACGATCACAGCCTCTGGCTTCACTACCGCCACAACTATTCGATGTATGGAGGTTGTACTAAATAGTCAAGCTAACGGATTGGGCACGGTACCAACCGGCATTGTTACCACTAATTCAACTCTAGATTCCTCTACGCTAATTACGGCGGCCAACTGGACAGTGCAAAACACTACCAACGGCACACTGAGTGCTTCCTTTGTCACTGGTCAAACCCCGACTGCTAACGGTAACATCGTCTGGGGAGCTGTGACTAACGGCACCACTGATCAAACTTACTACGGCCTAATGACTACCTACAGTGATGTTGCTTGTACTAACGGTAACGAAGTTGACACCGTAACCATGGCTTTTGCCTATAAAGACGGGACGCTGGTTTCGCTAACTATTGAGCCAACACTGACCTTCGTAGTCAATGCTGTTGCATCTGGCCAGCTAATAAACGGTACCACTACTTCTATTTTGTCTAGCGCCACTGGAATTGACTTCGGAACGGCGGTGACAACTTCCGCCAACGGTATCTCAGCGCATGATTTAACCGTAACGACCAATGCCGCTGGTGGGTATAACGTGTACCTACGGCACACGGCTGCACTTACGAACGCAGGCGCCAATGCCATTACCAACCACACCGGCACCAACGCTATACCAACCTCTTTCCCAGCAGCTGGCACCGAGGCGTGGGGTTACACTACTGAAGATACTGATCTTACACAATTTACCGCTAACACCTGGGCTGGCTTCACTACTCTGAACGAACAAGTGATGACTAATGCAGCAGCTACAGCTGGTTCAGAGACAGTTCGTGTTGGTCAGCAAGTAGGTATTGCTACCGACACTCCGGCTGGTACTTACAGCACTACTATAATCTACACCGTGGTGGCTACATATTAGAAGTTAGAATGGGGAAAAAATAGAGAGCGGATACTGAAGTTAGAGTAAGGAAAGTTAGATGCTAAATGCTAAGAGTTGAATGACGAATGCCAATTGTCTGTCCTAGCTCTAGGAACTACCTGGGATTTCAATCAACAAGTAATCAGGGCAAAGAAAGGCTTGAGAAGTGCAAGTCAAACAGTTAAACTATATTACAACATCAATTTTGGAGGAGTAGATGAAATACAAATTACATTTTATGGTAGCGGGTATAATGTTGTCGGCTATGGCAGTTTTTACTGGATTCTCACAAGCACAACAGGAAACAGGCACTATAGCATTAAGTGTCAGCCCGCAAGTCTTTGAAGTAAGCGCCGACCCCGGCGACTCAGTAACCGAAAGCTTCAAAATCGTTAACGGTACCGATATAGAGCTAACTCTTAGCGCCACACCAAAGAACTTCACACCCAGAGGCGAAGAAGGTGGCATTAATCTTATCCAAGAAGGCGAACCACACTCGCTAGCTCACTGGACTACAGTTAGTCCAGCCGAAGTTGCCGTACCAGCGCGAGGTTCCCAGGTTTTTGATTTCACAATTAACCTGCCCTTTGACGCCGAACCCGGCAGTCATCTTGGTTCAGTAATCGTTCAGACCAACCCGATCGACATTGACGGTTCGGGTGCGGTAGTTAGCCAAGAGATCGGACCACTCATCTTAGTAAGTGTGTCTGGTGACATCGTAGAATCCGCCGAAATCTCCAGTTTCACCACCGATTCCTTCTGGGAGAAAGGCCCTATCCTGCTAGAAACCCGTGTCACAAATAACGGCAATGTTCACTTTAAGCCTAGCGGAACTATCGAAATCAAAAACATGTTCGGCAACGTAGTAGCTACGATCGATTTAGATGAAAGAAACGTACTCCCTAACTCAACTAGAAAACTTGTTAACGAATGGGCTCCAGGTGGCTTCACCGTTGGACACTACACGGCTGACTTAACAATGGTCTACGGTTCCGACAACGTCATACTAACTGACACTACTTCGTTCACGGTCTTTCCCTACAAAGTAATCGTACCACTGACGCTAGGTGCTATACTGCTAGTGTACCTAGGAATTAGATACCGCGGGCGTCTGTCCAGAGCTGGCAAAGCTCTCTCAGGTAAATAGTCTTCGAACAGCTCTCCCCCTAGGAGAAATCGTATAAACGAAAACAGGTAGTGGTGATTTGAAAAACCCGATAATTAGGCTGATTTTAATCACAGGATTACTGGTGTCGCTAACAATTGCCAGCGATTTAGTATCCGCAGACGATGGGACAACCACAGTCCCAAGCGGCGTCCCGACTGAAGCTACTGGTGAACCGATTAGGCTGACCGTCCCCGAAGGCACTCTGGAGATTAGCGGTTGCGCGTCGCCAAGCGCATTCGTAACTATATTCGACAACAACACGCCGATTGGTGCTGTGGTAGCGAATAACTTCGGTTATTTCTCCAGGCTCATTGGATCACAAGGGCATGGGCTTACCAGAATCCAAATCTTCCAGGAAGACAGGTTCCAGAACATTTCTTCTACTGCGCAGTTTACTACTTCTTTGAAGGCGCATGAAGATAATTTCCTGAGTGTATTTTTGCCACCAACCGTATACCACGACAAAGACCCGGTTGTTATTGGCGACCACCTGATTTTCAGAGGCTTCACCTGCCCGAACGCTCGCGTGAATCTGAACATCAACAACAACTTCACCCTGGTGGATACGGCCAACGAACTCGGCAACTGGTGGATTATCGCCGACACCTCACTCTACGCACTCGGTACGCATACCTATACGGTAATCGCTGAAGTCAACGGTCAACTTAGTGAAGAATCTGATACATACATTTTTAGAACTGCACAGCGCTTCAGGGGAGACCAAGGCAATCTCTACCCTAGTGAATTAACTACTCCTCGGATTACTAGCCCTAAAGACCGCAGCCTTTCTAGCTCTAAGCAGATTACTATTAGCGGCATTGGTCCCGCCAATACCCAAATAGAGCTCTTCGCTGGCGACAGGCTGATTGGCTCAGCTTTCTCCAACCCGCTCGGCGATTGGAATTTCATTTTCAATATGACCGATTCCCAGAATTCGCTAACTACCCGCGCTTGCATCGACGACACCTGTACCGAATTCTCAGAATCGGTTTTGATATTTTTTAGTGGAGATGTAGCTTCTTGCAGGCCATTGTTCAAACTGGAAGATTATCGGTTCTGGGGCTTACGACGCAACGACGGAGTCAACCTGAAAATAGATCTTCTGTCTGGGCAGCCCCCATATCAAGTTCTACTAGACTGGGGAGATGGCAATATTGAAAATATTACTCTACACCGAGACAAAGACATCGCCTATCATCATGTCTACAAAGACATCGGTCAACACAATGGCAGTATTACTATTGAAGATTCTCGTGGTTGTCAAAACACTCACTACTTCTCGGTTTCGGTGACTAAAGATTTCCAGCAAACACCATGGGCGATAATTATTACCATCGCCACGCTAGTAAGTTTAGTTGCGGCACTGACCTACTACATTAAAAATCAGGAAGAAGAAAACAAATCTCTGACTCAAACAATTAATCGCATACTTGATCGAAAATCTGAAAAGTCGCCCGACACTGAGCCAGATCCGCATAGGAAATAACTTCGTACACAAACCGAACCTTCTTGCTTAGCGAGTAGCTGTTCTTAGACTCCTCTTTAAGCAGTGCCATGAAGTGATTTGTATACATCAGGCTGAAGACTTCAGCGAAGTCCTCGCTGGGCGAAGTCATACTGTAGCGACTAACAAACCCATTTTTTGGAAAAAATTCGCTGTTGCCGCTAATCACGCCATAGACATGATTCTGGCTAAACTCCCGCCACCCACTGTCTCTGTCGAACCAGTAGCTATACTTTGTATAGGCGAGGAGGTGGGCTAGCTCATGATGAAGAGTTTGTTCGGCTGTTATAGCTCTAGAAAACTCACCCACGACTTCTACGGTATTTAGATAAATGTCACCTCTAAGTGGATCGGCAAAGCCAAGCATCGGCTGATTGGCCCTATTCACTATATTGTCGACAAGTATTATTCGTCGCACGCCAATGGCGTCCAGGAAAGAATCGGAATAGTTTTCGAGTTCATAGCTAATTAGCTTTTTCATATTTGGAAGTTCCTGGGCATTGGCTGTCGTCCAACTAAAGCTCCGGTTAGAGAAAGATGTCGGATTGCTGGTTATTAGCTGAGAGGTGACTCTTTCAGTGCTGGCAAAGGTATAGTCAACAGAAGTGTCGTTAACAGAACTAGGTTCAGCCGACACAGCATGCCTCGGGGGCATGAAATTTAGCTCAACAACAGATGAATTGACCAGTGAATTTGACCACAAGCTAAGTACTACTACAATGCTAGCGACAACAACGCCTGGTAAAAACCTCTTAATAAATGGCATAAACTCCTCTTTTCCGCTACTATTCTCTCATAATACCGAATGTTTGTCAATTTTTGCAAGCGCGCTGTCCAGGCTCACGATAGACAAGCGCCACTTCTAAAATAGTACTAATTTCTAGACAGGGAGGCGTATACGACTTGTAGGGACAGGCACCCAAGCTCGGATTGGTGTGGTTATCCCAGGACTACTGGGCTAGAGTAAGAATACCTGAAGGACAAGCCCCCTGTTGAGTGCTTCATCGGTAACTTAAAGAGCGTGAGTGTATTCAATGGGGTGGAGTAGCCCAAGACCTAGCTAATCAGCCAGCCCCCGTAGACAGCTGGCTCTGGTAAGTACCACGACTACCGCCCCCATCAATCCCTAGATTATTCGACACCCAATGAATACCAAGACAAACTAAAAGCAGAAGTGGCGCTCATCGTGTGGACCATGACAAACGCTTTTTTTAGTCGGACTTTTGTGGTATTTTTATTATACAAATAAGGAATGGAGGTGTTCATGTCCATAAATAATATTAATAAAGGGGCTCTGGTAGCTGAGTTTGTAGGTACTTTCGGACTTGCATTAGCTGTTTTGGCTTCGTTAAACGGGTACTTGCCAGGAGTACCAACAGCTGTGGTGGCTGGTGCTACTTTAGTGCTTTTTGTGCTAATCATCGGCAGAATTTCTGGCTCACATATCAACCCAGCAGTAACCATTGGGTTGCTCAGTGTAAAGAAAATCGAGCTCTCAACAGCCGCTGGCTACATCATTGCCCAAGCTGCAGGTGCTCTAACTGCGTGGGTAGCAATGAATTCGCTGCTAGACGGAACTCTTGTAGCTCAAGTTGCAGCTACCGGTGATTACCGCACATTCTTTGCGGAATTCTTGGGTGCGCTAATCTTCGGCTTCGGTATCGCTGCCGCAGTGCACTGGAAGTTAAAAGGGTTTGACCAAGCCTTTGCTATTGGCGGTTCGTTGACTCTAGGTATTTTGTTTGCATCAGTAGCAGCAAACGGAATCCTCAACCCCGCTGTCGCCATATCTATTGAATCACTCAGCTGGGCCTATGTACTCGGGCCAATAGTCGGGTTGATACTAGGTATGAAAGCGTTTGCCTATTTTTTGACTCCAAAAAATAGTCTTTAAAACCAAAAAGTTAGTTGGAAGACACCCCAGAAAGGGGTGTCTTTCTTTGGGGAAAAGCTTGAACGTCTACCGGCAGACAAAAGGCGCTGCTAATACCAGCGCACCGCATTGTCTTTTTCGACAGCTAATGGGTAATGTTCTTTTCAAGAA
>CAYOYH010000009.1:0-20858 GCA_964408165.1 uncultured Candidatus Saccharibacteria bacterium | reverse complement strand
TTGTTAACAAAATAATATCAAGAGTGCAGTGAGGGAATTGGCCCTATGACCTGCCGGCAACCTCCGTCCATCGACGGAAGGTGCTTAATCCAACCCGTAGGGAAAGATGTGGCTAGACGGCTGATCATTTTCACTGCTGAAGAGCGAAGCTCCTCACCCTGAAAACTTATCGTCCAGTTCATATGTTTTCGCTCCGATGCTCAGTCGTAGTACTACTCGTACAACTCCCTTGAGCTTCTCGCGAATAACAAATGACCTGAATCGATATCAACCATCAAGCAAAAACGATGCCTTTCTCTAAATGGAGAGAGGTTTTTTAATGTTAAGAACAGCAGAATCGGTGTCGCCAAAGCACCCGGACAAAATTTGTGATCAAATATCGGATAGTGTTTTAGATGAGATTTTGAAACAAGATCAGTTTTCACGAGTGGCCATAGAAACAGTTGGTGGCCACCAGAAAGTTTTGGTAACCGGCGAAGTTACTACCACCGCCAAAGTGGATTATCAAGCGATAGCTCGGCGGTTTATACCAAAAGATTTCGAGGTTTGGGTAAATGTGGTTCAGCAGAGCCCAGAAATAGCCGGCGGGGTAGACTCTGGCGGTGCCGGCGATCAGGGCATAATGGTTGGCTACGCTACCGGTGAAACAAAAAGCTTGATACCCCTGGAGGCAGATTTATCTAGAGAGTTGAACAAACTAATTTATAAAAAATTCCCCCACGACGGGAAAACACAAGTAACAATAGACGGCATCAAAGTGCAGTCGGTAGTGGCTAGCTTTCAGCACTCCAAGAGCCAGGAACTTGAGGAAATAATCGAAAAATGGCTTGGTGGCAAAGAAACGGTCGGGGCGGTGAAAGTGTTTGCCAATCCGGCTGGTGAGTGGGGTCAAGGTGGTTTTGATTCTGATGTTGGTCTGACGGGGCGGAAATTGGCAGTAGACAACTACGGTCCGCGTATACCACTTGGCGGTGGCTGTTTTTCTGGTAAAGATGCCACCAAAGTCGATCGCTCGGCAGCCTATATGGCGCGCAAAGTAGCAGTCGATTACTTGAAAAAGCGTCAAGCCAACGAAGTGTATTGTTACTTAGCCTATGCCATTGGCGTGGCTGAGCCGGTGCAGGCAACAGTAGTTGTAGATGGCAAAGAAGAGTTGGTCGAGGGCTACGATTTAACTCCAAAAGGGATAATCAAATTTCTAGATCTTCGGAAGCCACAGTTTGCCGAAACCGCTAAGTGGGGGCATTTTGGCAACGGCTTTGTTTGGGATAAGTAAAGCGTCGATTTGACTCCAGTTAAAGTCCTCGAAAAACATTGACAGAAAGCGCTGTTCGTGGTATATTGAGACGCTTAGTTAGAGGGGCTCCGGGCGGAGCTAACTTCCTTGAACAACAAAGGAGGTAGAAGATGAAAGTCATCTCGAAATTAGCAACGGTGATCGGCTATGCCGTCATCGTAGTGGGCCCTATGATAGGCGCCGGCGCTGCGATCCTTATGATTGCAGATAACGTCGAGTGGTCAAAAGGCTCCCTAGCGACGCTGCTGGCAGCAATCGGGATTTGTTTCTCGTTTTGGGTTCTCAGGAACCTAGTCGCCAAAAAAGAAGGTAATTAAACTAAAGCGTGTACGCTCGATAGGTGACGAGCGGCGCTGCGCTCTCACTTTTCGAGGTTGAAAACTTTCTTCTCACCTCAGGTAGATAGGACTACAGTTTTTTTGAAAAAGACCGTTGCCCCGCGGTAACGAACCTCTCTTTTTCAATCACATCTTAAACTTCTATCTACCTCAAAACCTCACTCTGTAGATGCTTGTCTATACTAATTAGTCTCCCGGTCTCCGCAACTGAGTTATGAGTGGGCAGGCTAACAGTAAAAACCCGGGAATTGTTTTGGAGATTAGACGGTTGCAACCTGCTCTGCTTGACACAGGTGATACACTTTTGGTACACTCATCAACAACATGGCTACAACAAAGAAAAGGTTAAACATCTCTCTTGCTTCTGATGTGGACGAGGCACTTATAAGATTAGCGCGTCGCGACAAAGTACCCCAGGCTACGAAGGCGGCTGAGCTTCTTCGTATTGGGCTAGAGATTGAGGAGGACACTCTTATCGACAAAATCGCTACCGAGCGCTACAAAACAAAAGGCACTCGGCTATCACACAGCAAGGTGTGGAAATAGCGCATGTTTTTGGTTCGGTACGATAGGCGAGTCAAAAACGACGTCACAATACTTTCAAAAACAGTGCAAAATCGTGTCAAAAAAGCGATAGAGGAGAAACTTGTCACTAAGCCGGAACTTTTCGGAAAACCCCTTCGCTGTTCACTGCTCGGCTTCCGCAGTTTGCGAGTTGGTGATTACCGAGTGGCGTATCTCATAGAAAACGAGAAAGAAGTTTTCGTGGTTTTGATCGCGCACAGAAAAAATGTATACAAAATTGCTTCAAAAAGAACCTGAGGGGCGCTGTAATTCGATAGCTTTCTGTCGTCATTTTGCTAGGAACATTGCGTGGAGTAATTCGCGTACTCGCCCTGATAGGGAACTCAGACAATGACAAGAATTGTTGCCAAGCCAAAACTTCCACAAACGATTTGTCCTGCCTGACTGTTCGTCGAGTACAGGCATGGTGCAGTCAGGCAGGCTAGGGGTAAGTCCTGGAGTATGCAAGGTTTGACTTTTTAGCTAAAGTTTCACTGGAAGTTCAAGTTGACCAAGGAGGTTTTGTGCGTTATATTCAAGGTGTACTTTTCCGGCCGTCGAGGTCGGAGATTTTAATTTACAAGGCATATATATCGTATACACCATACTTTATACATGACGAACGAAAGTGAGGAATCATGGAACTACAAACCAAACAATTAGTGCTAGCGATAAAATCAATCGCCGAGGAAAAGAACCTTTCACCAGAGCTGGTTCACGAAGTAGTCGAAGCGGCTATTGCTGCTGCGTGGCGCCGTGACAATGGTGACCGCGATCAGGAAGTAACGGCGCAAATTAACACCAACACTGGCGATGTCAAAGTAATTTTACACAAGCTAGTAGTTAATGATGTTGAAAATGAACATACCGAAATTTCATTGACCGAAGCCCAGGCTGTACGCAAAAACGCCAAAGTAGGCGAGACCGTGGAGCTGGTAGACAAGCCGGAATCTTTCGGAAGAGTCGCCGCTCAAACGGCCAAGCAAGTTATTTTACAAAAACTGCGTGAAGCCGAGCGAGAAGTGGTGTTGGAAGAATACAGCGACAAGATTGGTTCGGTACTAAACGGCACCATACAACGCGTCGAACAGCGCGTGGTACGCATAGAGCTGGGCAAGGCTCAGGGAATAATGCCCATGAGCGAACAGATTCAAGGCGAATACTATTCTGTCGGCTCACGAATTAAAGTATTTTTAAAAGATGTCGAGCGCGGCAACAGAGGGCCGCAGCTAATTCTTAGCCGAGCCAACACCGAGTTTGTAGAGTTTCTGTTCAAAAACGAAGTGCCAGAAATGGAAAATGGTGCCGTGGAGATAAAAGTCATCGCCCGCGAAGCTGGTGTCCGCACTAAACTGGCTGTAGCCTCTAGCGTACCTGGCGTTGACCCTGTGGGGACATTTGTCGGTGGTCACGGAACCCGGGTTCAGGCAGTGATGAGCGAGATTGGCGATCAAGAAAAGATCGACATCATTACCTATGACGAAGATCTGAAAACATTCATTAGCAATGCCCTCTCACCTACAGAAGTAGTCTCGGTAGAGATTAAAGAAGCTGTCAAAAAAGCTGTTGTTAAAGTTGCCGATGACCAGCTATCTATAGCTATTGGCAAGGGCGGACAGAATGTGCGCTTGGCATCTAAACTGGTTGGTTACGATATCGATATCGAATCAGCTGGTGAAGTAAAATCCAGCGCCAAAACAGAGGAAGAAAAACCAGCCAAACCGCGCACCCGACAAAATGTTGAAGATTCGCTGTTGGCAGCTATTGATGAAAACGACCAAGAATCAGCCGAAGATAGCTCAAGTGAGGAAGAAAAAGCTGACGACGAAGCGACGGACACTAAGAAAACTACCAAGAAAACGAAAGCCACCAAAGAAAAAACTGCCGATGAAGAAAAATCCAAGGACGCTAAAGAAAGTGCAGACTGAAAAGCCAGCCATTTGAAAGTTAGCAGTACAGCAAGGTTGCGAGAAAAGAACGAAGGTAAAAAGCTACGCTTTGGGTAGGATTCTCGTCAAAATGAATCTATCGGCACTGCAATGAAGCAGTTCTAGCGAATATTTGCTAGCACTCTTGACCGTAGATACAAGAGCACTAACAAAATATCCGCAATAACTACTCCCTCACAGCACCGCTAGCTCCCTTTTGACTACGAGCCACCATCGAAGTAGCGAAGCTACTCCTCAGGTAGGATTCTCGTCAAAATGAATCTATCGGCACTGCAATGAAGCAGTTCTAGCGAATATTTGCTAGCACTCTTGTATCGTGAGTGCTAATTCGTTACAATTTCAATGTTCGATAAATAGAGGCATAGTATACAAATGACACCTGAGGGATTTCCAGAATTCATTAATCACTTATCGGAAAACGCTAGAGATAGTTTGCGTCATGCCGACGTGATTTCGCGAGGCTTCGGCTCGCCGTTCATTGGCACCGAGCACATCTTGCTGGGAGTCTTGGCGCAGGAAACTTCTGTTGCCTCAAAGATGTTGGAAAACTCGGGCGTGACTTTGCAGAAGGCCAAAACGGCGCTAAACTTATCACCCAAAACTGTAATTATCAGTACCGCCGACCCTAGGCCACTTAGTGAAACAGCCAAGCTTACTCTGAGCATGTCTTGGCAAATAGCCCAGGAGTTTAGCCAGGAATTCTGCGGTACGGAGCACATTCTCTATAGCATCTTAAACCAAAAAAACACTCGCGCGGTGTCGTTGCTGCGGGGCATGAGTATTGACTATGAAATACTTCTAGCAGAGGTAGAGAGCTACTTGGGGCGTCAACAGTACGAATTTGATAATGGACGGCAGGGTTCGACTAAAACCAAGAAACGTAAGGTGCGGGGCGGAAGTTTGCTTGAGTTTTTTGGTATTGATATCACCGACAAAGCTCGCAAGGGTGAGCTAGATCCTGTGATTGGGCGTGAGCCACAAATAAAGAGAATGATAACCATCTTGAACCGTCGCACTAAGAATAATCCGGTGCTCATAGGCGAGCCGGGCGTTGGTAAAACGGCCATTGTTGAAGGTCTGGCTCAACTTATCATCAGCGAAGAAGTACCAGACGCAATGATAGACAAAAGAGTTATGACTCTGGATTTGGCAGGCATGATTGCCGGCACTAAATACCGAGGTGAGTTCGAGGAGAGACTCAAGCGAATTATGAGTGAGCTTTTGGAGGACAAAAGTACCATTGTATTTATTGACGAAATGCATTTACTTGTCGGTGCTGGCGCAGCCGAGGGCGCCCTCGATGCTGCCAACATTTTAAAGCCGGCACTTTCCCGTGGGGATATTCAGGTCGTTGGCGCCACTACTTTGGACGAATATTCCAAATACATCGAAAAAGATGCCGCACTGGAGCGTCGCTTCCAGCCGATAACCGTACCTGAAGCCACACTTAGCGAGACCATCGCCATATTGCGAGGCCTGAAAAAGCACTACGAGCAGTATCACGGCGTAGTCATAGAAGATGAAGTAGTAGTGGGCGCGGCTAATTTGGCTAAGCGCTATATCAACGATCGTTTCATGCCGGATAAAGCCATCGATCTGATAGACGAAGCGTCGGCCCATGCTCGGGTAGAGAGGGGTAAAACACCGAAGAATGTGCGCCGTTTGATGCGTGAGCTGAAGGTTACGACTTCTAGCATGGACGGGGCCGTGGAGACTCAGGATTATGAGCGAGCAGCTAAATACAAAACTCGCATGAGCCAGATTGAAGTCGAACTGACCGAACAAAAAGCTAAATACAACCGTAGCAGTCGCCTGAAAATAACTAGCGATGACATTGCCGCAGTTGTGGCCACAACGACCGGTGTGCCAGTGAATCGTATCAAGAAATCTGAAGCCAAATATCTGAGCAATCTGGAGAAGCATCTTTCCAAGCATGTTGTTGGGCAAAAGAAGGCGGTAGAAGCTGTCGCCAAAGCTATTCGCAGAAACCGCTCTGGCATAGGTGATTCGCGCCGTCCTGTTGGCTCGTTCATTTTTCTCGGTCCTACAGGGGTAGGGAAGACTGAGCTGGCTCGAGTTTTGGCCAAAGAAGTTTACGCCAGCCAAGACGCATTGGTAAAAATAGACATGAGCGAATTTGGTGAAAAGCATACTATTGCTCGCTTGGTTGGTTCTCCGGCCGGCTACATAGGCTACGAAGAAGGCGGACAGCTGACTGACAAAATTCGTCGAAACCCGTATTCTTTAGTGCTGTTTGATGAAATCGAAAAGGCTCACCCCGAAGTTTTCAATATTTTGTTGCAAATTTTAGAAGATGGCTACTTGTCCGATGCTAAAGGCCGGAAGATAGATTTCACCAACACCGTTGTGATTATGACTTCCAATATTGGCGCCGACAAACTTCGCCGTGAGGCCTCGCTGGGTTTTAGAGCTCAGACTGACGGCGACAAAAAGGAGCTGCTGACTTTGCATCAGGAAAACAGCGAGCTAGTGCTTGAAGATTTGAGCGAAATGATGCGCCCAGAACTGCTCAATCGCATAGACAGCACCATCGTTTTTAGCGCTCTAAGCAAAAAGAATGTCTCTACAATACTGAATTTGCAGCTCAAAGACCTAGAGAGTCGATTACGCAGTAAACATTTGGGTCTCAAGGTAACTCCTAGCGCAAGAGCCAAATTAACGCAGTTGGGCTACGATCCGATGAATGGCGTGCGACCACTGCGTCGAGTAATCCAAGACCGAATTGAGGATACAATAGCCGAAAGGCTAATTTCAGAAAAATACAACAGTGGCGACATCGTGAAGGTGACTGTGAAAAACGATAAATTGAGTTTTAGCCTTGCGTCCGAATAGTTGATATACTCTTTGAGGTCATGGGCAAAAAAATACTACAATTTCTTCTGTTGGCCACCACCCTTTTAGGCGGCTGGTGGATTTTAACTAACCAGTACGTTCTGAGCGATTGGGTTGCTTTGCGCAACTATACTCCACCTCAGTATGTTGTGGGGTTCGCCGATGACACCTCTATGACGGCTTATGCGCGTCGAGTTTTCTATGTCACCAAGCCACAACTTAGCTCCGGAGAAGAGTTCAATCTAAACTGCCCCGTTCCAGAAAAAAGCCTAGTGATAGGCTGCTACGCTGCCGGCAGAATACATATTTTTGACGTAGTCGACCCTCGTCTGAAAGGCGTAGAGGAGGTTACGGCCGCGCATGAGATGCTACATGCAGTGCATACTCGTTTTAGCAGCAGTGAAAAGCAGATTCTGTACCGTCTTTTAGATGAACAGATGACTCTGATTACTAGCCCGCGCATCTTGAGTTTACTAGAGATATATCGAGCTCATGATATAAGCACGATACACAATGAAATGCATTCAATTTTCGGCACGGAAGTGGCGGAGCTACTGCCGGAACTGGAGGAGCATTATTTGCAGTTTTTCTATGATCGCAGTCGAGTTATAGCCATATCGGAGAGTTATGAGCAGGTTTTTTCGGACATCAACAACAGCATTGAAAAGCTAGATCAGGAAATAGCAGTCTTGAGAACTCAAATTAGCCAGCAAGAAAACACGATTACGGCTCTAGGGCTAGATGTTAATGCCCAGTCCGACAGATTAGAAGCACTGCGCGCAGCTGGGGACATACCGGCTTACAACGCCGGCGTACCGGCGTTTAACACTCTAGTTGCCAACTATAATTCATTGCTAGATGGCTACGAAATTTTGATTTCAAGACACAACAGCAAAGTAGAAGCGCGCAACTCGCAGGCGATTACTAAAAACGAGCTGATACAAGGTTTAGATTCTAAGTTTGAAAAATTGTAATTAATTCTTTTGCACTGTTTCGGCAGCAGCGTACCCCATCATTACTTTTGATGAACAAAAGAGCGTTCTTTTCCAAAGAACCAAAAAGTGCTGTTTCGGCAGCACGCCCCATCATTACTTTTGGTGGCAAAAGTAATACAAAACCACTTGCCAGGGGCTCATAGTCGCTATGACTAAGAAGTAAATGATTCACCTAGCCTGCGGAACTCGTCGCTAATCGCTCCTCAGACATCCTCGGCTCTAGACGATAAATCCTTCACTTCTTATCATCGGACTAATCGATGGCAAGGAAGAAACGCAGGGAACGAGGTTAGACGATAGAATCTAGAATACAGCAAACAGCAAACAGCAAACAGCAAACAGGAAATAGGAAACAGGAAACAGGAAACAGCAAACAGCAAACAGGGAATAGGGAATAGGAAATGCCACAGAGCAGACGACAGAAAAAAGCAGGAAATAAGAAACTCCAAGCTCTCGGCTCCAAGCCCTAAGCTCTAACTGCGAACTCCCAGCTCGGACCTCGGACCTCTCGCCTCCCTCCGCTGTACAGCGACCCTCACCTCCTCCACTAACTAGCGGGACCACGCCGCTGGCTTCTAGAATCTGTCGTCTAGCGTCTAAGTTCTATTGTCCAGAATCTATCGTCTCCGACGCTACAATCGGAGCCTCGATCAAAGCATCGGGGCTGTCGTCTAACTCCTATCTGCGATATACTAACCCCCATGGGAAAAGGTACGCAGTATGTCTGTCAGTCTTGCGGAGTGGTGCATGGCAAATGGAGCGGTAAGTGCAATTCTTGTAATAATTGGGATACTCTTGTCGAACAACTAAGCGTTGCTGGCGCGGGAAAAGTACTCAAAAATGCACAAAGATTAATGCCAACGAAAATAGTTGATGTCCAGCCTAGCAAAGATACTTCGCGGATAAAGACGGACATAAAAGAAATCGATCAAGTGTTAGGCGGCGGCTTTGTCGAGGCCAGCATCAATCTAATTGCTGGCGAACCAGGCATTGGTAAATCGACCATCCTTCTTCAAGTAGCGCACAAGGTAGCCAAGAAGCATAAGGTTTTATATGTCAGTGCCGAGGAATCGGTAATGCAGCTCAAACTTCGCAGTGAGCGACTGGGCACCGACCACAAACAGCTAGAAGTTGTTGCCTCCACCTCTACAGACGATATAGCGGCAACAATTGCTTCTGGCGAATATAAACTGGTCATCGTGGACTCAATCCAGGCCATTGCCACTTCGGCTGTGGCTTCGGGCGCGGGCTCGGTTAGTCAGATTACTAACAGCGCTCAACTATTGACCAGAGTGGCCAAAACTTCTTCGACGGCACTGATTTTGGTCGGCCATGTGACTAAGCAGGGCAACATCGCCGGGCCGAAGATTTTGGAACACCTAGTGGATGTAGTGATGAACCTAGAGGGCGACAGGTATGGCGGTTTTAAGCTACTCAGATGCATAAAAAACCGATACGGCTCCACCAACGAAGCTGGGATATTTGAAATGACCGACAAAGGTTTGATGGCTGTCGACAACCCTTCGGCGGCGCTACTAGCGGAACGCCAAGTCAGTGATGGCTCGGTGGTGTTGGCGATTATGGAAGGCACTCGACCACTGCTGGTGGAAGTGCAGGCACTGGTCACCGCGACAAATTTCGGTTATCCTAAACGTACGGCCTCAGGGTTTGATCTCAATCGACTCAACCTGTTGATTGCAATGCTCACTCGCCGCACCAAGCTAAACCTCGGGGACAAAGACGTATTTATAAATATCGTAGGCGGGATAAGTGCTAGCGAACCAGCTGCAGATCTGGCAGTGTGCATGGCGCTGGCTTCGGCAACTAAAGGCATGGAGCTAAAGGACGATGCCGTAGTCTTTGGCGAAGTCGGACTCTCGGGCGAGGTGCGCCACGTCCAAGCTATGGAACAGCGGATAGCCGAGGCTAAGAAACTAGGCTTCAAAGCCACCATCGGCCCCAAGCAGAAGAAAAAGCAAAGTTTTGTCCACGAAGTCACCACCGTGCGTCAAGCACTAAACGCCTATCTCAGCGCCAAGCGCGCTTAAAAGTTTAAGAAAGGAAAATCAATGTTTAAAAAAAATGAATCTACGAAAGTGGTAGAGCCACCAGTAATCATGGACACTAGCGCCATTATTGACGGGCGAGTCTTGCCAGTCGCTAGAACCGGCTTCATACCCAACAGACTAATAGTTGCTCAATTTGTGATAGCCGAGCTCCAACATCTAGCCGACGGTTCAAATTCGTTCAAAAGAGAACGAGCTCGCTTCGGCATGGATGTCATCAAAGAGCTTCAAGAGTTGAAAAATGTGCGTATCATCATCAACCGCGATAAGTTCCCGAATATAGAGGAAGTTGACGACAAACTAATCGCCCTGACTAAACAGGAAAAGGGGTTTTTGTTCACTACCGATTACAACCTTGGAAAAGTAGCCGAGATTGAAGGTCTAAAAGTGCTAAATGTTAACGAACTTGCTCGGTCGCTCCGACCAGTGATACTGCCTGGCGAAGTCCTGGAGCTTAAAGTTATCCAAAAAGGTAGCGAAAGAGGCCAGGGAGTTGCCTATCTAGACGACGGAACGATGGTTGTTGTCGAAAGTGGAGCACGCCTAGTGGGCAAAAAAGTAAAGGTTGAATTTAGTCGAACGCTTCAGACGGTGGCTGGCAAAATGATGTTTGCTACCCCGGTGGATTCACCAAGATCAGTAACCACCCCCAAGCCTTCGACCAAACACAGTAGCGTACCAGCGTACAAAAAAGCTACCAAACCGCATAACTACAGACAGGACACGCCACTCAAGCCGACCAGATACAAACAGGATACTTCGGCGAAGCTACAGCCAAGCAGGAAATCCAGTTCGCCTAAAATCGAACAAACCGCTAAGCCGACAAACCGTAGTCACAGCAAGAGGCAACGCCCCAGAAGACATAACCCCGAAGAATCACTGATGAACGCTATCTCGGCTGACGAGAAAAAAACTAATTAGTAGTGAAGTTTACGGGCGTTGATTCAATAGAAGTGCCGTCGAGCATGATTTTGATAGTGTAGCTCGATTCCGGATCGGCAGAGAAGCTCTCTTCATTATCGTTGCCTGAATCCGCCTGGCAGGTAAATGTTCCGCCGTTTTTACTAAAGCAAAGTGAATGGCTGCCGCTAGAGAATGAATCCCAGTAAACCGTGGTGCTCCCAGCGTCAATTGTAGCGCCGTCGCCCGGAGAATTAATAGTGATGGAGCCGCCAACTGAAGTTACAGTAACCGTCGTTGAGTTTTGGTTGTCGTAGAGTACCGAATCGATTACCTCTGCGATCACAGTGAATTCGCCGGTACTGGAGAATTGATGGTTGTGGGCGTAGGTTCCACTGGAGCTAATTTCTACAGAAGAAACAATCTGCCGATTCACTTTGAAGTTGAGGGTTTGGAGCGGGTGCGTGCCTTCATCAACGACGGCGCTGAAGGTAAAGTGTCCACCGCCATTGTCAGTAGCAGTGACCGACACTGTTGGTAGAACGTCACTACAACTATGAACGTCGCTCACCTCTCTAGACGAACCAACAGCGCCGTAGGGTGCGCTTCTTGCCCAGAATGGGAACATCAGATCAGTTTCTGGTATCTCAGGCAGTACTCCGCTTTCAGTTGAAATTTTACGAGCTCGCTCTGGGGTACATTCGGTAGCTAGGTTTCCAGATATTCTGTCGATAATTATTTCTTCGGAGTCGGCTCTGCCAATAGCCCTAAACCATGAAGGGAAGATGTCGCTATGACGGTCGCCATCACCTTCTGCGAGGCGCCCAGTTTCGGAATTTAGCCAAACTGTTTTGATGCCAGCTGGTCGAGTAAATTGTTCGTTTTCAAGGCCGACATGAGCTTGGCGCATAAATTCGGTTATTACTGACCCAACCATGGTGAACGAATTGCCGAACATGGGGCGGTTATCGTTATTTCCGGTCCAAGCGCCAGCAACTAATCTGGTAGTGTAGGCTATCATCCAGCCGTCTCGTTCGAGGTCGGTGGTGCCAGTTTTCAGCGCCATTGTCAGCCCATTGACATTTGCGTAGGGGCTACCAGCACCAAACAATCTAGCGCGGGCATTTACATCAGCGAGGATACTAGTGATGGAATAGGCGATCTGTGGATCGAGCACTTGTTTGCCCTTTGTTTCGGTCCACTCCTCCAGGACTTCACCGCTAGAATTAGTGACTTTTAATATGTATGTTTTTTCGTGGTATTTACCACCGTTAGCAAAAACTGCGTAGGCATTTACTTGTTCCACCAGTTTCACTTCGGCCGAACCCAGCACCAGGCTAAGCCCATATTTGTCGGGGCTACTAAGAGTGGAAATACCCTGTCGCCGAGTTTGATCGATGGAGTTTTGGATGCCAGCAATGTGCAAGGCCTTAACGGCAGGGATGTTTCTAGACTCAGCCAAGGCGCTGCGTATAGTCATGGCGCCCCTGAAGCCGCCATCGACATTTCTAGGCCGGTAATCAACAAAAGTCGTTGGGGTGTCAAAAATTACGCTTCCAGGACCCCAGCGGTCAGATTTAAACATCTCGGCGTAGACAAAAGGCTTGAAGCTAGACCCTGGTTGTCGCAGACTGGTAGCTACATTGAACGAGCCAAATTCTGGGTGTTCAAAATCGCGGCTTCCGACCATAGCCACCACCTGGCCGTTGCTTGGGTCACTGGCCGAGAAGGCTACGTTATCAGCACCGATGCCGCCCAGTCTGCTGATGTTGTTGGCGACGGCTTCTTCGGCAATTTCCTGTAACCGCACATCTAAGGTGGTGATGACAGTCAAGCCACCTCTAATTACTAACTTGTCGCCGTACCTTTCGGTTAGCTGTTTCTGAGCTTCCAAGATGAAATGCGGCGCTATGATATTTCTGTACTTAGTGCGCTCAGCCAGCGGAATGACCTTGGCAAGGGTGTCGGTGTCTTTGGCTTCTTGAGCCCTTTGCTTACTGATGAAACCCTGCTCCTGCATTAGTCCAATAATCAAATCTCTACGCTCAATGAGCTGGTCGGTGTTCGGACCGTAAGGCGAAAAGAAAGAGGGTGCATTTGGCAAAACAGCCAGCATGGCGGCTTCGTCGATGGTTAGTTCGCTAGCGGGCTTATTAAAAAAGCCCTGAGCAGCGGATTCAATGCCGTATTCAGTCACACCGTAAGGTATTTCGTTTAGATAGAAAGTTAGTATTTCGTCTTTGGTGTAGAGGCGCTCTATTTCGATGGCCAGGATTAGTTCTTTAATTTTGCGCGCCATAGTGTAGTCGCTACCAACTAGTGAGTTTTTGACAAACTGCTGGGTGATGGTCGATCCACCGCCACCACTACCGTCGCCAAAAATCCGACTAACTGCAGCGCGCGAGATACCACTAATACTGAAGCCTCGATGCTGGTAGAAATCTTTATCTTCAATGGCGATAGCTGCCCACTTGGCGTAATCGGATATTTGTCCGAACTCCAGTAATGTTCGGTTTTCGTCTCCAAAGACAGACCACAGCAGAACTTCACCGGTTCTATCGTAAAATCGAGTTGACTGGTCGAACCTTAGGGTGGTGGGGTCGGGGAGGTCTTTTCTGAAGTACGCAAACAGGGTGATAATGAAAACTCCAAGGACGGCTATCGATATTCCCAGTAGTTTTAGTGCCATAATGCCACCGCGCTTGCTAAACCAAAAATTAAAAAAAGGCTTGGGGTGGAAGCGGTAAGCCAGGCGTTTCAATGGAGATTTCGGCAGAGTTGCTAGATAGTCGGCTTTTTTTCGGGCTTTGGTGTGGCGTTGGTGGTGTCGATTGGTTTTTCTCAAAGCACTGCGGTTGCGACTGAGTTTGACGCTACTATCTTTAGCCTTTGGCTTTCTTTTAACCCTCTGGCTTTTAGCGGCATTCCCCGCCGTCTTACTGGCTCCACCCTTAATCTTCTCGACCTTCTTCGTGGTCTTGTTGACGAGGTTTCTCAGATTGTTTATAGTTGTTTTCTTCTTGGACATTTAGTACCTAAATTCTCGTAAAATTGCCAAAAGAGTATAGCATTTTTGGATGGAAAAATATATCTATCGACGTGCTAATTTTCTCAGCCGATTTAGCATGTGGAGGGCTGCCCATTGTCCAGTACTGAAGGGCTTATCCCAGGCGCCTGTACCCGAAAAGAATTTGGCGCCAAAACCTTTTTTGAAATGCCAGACCTGCGCCATTGAATCGTTTGGATTATCTAGATCCTGAGACGCTCCGCCCCAATCGTAAACGCTGGCACCAGCGCTGCGAGCCCATTTAAGCCCTTCCCACTGCAAAGGATAATTGGGCATGTCGGCTCGTCGTTTGCCAGAGCTAGCAGCAAACAAATACCAACATTTGTCGCCAAATTTTACGAATATGGCACTGCCCAGAGGCTGATCTTCCTGCTCATGTTCGGCTAGTAGGACTAGCGAGTCGCTCAAGTCCCCGCCATTAAAGGCTCGATAGACTTCCTTGTAGTATTCAGACCCTCTGATGCTGAATCTGTGCCGATCACTGGTCTTTTTGTACAGGGCGTAGAATTTAGAAATGTCCTTGGCGTTGCCCTGGCGGATACTAACACCTCTTTTTATAGAGCTGCGGGTGTTGTAGCGCCAGGTTTTTTTCATACCGGCTAGGAGTTTTTCCTCGCCTTCGGGGTCGCCTGGCAGAAGGTCGGTGAGGCCAGTGTTTTTCATCTGCACTTGCTGGGGGCTGAATCGCCAGCTGTTTTGTTTGAGTGCCGTGGTCCATTTGATGCCGTGCGGGGAGGTTTCGTCTAAATCAGCATCAACTTTCACATAGGCGCAGTTTCGCTTTTTAGCCATTAGCTCCACGGTGTAGAGTAGTCGGCTTAAATTTACAGCGTCAATATCGAAAAAAGGGCCACGAGGAGTGTAGCCGATGGTTATCGGGACTTTAGGGTGGACTCTTTTTGTTAGAAGCTGGAAGCCAGCAATGTACCTGCCCTTTTCTTTGATTAAAAAACGGCTGGGCTGCCAGCCATGCATGGCCTTGATTTCTCCCCATTGCCAGGATTGCAACAGGTGAAAATTGTCAAAACCGACTAAGGCTTCGTTCCAAAGTTTTTCGTCTTCAATCTGGAGTAGTTTGTATTGTTTCATTAACCTTTTTCGTAAATTTTAAATTTGTGTAAGTTTAGCGCTAGTTTATCAGATGCGTAGCAATTCCAAAACAAAACCTGTATTCCTGGTCACGCTTTAGCGACCAAAAGCCCACTTTCCTCACTCGACATATCACTAAGTATGCTTCAATCACAGAAGCAAGCTTTTGGTTTTTAGCAATCCACCGTCAGGAATTTAGGGCTTTTGTATTGGGATTGTTATATACTAAAATTAAGTATGAAAAATCCCGAGCAAATTATCTTTAGAGGTGCTACGCAGGTAGCGATCAAGGAAAATTTAGAAAAAAAACTAGCTTCCGGCAAATCCCTGCGGATAAAACTCGGCATCGACCCCACTGGTTCGCGTCTAACTATCGGTCACGCCGTGAATCTGTGGCGGCTCAAGGCTTTTCAGGAGCTAGGGCATCAGGTCGTACTGGTTATCGGCACCTTTACCGGGCAGATCGGCGATACTTCGGACAAAGAATCTGAGCGGCCGATGCTTAGCGCCGACGAAGTGCTAGGGAACATGGAACACTACCGTGATTTTGCGTCGCGGGTGCTGGATATGGAAAAAGTCGAGGTAGTACAAAACGGCGATTGGTTTAATGAGATGCCGCTAAGCAAATTTTTTGAGCTACAAAATCTTTTCAGTGTGGCTCAGATGACCGAGCGGGATAATTTTGCTAAGCGCCTGAAAAAAGGCGACAGAGTTGGCTTGCATGAGCTCAGTTATGCCTTGCTTCAGGGTTACGATTCGGTAGAGATCAAGGCCGATGTAGAGATAGGTGGCAATGACCAACTGTTTAATGTCTTAGCTGGGCGAACGGTGCAAAAAGCCCATGGTCAAGAGCCGCAAAATATAATTATTTATGATCTGTTGCTTGGTAGCGATGGCCAGAAGATGAGCAAAACTTCTGGTAATTGTATTTGGCTCGATGACGAAACTAGTGAAATGTACGGCAAAGTGATGCGAATACCCGACGAAATGATTAATCATTACTACGAGATGGCAACATTAATTCCAAACGAGGAAATCGAGAAGGTGAAGCAGGAATTAGAAGGTAGTGGCAACCCGCGCGACATAAAAGCACGCCTAGCTCAAGAAATTACAGGGCTATACCACGGCGAAGACAAAGCAAAATTGGCAGCCGAGGCATTTGATAGCCAGTTTAAAGAGGGTAACCTTCCGAGCGACATCAAGGTTATAAAATTAGAAACGGCCAATTGGAAGGTAGTGGATTTGCTAGTGGAAGCAGGGTTAGCGCCAAGTAAATCTGAAGCTCGAAGGTTGCTAGAGCAGGGAGCAGTGAGGTTGAATCAGGAAAAAGTCGAATCGGACGAACTAGAAGTCAAAAACGGCGACATTATTCAAGCAGGTAAACATCGTTTTGCAAGAGCGACATTAATGGCATGAAGAGTATTAAAATTATAATAATTAGCGTTGTTATTGGGTTAGCACTAGTGCTTGCCACTTTCAGCTTAACTAGAACCGTTTCAACAATTTGTTATCCTGATACAAATTTTGGGCTTGATGTCGTTGGTTTTAGTGATGGGTACGAAACGGAAGTACTACAACATGGGCTACCACTTAGCTACTTCAACACGCCTACAGAGGGGCGAACAAATCGTGATTGCGACGGCGGGTTGAATTTTGTTATGCGAAACTTTCTTATTAATTGGATAATTATTTCTAGTATGACCTTTATTGTTGTGTATATTGTTGCAGACTTGCGAAAGATTATTACTTCAGGAAATAATGCCAATTAGCCACAATTAATGGTACCCCGAGATTAGTTTGCTAAACTAAACTTATGACTTTAGATTCAGAGATACAGTTCATCAAAGGCGTTGGCCCGAAGGTTGCTTCGATTTTGCAACTTTCGGGTATTGAGACCGTTGATGATTTGATTGAAAATTTTCCTCGAAGGTTTGACGATTATTCAAAAATAACGACTCTGAAAAACATTCAGCCGGGGTTGGTAACGGTCGAAGTTAAGGTAGAGGGGGTAACTACGCGCTATGTTCGCCGGGGCATGCATATTACTGAAGCGACAATCTATGACGACACCGAGCGAGCCCGGGTGGTTTGGTTTAACCAGCCGTACCGAAAAGACCAGTTAAAGCCAGACACCCGGTACTTCATGTCTGGTGAGTTTAGTTTTAGCTACAACCGCTACCAACTATCTAACCCTGCGGCAGAACTGGTGAGCGCTTTCCCCAAAAACACTGCTCGCATAGTGCCGGTATACAGAGAGTCTAAAGGCTTGAAGTCGCACCAAATACGCAAATTTGTTTACGAAACTCTGCCGCTGATAAGAAAATTGCCGGAAACACTTCCAGCCCAGGTGGTCAAGGAGAACAAGCTAGTTAGTCGCCTAGAAGCGGTAGAGCAGATGCACTTTCCCAGTACTTATGAGCGTTTTGAGCGGGCAAAGAAGCGGATTGCCTTTGAAGAGCTCTTTGAGATTACTTATGCCAGCCTGATGAATAAAACCCAGAACGCCCAGAGTCAAACGCGTTCGATAAAGTTCGACCAAAAGGCTGCCCAGCAATTCACTGCCGACTTGCCGTTTGAAATGACTGACTGCCAGCGAAAAGCTGCCTGGAAAATCCTGCAAGATTTGCAAAAAGACCAGCCCATGAACCGGCTTTTAGAAGGCGACACTGGCTCTGGCAAAACAGTAGTAGCAGCAATGGCGATATTGATGGCGCTAGAGAATGGTTTTCAAGTGGCGTACATGGCTCCAACAGAGATGTTGGCACGACAACAATTTGCGACTTTGTCGCAACTTTTAGATCAATTCAAGGTCAAACCAGTCCTACTACTGGGCAGTCTCAAAGCCAGTGAAAAGAAGCAAGCCCAAGAGGACATCGCTAAAGGAAAAGCCCAGCTAATTGTCGGCACCCAAGCGCTTATTTCAAAAAAAGTCGCCTTCAATAATTTAGGACTGCTAGTGGTAGACGAACAGCATCGTTTCGGTGTCGAGCAACGCGAAGAACTGATGAAAAAAGCCGGCTACATGCCGCATGTTTTGACCATGACCGCCACGCCGATACCGCGCTCCCTAGCACTGACGTTGTACGGCGAGCTGGACATTAGTATTTTGCGCGAAATGCCCAAAGGCAGGAAGCCGATAATAACCGAGATACATTCGCCGAATTCACGCCCGCAACTGTACGAAAAAATAGAGGCTGAGCTGGCTGCTGGTCGGCAAGCCTTCGTGGTTTGTCCGCTGATAAGTGAATCTGACAAATTGGGAGTTAAAAGTGTTGAAAAAGAGTTCGAATTGCTAAATACCGACGCTTTCAAACATCGAAACATCGCCCTTTTGCACGGCAAGCTAAAAGCTAACCAAAAAGAGGCGACTGTGGAGGGTTTTCGGTCCGGTAAATACGACCTGATAGTTACCACAACAGTAGTTGAGGTTGGTGTTGATGTGCCCAACGCTACGGTCATGTTGATAGAGGGGGTGGAGCGGTTTGGGCTAGCGCAACTACATCAACTACGGGGCAGAGTGGGGCGTTCTGAACACCAAGCCTATTGTTTTGGGGTTCCTAGCACCTCGGCCAAGCCGTCGAAGCGCATACAGGCCTTTGCCAGCTCTATCGACGGCTTCAAGCTAGCCGAGATGGATTTGGAACTCAGAGGTCCTGGCGAGATTTATGGGGCGCGGCAACACGGCGTGCTAGATCTGCGGGTGGCAAAACTTACGGATCATGAACTGGTATCTATGGCTAGAGAATCAGCCGAAAAGTATATTAAACTGGGGTTGGATTTGGTACAATATCCTCGACTTGCTCGCAGAGTCGGCGAGCTGCGCAAAGTAACGAATTTAAATTAAGTTATAAAGTTCATAAAGTTAAAAGTTTATAAAGTTAAATGGCCCAAAGTGTCATTTGGGCATCTTCAACTTTCAACCTGTAACTTTCAGCCTGCGCTGGAGGCGCAATGTATTCAGGAACAACCATGTTCAACCATTCGGGCAACTGGCTAGGGGTTCACCAAAAAGTGAACCGTGCTTCGTGGCGTTCGCTCTCCACCCGTACTCAGCTAAAAAACTTCCCTTCGCTCAAGCAAATACAGCATTTTGAAGGCCGAAACGGCCCCGATGGCATTAAGGTTAAATCTCCTGCCAAGGATGAACCGTGGCATTATTACGATCCTTTTGACCCAGACGACACCGGCTTAGTGAAGGTGATTTCTGAACATTACGAAAATTTGACTCAAGCACTTGCGACCAAAGACATAGAGAAATCTGCCTTCGAGGCGGCCTGGTTGTCCCATGCATTGGTGGACGGTTTAACACCAGCGCATCATTATCCGTACGAGGAAGAACTGGAAAGCATTAGGGGTGAGAACAAAGACACCCGGACAACAGTCAAGGGCAAGCTACTCATGAAGGGCAAATCTAAGAAGGAAACGGTCAAGAAGAATTGGCAAATGTACGGTGCCAAGGGTCTGATGACCACGCACGCCATGTTTGAAGCGGGAGTGGTGATGACTCTGGCGCCGAGCAAGATAAAGCTGGGCAATATCAGCGACGAAGAGCTGTCTCGAGCCTGTAGAGTTGGCATTGAAGAGTACTTCATGCGCTCGGCGCGTGAAATAGCGATGCTGGACATGTACGAACAGTTCTACAAAAAGGGCTGGACGACCAAGTTGGCCCGCCAAACTCGCAATTCGCTAGCACCTATCATCGTCAAGACTGTTACTGCTGGCTGGTACTGTGCGCTGAAAGAAGCCGGCATGGTGAAAATGGAAAGCACCCGGTCTTGACAAACACTGCCGTACTTGGTTTAATCGTTATCGTGTATGACTAATGAGAATGGTAGTAATCCTGATTTTAAAGAGGGCTCTGTGCCTCAAACAACCGAGCAGCCACTGGGTGAGCTAGCTACGCTTGTTGCTACAGAGCCGACAACTGTCGACTCTGAAATTATGGAGTTTGCACAGCGACGGAGAAAAGAAATACTAGCTGGGCGAGCACTAGATGGCTTGGGGTGCGTCGGTCCGCCTAAAGAAGGCGCGGTAGCTACGGTTGATTCGACTGCCGAGTATCTTGCCAGCATTGGTGATTTTGAACTCATGACTAAAGCCGAAGAAGGCGAGTTAGGCCGGATTATTCAAGGAGCAACGCGCGCCTTAGAGTCGCCAGACCTAGAAGCTACCCAGAGGGAAGAGTTGATAACCCAAAGAGGTCAAGCGATAAACAAAATGGTACAGAGAAATACGCGCCTAGCTGTTAGTATCGCCAGAAGGCATTTAAACAGTAGCGTGGAAATGCTTGATCTAATCCAGGCTGGAAATATGGGCTTAATACGCGCGGCTGAGAAGTTTGACCCAGAACTTGGGTTTAAATTCTCGACGTATGCTACTTGGTGGATTAGACGGTTCATACAAACGGAAACTGCCAATTTTCGATTGGGAGTGATGAATTTAAGGGACACCGAAAAAAAATTACTACGAAGGCTGGCCAGTCTTGAACAAGAAGTGAGTAGAGAAGGTGAACCTCTGGACGTCAACGAATTGTCGCAGGCGCTTGGAATTTCAGAAGATAAGGTGGAAGAATTGTTGGCACGGAAATGGACACTAGACTCGCTGGATCGCCCTCTTGGCGAAAACGGCAAAGAAGTGCTGGCTGGTATAGTAGTGAATAAAGGAGCGCTCGGCAGTAGCAGTGTAGTCGAGGATGAGGCAACTAATAGTATAATAACATATCAAATACGGGGCATCATGT
>CAYOYH010000008.1:16852-21395 GCA_964408165.1 uncultured Candidatus Saccharibacteria bacterium | reverse complement strand
CGTTAGTTACTTGATAGGAGTAACGGACAAAGCTCGAGCTCATTACTCGGTGTAGCTCGAGTTATTTTTTAATCAGTTTTCTTTAATGTCGGTAGACGATAGACGATAGACGATAGGGAATAGGGAACAGGGAATAGCAAACAGCAAACAGGAAATGGGGAATGGGGAACAGGAAATTGGAAATGCCACAGGGTAGGCGGGAAACAGCAAACAGGAAACAGGAAACAGGAAATTGGAAATGCCACAGGGGATGGAGTTAGACGGCAGAATCTAGAAGCCAAATGCCCAAATGTTAAATGCCTAAATGCTAAATGTCGTAGGGTAGACGGTAGACGGTAGGCGGGAGGCGGCAGAGGGGTGAAGGTCGAAGCCAGCGAAAGCTTACTAAAAAAAGTCGCATTTGGGGTGAGACTTTACGGAAATACTTTAAAATTACTAGGGCATGCTACAATTGAAATCATGAATTTAATAATCGTGATTATTGTTGCTATTGTTGCGTTTGCAGTGGGGTACTTTTTTGCTCGGCGCAAGGGCAATGGCTGGATTGCCAAGCAATCGAAGAAGAAAGCTCAGAACAAGGAGAAGATTTTAGAATTTCTACGCAAGAATGGAAAAATCAATAATACTGAGGTAGAAGAATTGACTGGCGTATCAGATGCGACAGCTACCAGATATTTAGATGCACTAGAGGACAAAGAGCAGATTCGACAAATCGGCAGAACCGGCCGACATGTTTACTACGAAAAAACTTAAAAGATTGCTGATCGGCAGGCGCACTGCAGGAAAAATATAACACTCCATTATTCTTGCGAATGTCAGAGTGTTCTAAAAACAGTATCTTTTGCTCAACGGCTCAACGCGTTGAGCCGTTGAAAACCGGATAATGAATCTCCGCCGGGTTTAACGTTCGGTCCGCCAGCTGGCGGATTCTTGACTCGCGCGCACCCACAACAACAATCGCCACCACAACTACTATCCTCGTAAACTCGAGTTTACGAGGATAGTGGGGAAGTGACTGGCGAATTTATCCCTAAAAAAATCGCCACCTCGTCACCGGAAGCTACAGCGTTATCAAAGAGAGATGAGCGCTGGGAGCCAACCAGCTACTAGGAATCAGTAGGCTTCAAAATACCGTTGACGATTTTATCTAGATCGTCGTCTTTTAGATCAATTTTGATTGAATAGCCCTCTATGCCTAGTTCGCGGATGCCGACGGGGGCGTCCTCTTCATTCAGATTAGAGATGATGTGGACTGGGATTTCTTTGCCCCACTGGCTAGCGCGCATTCTTTTCAGCACTTCATCGCCGGCGATGGCTGGAACCATCAAATCCAAAAGCACCAAATCTGGCAATTCTTTTTGTATGCTATAGAGCGCGGCGATGCCGTCGTAGGCAAGCAAGCATTCATACCCGAGTAAGCCAAGGCGTGTTTTATAGATGTCTGCCAGAGCGACATTATCCTCGACAATAACTATTTTCTTAGCTGGTTTGGTTTCGTCCATGCCGATAGTATATACCTTTGTTCGCGCTAAAGCTTTAGTAAATTAAAGGCTGGTGGCTTGGTCATTTTGCTTAAAATAGCGACTAAGTGTTAGCCGTGCACACCGAGCCTGCCGGTTGGCGCGCCGATTTTAATAATCGCGAAGTGGAAAAGAAAGCCTCTAGATTCCTGACGCTGGGGTTGTGGTGAAAATGAATATCTCTCCGAGGTAAGACCTGCCGTACAGGCCCGTGCCTGTAATCGAGAGACAACCCGGCAAGCTTGGGGCGTGCCTCTGGTGCCTAAATTATGAATACCTAACTGGTGGTCAGCAAAACACGACCCGGGAAGATGCAGAATATGCCCCTTAGGGGTACTGCGGCGCCAGCCTCAACAAACCCCCAAGCACCAGAGTGATGAGAGTCGTTTTAGGAGTGGTGGCGGTGTTGCTCAAGCTTGTTGGTAGCAATGGTTGTTTTGACCACTGTGTCTGGAGTGAGAGAAATGCTATCAATGCCTTCTTCCACCAAAAACTTGGCAAACTCTGGATAGTCGGACGGCGCTTGACCACAGATACCAACCTTGGTGTTGGTTTTCTTGGCGACTCTGATCACCTGACGAATCATCTCCTTCACCGCTTCGTTGTTTTCGTCGTAGACATGAGCTATGGTGTGGTTGTCTCGGTCTACCCCGAGCACCAGCTGTGTCAAGTCGTTTGAACCGATAGAAAACCCATCAAAAAGCTCAGCAAATTGTTCGGCCAAGATTACATTCGACGGTATTTCCACCATCATGTAGACCTCGAAACCGTTTTCACCGCGCTTGAGTCCGCTTTGGGCCATGATTTGTAGAACTTTCTTAGCCTCATCTAGGTTGCGCACGAAAGGCAGCATCGCTTTGATGTTTGTTAGACCCATTTCGTCCCGAACTTTTTTGAAAGCTTTGCATTCTAACACGAACGCTTCTTTGTATTCTTGGCTGTAGTAACGACTGGCGCCACGCCAACCAATCATTGGATTATTCTCCTCAGGTTCGAACTGCTGACCGCCGATCAAATTGGCGTATTCGTTGGATTTGAAATCGCTGAAGCGGATAATCACATCGTTGGGATGAAACGCTGCCCCTAAAATGGCAATGCCTTCGGCAAGTTTGTCCACGAAATACTCAGATTTATCTTCGTAGCCTCTGGTGAGATCGTTAATCAGCGTTTTGGCGTGCCGGTCTTTGACTTCGTCGAAGCGAAGCAACGCTAGTGGATGAATCTTAATGTGTTCGTCGATGATAAACTCCTCACGAGCCAACCCCACGCCGTCGTTTGGAATCATCGAATATTTGAAGGCGAGATCCGGAGAGCCGATATTCATCATAATCTTCGTTTTTGGACGCTTGAGATCTTTGACATTGGTTTTGGTCACTTCGTACTTCAAAATACCTTTGTAAACATGACCTTCGTTACCCTCGGCACAGCTGACAGTTACACGGCTTTTGTCGGGGATTACATGCGTGGCATCGCCGGTACCAACAACGCAGGGAACGCCAAGCTCTCTGGAAACTATGGCCGCATGGCAGGTTCGTCCACCCTTGTTAGTAACGATGGCGCTAGCTATTTTCATTATTGGCACCCAGTCGGGGTCGGTCATTTCCGTTACTAAGACGTCGCCTTTTTTAAACGAGCTGATGTCTTTTACTTTCATAATTTTATTTACTTTGCCGGTGCCAATCTTGTCACCGACGCTAGTGCCGACAACTATTCGTTCGCCCTCTTCTACCAGATGGCACTCTTCGACTACATTAGGGTTTTTCCGAGATTGAACTGTTTCTGGTCGAGCTTGGACTATGTAGAGCCTGTCGTCGTCTTCGTCCAGCGCCCATTCGATATCCATTGGTTTACCGTAGTGTTTTTCAATCTCCAAACCCCACTGGGCGAGAGTCAGGATTTGTTGGTCATTCAAAGAATACTGGTCTTGCATCTCGTGAGACACAGCAACGTTTCTGAGCTTGCTGTTGGGCGCGGGAATCATCTTCAGTTTTTTAGTACCGAGCTTTTTCTTCAAAATCGCCATTGTTGGCTTAAAAACCGTAAACTCGTCTGGGCTAACGCGCCCCTGGACTATATTTTCGCCAATGCCATAAATAGAAGCAATCTCTATGGCGTTTTTGAAGCCCGATTCGGTGTCGATGGTGAACATCACACCGGCGGCTTTTGATCGCACTGCCACCATTTGCTGAATACCTACAGACAACGCCACTTGCATGTGATCAAAATGGTTGGTGTGCCGATAAACAATAGCGCGGTCAGTAAACAGCGAAGCGATGCATTTCTTCGCTGCGCGAACCACATTGTCTTCGCCACTAATGTTTAAATAGGTGTCTTGCTGGCCAGCGAAAGAGGCATTGGGCAAATCTTCTGCAGTGGCCGAGGAGCGAATAGCCACTACTAAATCATTATTTTGGTGTCCACAGGTTTGACTTAGCTCTTTGTAGCTTTCGCGGATTTCTTGTTCAAAATCCTCTGGAAGTTTAGAGCTCAGAATAATTTTTCTAATCTTGGCGCCTCGGACTTTAAGCTCGTCTACATCTGTAACATCCAAGCCTTCTAGGGTTTCTCTGATTTTTTCTCTAGCGCCAGAGTGTTCGATGAAATAATTGTAAGCTTCTGAAGTAGTAGCCATGCCGTTGGGCAGGCCCACGCCTTTTGGTGCCAGGTTTTTGTACATTTCGCCCAGCGAAGCGTTTTTCCCGCCAACTTGCGCTATGTCTGGTAGCGATATCTCCTCGAAACGTTTTATGTATTTGTACACTTTTAAATGCCCCCCTTGATTTCAATATAAATTCTAGCACAAAATCTGTCGCAAAAACTAAAATAATAATAACTGCTTTGTGATTGCGGAAAATTCCTACCAAAAATGCTACAATTGGCTCCAGTATGACGAACCAGCAAATAGAAACAATAGCCCAGTGGCTCGGAGCAGGCTCTGTCAACATTTTTGGACTGCCTTTTGCCGGGAAAGACACTCAAGCCCAAATACTCGCTGACAAATTAGGCGCCGTGGTGCTCTCTGG
>CAYOYH010000008.1:0-16820 GCA_964408165.1 uncultured Candidatus Saccharibacteria bacterium | reverse complement strand
CAAGGCGAACCCGAAGTCCAGCAAGCCATGGCCGGAGGGGGAATAGTCCCTACTGAACTGTTCGAGAGCATTGTCTTGCCTCATCTGTCAAACCCCAAATTCAAGGGCAGACCACTAATATTGAGTGAAGTTGGTCGGCTCGACGGAGAACAGCAAGTGATCATGAGGACCACCGCCAACTCTGGCCACCCCACGAAAGCCGTAGTGTTTTTAACCTTATCCGAGGAAGAAGTTTACACCCGATTTGAGAATGCTAAAAAGCTAGGCGACCGTGGACAGCGCGCCGATGACAATAGTAAAGTCTTATCCACTAGGCTAGAGAAATTTCACCACAAGGTCATGCCCGTCATTGAATGGTACCGTGAGAAGAATCTACTCATCGAAATCGACGGGGGACTCATTAAAGACGAAGTCACTCAGGCGATACTAACTAGCTTAGAAAAACGCGCACTAGCTTAAAAACTCCTCAGGCGTTGGGTGAGATTTCGGTATCAATCTCTACCACAGACGAGCCTTTGCTTAGTCCATTTTCGTCGACATCATAAATGATGATTTGTCCAAAAATCATTTGCAGTTGGCTGATGGATTCGTCACTGATGGATTCGAGGTGTTTCATCAAGGCTCGCAGGCTATTGCCGTGCGCCACAATCAAAATGTTGTTGCCAGTCAGCAGCTGTGGCAAGATAATTTCCTGATAGAACGGAGTCACACGCTCGTAAACTGCCTTGAGCGTTTCGCCACCAGGCACCGCCACATCCCAGCCACGCCTGAGATTGTTAAAAGCTTCCTCGCCTAGGATTTCCTTCATTTCCCATTTGTTTTTGCCAGTATACTCTCCGTAATCGCGCTCGTTTAGCGCGCCTTCGGTACTGATTTCGACGTCGAACTTCTGGGCAACGTTAAGTATGCCCTCCAGTGTTTCGCGGGAACGAATTTGCTCAGAGCAATAGGCTTGGTTGATTTCAATATCCTGCTCGGCAACAGCGCGCCCTAGTAGTGTAGCCTCTTTGAAGCCTTTAGAACTCAGATGCACATCAGTGATGCCCGACCACCGCCCAGTAGCGTTCCATTCTGATTCACCGTGACGGACTATGAGCAGTTTGCCCATGGGTTTTTGCTTCGGGATTACTTCGTTTGGCGTTTTGTCGTACCAAAAATCGATTATGTTCTGAGCGGTTGTTTTGTTTATGCGCTTAATCGCTTCGGAAGTGTTGTAGGCGTTGTGCGGGCTAATGATAACATTGGGCATTTTCTTCAACACATCTATTTCGATACTGTGCCTAGCTACGCCACGAGAGCTCGGCAAGCTCCTCAAAATCTCTATTTCATTGTTGTGGTTGAGCAGTGTCTCGCCCTCGATGACATCTATGCCAGCGCCGCCCAGGTGACCACTGTCCAAAAGTTCGACTAAAGCTTTGGTGTCTACTAGTTCACCGCGAGCGGTATTGATGAGTATTGCTCCGGGTTTCATTTTAGATAGATTTTCACGGTTCATGATGTGGTGAGTTGACGGTAGGTACGGTGCGTGGATTGAAATAACATCAGACTTTGCCAATAGCTCATCAAGTGAGACGTAGCTAAAGCCTAGCTCTTTTTGAAGTTCTTCATTCAAAAAAGTGTCATAAGCAATGGTTTTCATTGAAAAACCACTAGCAATTTTCAAAGCTTTTTGGCCAATATTGCCAGCACCCAGCGTGCCAAAAACTTTGCCCTGCAAATCGGAGCCAGTAAGTTCTTCGGGTGAGAACTGAGAGTTTTCTGCCCTGAGTACGGCAGGCAGTTTGCGAGTCAAAGCCAGTAGCATTGCAAAGGCAAATTCAGCCACAGTCTCATTGCCATAAATCGGCACATTAACAACGGTGATACCGCGCTCTGCGGTAGCTGTAAAGTCAACATTGTTGTAGCCCGTCGAGCGCAGGGCAACTAGTTTTAGCCTAGGCATGGACTCAATGATTTGCCGAGTAATGGTACTGGTCGAAAACACCGAAATCACTTCGGCCTCGGAATCTAGATTGTCTAAAGAAATTTTATCCAGCACAAATTCCCAGTGATGGTCGGTCTCTTTTAATGAGTCCGCCAGCTGTGCTTCATCTAGCTTGGTAGTATCGTAGAAAATAATTCGCGACATCTTAAGTGCTTATTATACATAAGCAGTATGATAAAATAACCCCCATGATTATTAAACGCATTGTTGGCAGGCAAATTCTTGATTCGCGCGGGATCCCGACAGTAGAGGCAGATGTATGGCTAGAGGGCGACATCTTTGGGCGTGCGTCGGTGCCTTCGGGGGCTTCGACCGGTATCCACGAAGCTCATGAGCTTCGTGACGGCGGTGATGACTACGGCGGAAAAAGCGTCTACAAAGCTATTGCCAACATCGAAGGAGAGATATCTAACACCCTCAAGGGCGTCAGTGCCGACGACCAAAAACTCATCGACCAAAAACTCATCGACCTTGATGGGACGCCGAACAAATCAAAGCTCGGTGCCAACGCCACCCTGGCTGTTTCTTTGGCCTGCGCTCACGTTGCCGCCAAGGCTAGGGGAGTGCTACTATACCAACACATCAACGACATCGCCGGCAACCCGTCCAAATCTTTGCCGATGCCGATGTTCAATATATTAAACGGTGGCAAGCACGCTTCTAACTCGGCTGACTTCCAAGAATTCATGATTATCCCCAAGCAGTCCGAGACATATTCTGGCGCCATCCAAGTAGCCGCGGAAATCTTTCAGTCGCTAAAAAAACTAATCACGGCCGAGGGAGCCTCAACGGCTGTTGGCGACGAAGGAGGTTTTGCCTTCCCGGTCAATTCAAACACCCAGATGCTGGATTTTTTGACCAACGCCACCCAAAGGGCAGGTTACCAGGCAGGGGGGGATGTCGGCTATGCTCTCGATGTTGCCGCCTCAGAATTTTTTAGCGATGGGTCGTATTTTTTGGAAACAGAAAAACGAAAACTCAATAACCTAGAGATGATCGAATACCTGGAGGATATGTCAAAGCGCTATCCAATTTTGTCGATAGAAGACGGGCTAGACCAAGACGAATGGGACGCTTGGAAATTTTTGACTAAGCGTTTGCCGAATCTACAGATTGTTGGCGACGATCTGTTGGTGACGAACCCCAAAAGGCTTCGGCGCGCTATCAAGCAACGAGCGGGGAATGCAATTTTGATTAAACCCAACCAAATCGGCACGCTGACAGAAACAATTCAAGCCGTTTCATTGGCAAAGAAAAGTGGCTGGCGAACAATTATTTCGCACCGGAGCGGCGAGACTGAGGACACCACCATTGTGCATCTGGCGATTGGCACCGGCGCTGGACAGATAAAAACTGGCAGTTTGTCGAGAAGCGAACGAACTGCTAAGCACAACGAACTGCTACGAATAGAATCGATTGATGGTTCGCTTCAACTAGCCAGTCCCTTCGGTAAAGAATAGCTTTATGCGCTTTTTTGACAAAGCCCTTCGGGAAGAATGAACCTCTCGCGAGTATAACTTACCCGTCAGTTAGCGCGGATCCTATTTCCACTTTATAACTTTCAACCTTCAACCTGCCCCCATTCCCTGTTTTCTGTTTCCCGGTTCCCACTTTCCACTTTATAACTTTGAACCTTCAACCTACCCCCACCTGTTTCCTAGAAGGCAGGGGCGGGCAGGGCTCTGCCAGTTGGCTTGGGCATAATATTTCAAACACCCCCAATCAGCTAACCACTCAAACACCGCCAGTAGCGTTATTTTGAGATAGTAACCCTTGTTTTGCTGTAGGCTACGGAATAATCGGTTCGCACTCAGAGCTAAGACCGGCTGCCTCACAGTTTGTAACCAGTTCGACATTCCTTTGCTGTAGAGTCTCGTTGCTCTGTGTCAGGATAGCTTTCTCGGCTTTAAGCGTATTATTCTCTGTAGTTAGAGTTTCGATTTCTTTGTCTTTTTCCTCAAGCGCACTGTCGGTCACCACTTGCTTAGCTTCTGATAAATCTTGGTTCAGTGTGTCTATCTGGCTTTGTAGCTGTTCGTTGTCGTTAGAAAAATTATTAGCTTGTTGCCAGTAGTAAACTTTGCCAGCTCCCAGCACTAATGCTAAAATTACCAGTAGTACGACCAGCCAAGTTTTCATACCTTTTTTAGTTTCTTTAGGTAGTTTTGGTGCGGTCATTGGTGCCTCTGGCTCGGGCGCTTCCTGCTGGTGCATTGGTGCCTCTGGCTCATCGGCGTTTGACACTGGCTGTTTCGTGGAACCTTTTATATCATCCATAAAAATTAACATCCTCCCATTTGATATTGCCTACATTTTAGCATAAGCGTATAGAATTAGAAGATAGAAGTTGGAAGGTAGGGGAAAGATACGAAGGTGAACAGCGAATAGGGAATGGGAAACAGGGAATAGCAATTAGGAAGAAAAAAATGCGCAAACTCCCGCCTGTCCCGACCGAAGCAGCGGGGCTAAATTCTTCCGCTGAACAGCGGATTCTAGCTTCTGCTTCCTAGTTCCTATTTTCTTGTTCCTAGTTCCTGCCCCTAACTCATCTTTATACTTCATCTCTAATGCTTTATACTTAACACCAATGAGCAAAGAAGAATTTACGAAGTTATTCAAATACATAGAGGAGTTTCGAGGGGAAGTGGGTAATCGCTTCGCTGAAGTCGATAAACATTTTGATGATGTCAACACCAGGTTTGACCAGCAAACAAAGCTAATCACCGACTACCACCAAGAAACGCTAGCTTTATCTCATAAGGTAGACCGCCTAGAGAAATGGATTCATGCAATCGCCCACGACGCGGGTGTTAAGCTCGAATATTGACTGAAAACCTCTAACCTCCAGCTTGCAGCCAGGAGGCAGGTTCTCAACTATCCTCGCCAACTCCCATTTTAAATTCTCTGCCGTTTCCCCATTCTAGATTCTATCGCCTAACTTCTAATTTCTAGCTGCTATCCTTATCCTTCCGATAAAGTCTTCGTCAGCTGAAAACCAGCCAGGAGTATTTGCGATTGGTAGTAAGCCCACACCAACACTAGTAGTACCGCCCCGAAAGCCGATGCCGCCGACGACAAACCGAAATTTTGAATATAGAAGCCTAGCGCAACCACACCGAGATACATAAAGAAAATTGTTATCATCGAACCTAGCAGTGAATGTCGCCAACCGACTCGATTTGCGGTTAAGACCCGCATCAACCAGGCCAATGAAAAAATCAGCATGCCCCAAGACAGAGTAGCAACGAAAGTGTTAGACAGAATATCAATAATCACTCCGTCCAGCCCTAAGAGGGTTTCTAGGGTGTCTACCGTTGCTCGCACAGTAAGCGCCACTACCAACATCAGAGAAGCACTGAGCACTGCCAGATAGGAAAATAGGTAGCGTTTGATTGTGTTGCGCAGGCCCTTCGTGACTGGATTGCCCCAAATAATACTTACCGAATCCTGCAAAGCTACCATCGCGAATGAAGCCGTCACCACTAGAGCGCCGAGCCCCAATAACCCCAGACTGAAGAATCCGTCTGTCAGTGTTTCTGCGTTAATCGTTTCGCTTATTGCACCTGCTAATGGCAGGGCGTCAGCGCCAAATAAAAGCAGCACTTGTTCCTGAAGAAACTTGATCACTGCGTCTGCTGGAAATATCAAACTGGCGACAACTACCGAAATAGCCATCATCGGAACTAAAGAGAAGACAGTGTAGTAGGCCAGCCCAGCACCAAGCCGTAGCGTACGGTCGTTGCGCCAATTGGTGTATGTTTTTTTGCTCAAGCTTTTGAAATATTCAAAATGCCGACAATTTTGATTTTTTACCATGTGATGATTCTACACTATCTGGGATTCGTATTTCGTGGTTAGTAGTTCGTAGATTCCAGATTCTAAATTCTAGATTCCGAATTCTAAATTCTAACTTCTAAATTCTAGCTTTCCACTTTATAACTTTATAACCTTACAACTTTTCAACTTACTCCCCATTCCCTGTTTCCTGTTTCCTGTTTCCCATTCCCACTTGCTGTTTCCTACTTTCCACTTTGCAACTTTATAACTTTACAACTTAATATTCCCTGTTTCCCATACTTGATACTTGATACTTAATACTTAATACTTAAATCCATGGATTCACTCAAAGATTTGTTACAAAAAAAGGCCGATGATATTGATTTGGAGGCCAAGATAACTGACCTAGAGCTGGCGCAGGCGGAGCTAGATAGGCACTTTGACGGCAAAGTATCAGCCGACAAAATTACACCCGACGGCGTGCTGCTAACCAAGCTCCGAAGTTCAGAAATCGCCAGTGAACTGCGCTTCGCTCAGATCCAAATCATTGAAGCCATCAACAAAAGCTCCAAACAAAAAATCAAATCCGTCCGTTCGCGCGTTAAATAACGCTCATGCTTGGAAAAATATACTCCGGCGGTTACATTTAAATACCATGGAAGACATACAGCCAGTCGAAGCCGGGGGCAAAGCGATATTGTTTTTTAGGGACCATATAGCAAATCATGGTGGAGTGGAGTTGTTCCGCGACCAATACCTAAATCATCTTCTGAGTGGAGAAAAAAAAATGCTTGGAGCTGTTACTGAAAACTTGTACGAAGCTGCTAGGTCGGGGCAACATGATTTTCAAGACGAAGCAGATTTAGATGCCGAAGCGTTTATTGAAGGGTTTGCATTCGGAGTAGGTATTATTTCAAACTACAATTATTCCCGAGGAATGTTTGCAACAGAAGATTCGTTAAACCGCGTTTGTAGCAATGTTCTTGATACATGTGACCGCCTCAGAGACTACAGTGGAGACTACAATGGAGCCGACCATAAACCAATCGATGTCCTCCACGCCGTATCAAAACTTGGCTTCAAACTCTTTGATCAACTCGAAGACTACATTGCTGAACTATTACAAGAAACAAACCTGCAGCCAGATGCACTTCGTTTATCGCAAACAAGAGCTGGCGTCGGCTTTGCAGCAAATTTTTTTGCTAGCTTGGAGCACTTAGATGAAAAAACTAGGGAGTTTGATGAACTAAAACCGACAGACGACGACTGGTCGCAGTTCACAGAGGAGTACCTGTAGATGGCAGCCGGCATCTTGACTTATTCACTAGAGGGCAAAGACGAATTCTTGTACCGCTACATTGAAGAATCTATGGATGTAGCTCAAAGCGAATTGCTAGACTCTGAGGCGCTACGCTACGCGTTGGATAAAATTGAGAAAATATCAGAAAAATTAATCCAAGTCGGTGTACATAACGGCGATATGTTGTCGGGGGTCAGCGCTTCGACAGAGGGATTCATGTTTGGACTTGGCGCGGCCTGGGAACTAGAGCCAAAAGTAAAGCCACGCCACATCGACGAAGTGCTGGAAAGTGAAATGGTTGCACTGGAGGGTTTCTACGAGAATATTGTGGCTAACGGTTGCACTACCTCGGTTCTTGGCCAATGGAGCAATCTATCGGAGGCTGGGCTAGAAGGAGTGCCGGGAATGTACAATTTACTGTGTGCAGCCTCGCCAGAACTTGGCTACATCGCCAAGTCGCAAGAGGCAGACAATATTGTTTTCTGGGGCGGAATAGGCGCTATGGTATTTTTGCGTGCTGCCGAAAAACACCTAAGCACTACCTTTGCGAGGCAGCTAAATCTGCTCGGTAAAGGCGATGTTGGCCTCGACTGGTTCGTTGGTGACAGCGGTAACAGCGACAACAGTTAACTAATGGCGTATAGTACCTGCCGTGTCCTATCGAATAACCAACACTGGCTTTAGTATCAACGACAACCCTTGTGCCGACAAGGTGTCTTTCATGACCAAAGAGCAGGCTGAGGCCGCCAGGGTTCAGGCAAACTGGGAGCATGACAACAAAGACCTCGGAGTTTATCTATGCCAAAAATGTAATCTCCATCACTTGGCGACTTCGCACCAAGACAGCGACGAATAATCTTGATATACTCTACCAGCAACAGGGGAGAGGTTAATAAATGCACATAGAAGCCAGTACCAAGCTAGATTTTGGCGATGTTCTGTTGCGCCCGAAACGCAGCACCCTAAGCAGTCGCAAAGATGTCCAGCTAGAGCGAAAATTCAAGTTTTACCACAGCCCAAAAACCTGGCAGGGCATCCCGATGATGACCGCCAACATGGCCAGCTGTGGCACATTTGAAATGGCGCATATCCTTAGTGAATACAAAATGGTTACAGTGCTCCATAAATACTACTCCGTAGCCGACTATAAAAAATTCTTCAAAACTTACGACAATCCCGATTACATTTCCTACACCCTCGGTATTCGCGACGGTGACGAAGAACAACTCCGGGAAATGATAAAAACTAAACTCATCGAAAAGTTTTCGTTCATCACCATCGATGTGCCAAACGGTTATGTAGATCGCTTCGCAACCGCCGTGCGCGAAATTCGTAAACTCTGCCCCCAGCACATCATCGTCGCTGGTAATGTGGTGTCTAAGGAAATGACCGAGGAGCTGATATTGGTTGGCGCCGATATGGTGAAGGTGGGCATCGGTGCTGGTTCAGCTTGTACTACCAGACAAATGACTGGTGTCGGTGTACCGCAACTTAGCGCTATTGTGGAATGTGCCGACGCCGCCCACGGAATAGCCAACGGGCAGGGTGTCGGGCTGATAGTTGGCGACGGCGGTTTAGTTTATCCGGGTGACACAGCCAAAGCTTTCTGCGGTGGCGCCGATTTCGTGATGAGTGGCCAGCTGTTCAGTGGTTTCGAGGAGAGCGCTGGTGAAACAGTCGTGAGAGATGGCAAAAAATACAAAGAATATTACGGCTCTAGCTCGAACAAAGCCCTCCAGGTGCATTATGGCAAAAAAGACAAACACCGCGCCTCTGAAGGTCGTCACACCTTGATGCCCCACAAAGGCTCGATCCACGACGCTCTGCAGGACTACCTTGGTTCACTCAGAAGCACCGGCACCTACATCGGCGCTCGAAAGCTCAAGGAATTCTCTCGGCGGGCAACATTTATTCGGGTCAACAACCAGCTCAACGAATCCCTAAGACAGCACGACACCGAGCAACTCTCGGACTAAGCCAATTCCTGCTTGAGTTGAGTGTGTTATTATATTTGCAAATAAACTAACAAAAAGCCTTGAACACGAAAGTTTTACAAAAAAAGCATCCAAATTAATTTAGTTCAGGAGATTGCATGCTGCCAACCATTTTTCGAAAACTCACAGAAAATTTCCATACAGTATTAATAGTTCTGGCGATAGTCGGCTTAAACATCGGCACCGCTTCAGCGGTGCACAGTAGTGTGGTCACTGACGAAAGACAGACAGGCAGCTCAATAGTCTATGCTGCCTATAGTGATATCGTAGAATCCACAGTGGGGGCTATCGAGACAACTGCAGGCGAAGTAGCTGCCGGCATCAACGAAGCCGCAACTGAAGCTAGCGGCAACAATGGTTGCTTCGAAATACTGGGTCTTTGTTGGCTCTGGTGGTTGCTGCTGCCCGTATTCTTGTTAGTCGCTGCCACACCTCTGCTAATACTAGCGTGGTGGTTACTTACTCGCAGAAGAGACCGAAAAGAAGAAGAGAACGCCTGAAAAAATGGCAACTAAAAACTCTGTAAACTAGACTAGCGCCGTTTGCGCTCTAACCGTTTTGAAAAGCCATTAGCGCCACTGTCGCTAGGGTGGTGAACGCCAGTAGTAGTAAAAGTTTTCCAATCATAAATACTGCCCATCATTACACATCCATCTGTTAGTAAAGTCAAATTTTATTTGGTTGCCACAGCCTAGGGAGTGGGGAATATTAAGTTGAAAATTGTAAGGTTGTAAAGTTGAAAGTAGGAAACAGGAAACAGGGAATAGGAAACAGTAGGCGGTAGTTGGTAGGCAGTAGCTTCTATATTCTAACTTCTAACTACGAATTACAAACTCCGAATTACTAGTCACGAAATACCAACCCTCCTCCAAGCTCTGATATAATCTACCCATGAGTGCCTTTGACGAAGCATACCGTATGCTCAATAAAAACCAGAAGCTAGCTGTCGATGAGATAGAGGGGCCGATGCTGGTCATAGCTGGGCCAGGAACGGGCAAGACCCAACTTTTGAGTGCGCGGGTTGCCAATATCTTAACCAAAACCGATACACTGCCGCAAAATATCCTCTGCCTAACCTTTACCGAATCTGGCGCCGCCAATATGCGCGAGCGACTATCTAGTTTCATTGGCAAAGAAGCCTATGGTGTCAGCATCGGCACTTACCATAATTTCGGTAGCACAGTCTTGCGCCAATACCCGGAATTCATCACCGATGCCAACCTCGAAAGACCAATAGACAGCATCATGAAGAAAGAAGTCCTGATGGCTATCATCGACAAACTTCCGTACTCTAGCCCTCTGAAAAGTCAAAAATACTCGCTGGGCGATCTCGCCGGAACGATATCAGAACTAAAGCGCGGTCTGCTCAGCCCTGAATCCGTCCAAAAGATAGCCGACGAAAACAAAAAACAAATCACCCAGCTATCGCCGATTATCGCCGATATTTTCTCTGATCTAAAAAGGATGCCCGGGAAACTGAGTAAAGCCATGCCTTACTACACTAAAACTCTAAAAGCCCTCTCCAAATATCCGACGAACAGTCTAGCTGGAATTGCTACCGACGAACTAAGCCGTGCGCTGGAGCAAGCCGCAGAAGACGGCTCTACTAAACCTCTGACCAAATGGAAAAACGATTGGCTGTACAAAAACAGCGCTGGCGACTTCGGCTTCACTCGACCTTTTTTGAACGAGAAATTTGGCGCTCTAGCAAAAGTGCTCAGTAGCTACAACCAAGCTCTGGACTCCAAAGGTTTGTATGATTTTGACGATATGATTCTGCGCACCATCAAAGCCCTACAGCAACACGAGGAGTTTAAACTAAACCTTCAGGAGAAATACCAGTACATTCTACTAGATGAATTCCAGGACACTAACGCCGCTCAGTTTGAAATAGTCCAGCTGCTAAGCGACAACCCCGTGCACGAAGGTCGCCCGAATATCATGGCCGTTGGCGATGACGACCAAGCGATATACGCTTTCCAGGGTGCCAAAACCTCCAACATGATTGATTTTGCAAACTCATACCGCAATACCGCCGTCGTCAATTTTTTTTTTTATTTTTTTTGGGACCACGTTTTTCTACACCTAGCGCACAACATCGCCGAACAGATAGAATCACGGCTACACAGCGAACTGGAGGGTGTTAAAAAGACCTTGAAAGCATCTGCCGGCAAACTTCCTGAGCAAGCCCAAATAGAGCGCCACGAATTCGCCAGCTCCAGCGAAGAACGGTCCTGGATAGCCGAAAAAGTGTCCGAACTTATTCAGAGCGGGGTAGAGCCAAATGAAATTGCCGTGCTAGCTCCTAAGCACAAATACCTAGAAGCCATGGTTCCGTATCTAAACCACAAGAGCATACCCGTTAGCTACGAAAAGCGTGAAAACATACTAAACACTCCTGTTGTAATTCAACTGATGATGATGAGCAATCTACTGCTAGCCATCGACTCGAAAAACCAATCTCTGCAAAACCACTTATTCCCACAGGTCATGAGTCTGCCTTTTTTCCAAATACCAATCAGCGACATTTGGAAGATAAACTGGGCCGTTGGCCGGCGCGAAGAAAACCGCTCTTGGGCGTTGGTTGCCATTGAAGAAGATAGCTTGAAGTCGCCAGTCTGGCTGATGCTTGGTTTGGCTGGTCAGCTAAAAATACGAACGCTGGAGGGCATCTTCGATGTACTGATCGGTAGCGAGGCTCTAAAGCTTGAAGGCTTCGACAAACCGCTACGCTCTCCTTTGAAAAATTACTATTTCTCTAGCACCGCTAAGGAAGAAAATGCACTGGCATACTATGAAGCTCTGTCTCATCTGAGTGTGATACGCTCTAAAATTCGCGAACATCAAGCTAGTCGTGAGGATCATCTCACGCTGGACGATTTTACTAAGTTTATCAAAGCTTACAAGGTAGCTGACGAACCGTTGTTAAACACCCACCCTATTGCTCAGTCCGAATCAGCCGTAAAACTCCAGACAGTTTACAGGGCTAAAGGCCTGGAATACGAACATGTCTTTTTGCTTTCGTGCCTAGATAGTGTGTGGGGGAATAAAATCAGAGGTGGCTCGAACCGACTAAGCCTGCCGGCCAATATCCGGCACATTCGCCACGCCGGCGACAGTGAGGACGAGAGGCTGAGGTTGCTATTTGTAGCCATCACTCGTTCTAAGCAGGGCCTATACCTAACCAGCCACAGCCTAGGCGAAACCGGCAAAGAAACTACTCCTATAAAATTCTTCGACGAGCGCAAACACCAAAACAAGACCGTTTCCACTATTTTGCCCCAGCGCGTGGCACTGGTGAACAAAGAACCGGGGCAGTCGCTGGAGATAGCTGCCCGCGGAATAGAGCTAAGCTGGAACTCTCCAGACACCATGATAACGCCGACTCTAAAAAGTTTGCTAGAGGGACGTCTAGCCCAGTACCAGATGAGTCCAACCCATCTGAACACTTTCATCGACATGGAGTGGGGTGGGCCAGAAGTATTTTTGCTAAACACTTTGCTTAAATTTCCCCAAGCACCCGGCATCAACGGTGAGTTTGGAAGTGCCATTCACGCCTCGCTAGAGTGGTACCAAAACAAGCTAAACTCATCGGGAAAAAAACCTACCGACAAGCAAGCAATCAGCTATTTCACGGAAGACATCTCTAGGCGATACATTCCCGAAAATGAAATGAAACTACTCATAGAGCGAGGCCGGGTAGCGCTCACTAAATATCTGGCTTTGCGCGCGCAAATATTTCACTCAACAGATTTGCCCGAGCAATCGTTTGGAAACGAGGGCGTTTTCTCGGGTGAAGCTCATCTGGCTGGCAACATCGATCGCCTAGAGATCGACAAAGAAAACCGCCAGATTGTCGTTGTAGATTATAAAACCGGCTCCAGTTACCAAAAATGGAAGAGCGATCTGAAATTACTCAAATACCGCCAACAGCTGTATTTTTATAAGATTCTCGTCGAGAACTCGCACACTTATGCTGGGTACAAGGTAGATGAGGGCCGGCTGGAATTCATCGAACCCGATGAAAACGGCGATATAAATACGCTGACCCTTACCTTCCAAGACCAAGAAATGGCCGAACTAAAAAAGCTCATCACCGCTGTCTGGTCTAAAATTAAAAATCTAGACTTTCCCGACACTACCAAATACCAAGCCACCAATGCCGGCACCAAAAAATTCATAAACGACCTGCTTGGGTGAGAAGTTAGAAGTTAGAGGCTAAGGGGAGGATTCGTAGCTAGAGTTCCGAGTTGGGAGTTGGGAGTTGGGAGATTCTAGCTCTCCACTTTATAACTTTTCCACTTTACAACTTTCAACTTAATACTTCCCATTCCCTATTTCCTAGATTCTATCGCCTAGCGTCTGTCGTCTAACCCCTACCCCAGCATCAAGGCAACAATCAAAGCCGTAACAAGGGGCACAGCAAGGTTATCGAAGCCACGGGCAAACATTGCCTCGACGCCAGTTAGTAGTAGTGAACCGCCTAAAACCATCAGCCAGACGGCCATACTGGCGGAAGGAATCGAGATTAGCGTAAAGCTAACCAAAATGAAAAGTGTCGTTACTAGAAAAACGGCATTACCGACCAAGCTTTTAGTTCCGCCCCAGACTTTATAGCCTTTACCGCCGTACCTCTGCCCCAAAAGACCAGCCAAGCCGTCCGAGAGAGCCATGACCATAATTGCAACAGTGTATATGCGCAAATCATCGAAAGTCAGGACAATCAGTACGCCGGCTAGTGGGTATAAAAACTCGCCAATCGTCCAGCGCTCCACAGTAGCTGAAGCTTTGAAAATGCGTAGCCAGCCCGTTAAAATCAAAACTCCCGCCAAAAACGCTGCGCTGGTCAAAAAGACCTGGGGTCTGGTCATAAATATCGGCAAGGCTGCTAGTAGCAACCCGGCGGAAATATGAATCGACTTGCGGGCAAACTCAGGGTGGAGCAGGCCTCGGCGGTTCAGTATCTCCACCACAATCAAGATTACTCCAAGCCCTAGGCCGACATAAATAATTTCCAGACCCTGTAATTTGGTTAAATACGGTGTTATCTCATTCACTTTACGGAAAACTGTACCACATCTGCAAGAATGTTGCAGTTACAACTTACAAACTTAAGCTCGATTAGATATCTGTAATTCCAAACTTCATAACTAATTCTAGTATTCTTGAGAATACTAGAATTAGTTATGATACTATTGAGGCATGGCTAAGAAAAAACAAATGAAGACACCGAAGCAGCTAGAGAGGTATTTCAAGGGCGCAGCTAATCATTGGAGGCTGGCTATCTTGCTATTGGTGGCCGAAAAGCCAGGGATTACCGTCGGCGAAATTGCTGACACTCTAGGCGCTCATTTTAAAACAACATCGGCACATACAAAGCGCTTGGTAGATTCAGGGTTGCTGAACAAAAAATATCACGCACATTACGTAGAACACAGGCTGTCTCCGTACGGAAAAACCTTTGTCCGTTTTATAAAAACATTCTCTAATTCTTGAGAATATTAGAATGAGTAGGTGGGCGTCTCCTTAGGAGTCAAGAGGGGGATTGGATTGGATTGGATTGGATTGGATTGGATTGGAAGAGAGTCTTTTTGAAAATTTCAAATGGTGGCGGTTTCGTGATATAGGCTTGTGGGGGTTGGAGCTACAGCTCGAGGATTGTAGATTGGCGCCGTCTGTAGCCAAACAGAAAATCGAAGACCACCACGATACTGCCTACAGCTCCACAACCGCTATCTATCTGCGAGCATGGGCGGGCGTTTTGTGAGTAGGGAGTAAGGCTGCAATCGCTACTTTAATGTTTCTGGCGGCGTTTGATGCCAGCAACTTTAAGTCGGGCCGTCTGAGTACTGATGAGTTGATGTGCTTTATCGAGACTAATCTGATCTTTGGCGTCTTTGGCCAAAGCTTGAGCTCGTTCCAGAGCATTCTGCGCCTCTTTTTCGGAAATCTCTTGCGAGGTGTCGGCTTCGTCTACTAGCACTCGTATTCGACGGCGGGTTATCTCTACTACGCCGCCGCCAGTGGCAAAGTGATTCATTTTGTCGTCCGAATCGTCTTTGTGGCGCCGAATACTTATCATACCCGCTACCACCAAAGACACTAGCGGTATATGATCAGGAAAAATCGCTATCAAACCATCTGGGGTCGGCAAAACGACTTCATGAACTTCGTCAGAGAATTTAATGCCGTCCATGGCAACTAGCTCGAGTGTTGGCATAGCTCTCCTGCTGGCTCTAGCGTAGCGTAGTTTTGGTGCATCGCTTTATTCATATTTCTCCATTGCTCCTAGTCTTCAGTTTCCTCTATCAAGCCCTTCATGTAAAAAGCGCTTTCGGTCTTTTTGTCGTGCTGGCCCTCTAGGATTTCCCGAAAACCTTTAATGGTGTCCTTAAGGGGAACATAGACGCCCGGCGAGCCGGTGAAAACTTCTGCCACATGGAATGGCTGGGTCAGAAATCTTTGAATTCTCCGAGCACGGGCAACTGTTTGCTTGTCTTCGTCGGAAAGTTCTTCCATGCCCAAAATCGCAATAATGTCTTGCAGATCCTGGTAGCGCTGAAGCACTCTTTGAACCTCGCGAGCGACACTGTAGTGCTCTTCGCCGACGATTCCTGGGTCTAAAATAATTGAGTTCGAATCTAGCGAATCAATAGCCGGGTAGAGCCCCAGCTCGGTAAGCGCCCGGCTAAGAACTATCGTTGAATCTAGGTGAGCAAAAGTAGTTGCTGGCGCTGGATCAGTCAGATCGTCCGCTGGAACATAGACAGCCTGGACAGAAGTAACCGAGCCGGATTTCGTCGAAGCAATTCGCTCCTGCAAAGCACCCATTTCAGTAGCTAGATTCGGCTGATAACCAACGGCACTGGGCAGACGACCAAGCAACGCCGAGACCTCCGAGCCAGCCTGAGTGAAGCGGAAAATATTGTCAATGAAGAGCAGGGTATCTTTGCCTTGATCACGAAAGCCTTCGGCAATAGTCAGCCCCGAAAGCGCCACGCGAAGCCTAGCTCCAGGCGGTTCGTTCATTTGTCCAAAAACTAGGGAGGTCTTGTCTAGCACACCAGATTCTTCCATTTCGTAATAGAGATCGTTGCCTTCACGAGTACGCTCACCAACGCCCGCAAAAACCGAATACCCACTGTGGAACTTGGCGATGTTGTTGATGAGTTCGGTTATGAGAACCGTCTTGCCCACTCCAGCACCACCGAAAAGCCCTACCTTGCCGCCTTTGATTACCGGGCAAATAAGGTCGATGACCTTGATTCCGGTTTCTAAGATCTCTGTTTTGCCCGATTGGTCAGCCAAGAGTGGCGCGGGGCGGTGAATAGGTGCGGTTTGAGTAGACTTCATTGGTTTGCCGTCTATCGGTTCGCCAATAACATTGAACATACGCCCCAGTGTCTCTTCACCAATCGGCACACTGATTGGCGCTCCGGTGTCAGCCACTGCGCCACCTCGCTTCAAACCATCTGTCGAACCCAAAGAGATTGCTCGCACACTACTGGAGCTGAGATGCTGTGCTACCTCAAAAACCAATTTTTTCCCATTTAGCTCAGTCGTCAGAGCGTTGTAGATTGTCGGTATGCCAGTCTCGAACTCCACATCTATCACTGCGCCAACTATCTGGATAATCCTGCCCTGCTTGGCTTTAGTCGGTGCGGTCATGGAGAGCTTTCGTGCCGGTTTTTTGCGGGCGTAATTACGGGAGTTGCTTTTGCTATATTTGCGCGGGATTCTTTTCGCTCTGTCCATTCTTGACTCA
>CAYOYH010000007.1:0-23376 GCA_964408165.1 uncultured Candidatus Saccharibacteria bacterium | reverse complement strand
TGTCTTTGTCTATCAGCTCTATCTGCCCGTGCTTCATTTCGCCCGAAGAATACCCCTCGGCTTGTATGTATCTAATCTCTTTTAGCTTCATTGCGCCCTCCAGTGCTATTGGAAACAGCGAATCCCGTCCCAGATACAGTGAATTATCAAATTTCGACAAAGACTGGGCGATTTTTTTAACTTTTTTATTTAGTTTCAGCGCCTTGGCTACTTCTTCTGGCAATTTCTGCAGAGCATTAATTACTTCTTTGCCTTCCCAGGCGGAAAAGTTCTTTCTGCGGGCAATATTCAGGCCGACCAACATAGCTGCTAACACCTGTGAGGTAAAAGCTTTGGTGGAGGCAACGGAGATTTCCGGGCCAGCATGCAAATAAATACCGCCGTCCACTTCGCGGGCTATGGTCGAACCCACTACATTAACCAGCCCTAGCGTGTGCACATTTCGGCGCTGTAGTTCATGCAGTGAAGCTAGGGTGTCGGCCGTCTCGCCAGATTGAGTTAATACTATTCCCAGAGTGTTGGGGCTAAGAACTGGCTCCCGGTACCGAAACTCGCTAGCCACCTCTACATCTACCGGTATATTGGTCATTTTTTCTAGCATGTATTTGGAAAGTAGTCCGGCGTAGTAGGCTGTGCCACAGCCGATTATCTGAATCCGATCGAGCTTGTCTAGTTGGGTGTTGGAGATGTTCAATCCGCCTAGGTGGCTGTCGCCCTCTTTTTCCTCCAGCCGGCCTCGTAGTACCGCCTCGATACTTTTTGGCTGCTCCATGATTTCTTTGAGTAAAAAGTGGTCGTAACCCTGTTTTTGCAAGGCTTGGACTTCCATTTTTAATTTTTCAGCTTTGAAGGGTTTGTTGTTTCTTCTTAGGTCAGTCACTTCAAATTTGCCTGGTGTAATGACTGCCACCTCGTCCTCGCCCAAATAAACAACTTCGTCGGCTCTGCCGGCCAGTGCCGTTGGATCGCTGGCTACAAACATTTCATTGTCGCTACGCCCTAGCACGATAGGACTGCCCCGCCGGGCGGCAATCAGTTTTTGAGGCTCGTCGGCGCACATTACAACTATTCCAAAGGCGCCTCGCACTTTTGCCAGAGCCTCGTAAACAGCCGTTTCTAGTTTGCCGGACTTTTGATAGTTTTTGTTGATCAACTGCGCCAACACTTCGGTGTCGGTTTCTGATTTGAACTTTACGCCACCGAGCAAATTTTCTTTGATGTCTTCGTAGTTTTCGATAATTCCGTTGTGTATCAGCGATATTTTGCCGGCCACATGTGGGTGAGCATTTCTTTGAGTAGGGCCACCATGCGTCGCCCAACGAGTATGGCCGATACCAGTAGTGCCTTGGGGTGGTTTGCTGTTGATTTTGTCTTTTAGATTGGTTAATTTTCCGGCAGCCTTAACTACGCTGACGCCACCGTTAAGCACCGCTATGCCAGCCGAGTCGTACCCGCGGTATTCCATACGCTTCAAACTACTAAGAATTATCGGCTGAGCCTGCTTCTTTCCGATGTAGCCAATAATTCCGCACATGGCGACAATTGTACACGAGTTTCGCACTCCCGTTTTACCAAAGTGGCGCCCTGATAACTCTAGCAAACGGGAATTGGCGAGTTAGGAGTTAGGAGTTATAAATTAGGAACTGGAAACTGGCGGGCAGGAGCCGAGAGCTTGGTGGTGAAGCAACAAAAAACTCAAGGCTTTTGAGGGGCTAGTTACCGAAATTTTTGTTATTTTTCCAAGCTCCAAGCTCCAAAATTATACTTATTTGACGGCCGTCAATATAGTATAATTTTTTACATTTTGGAGGTTTTAAGGTTGGCGTCTTGCTTCTCGTTTACCCCCCGCCTGTCCCGACCGTAGCGTCGGGAACTCCTTACGCTGTTACATCGGATCCCAACTCTTACCGTTTACTACCTGTCATCTACCAATTAACATTTGTCATTCGGTATTCGGTATTTCCTTCCGCTGTACAGCGGATCCTATTTCCCACTTACTACTTCCCGCTTTAAACTTTCAACTTTCAACTTTTCACTTACTTCCTATTCCCTAATTGCTACTTGCTATTTCTTCCTCTAATTCGTCTTTTTGAGGTATTAGTACGATGTGGCGGTCGCGGCCTTCGCCACGGGACTGCGTTTCCACTCCACTGAGTTCGCCAACGGCTTTATGAACCACTCGCCTGTCGGCAGGATTCATCGGCTCTAGAGCCATCTCTTCTTTGTTGTCGCGGACTTTTTTCACCCAGCCTAGAGCTTTTTCAGTCAATCTTTCATTGCGCTGTTTTTTATAGTCGGCGATGTCGACATTCACCCTAGTTAATTCCATTTCTTGGTTTCTAAGCGCGCTGGAAACTAAGTACTGAAGCGAACGCAAAGTGTCGCCACGGTTACCGATTAAAAAACCATTAAGGTGCGAAGAAGGTACCGAAAGCTCGATGACATCTTCCTCTCGAGTAACCTGCACTTCGGTGTTTAAACCAAAAAACGACAGCAGATCTTCGAGGTATTTCTTGGCGTAGCTGATAGAATCCTCCATTACTACCCTTTCTTTTTCTTAGGTGACGACGAGGTTTTCTTTTCTGTCTGCCCTTTCTTGGGAATTTTCTTTTTGGGTTTTTTGGTGCTGTTTTGGGGTTTGTTTTTGTCAGCCAGCTGAGCCATTTCATCGACGTCTTTAGAAAGAATATAGCTGTGTTGCAAAATAGCTACGCCAGCGCCGGTAGCCCAGTACAGCGCCAGAGCGCCCGGAAAAGTAGCGGCAAAGAAAACCGTAATAAACGGCATGAAATAAAGCATGTTTTTGCCCACGGCAGCGCTAATGTCTTTTTGTTCAGATTTTTTGCCACTGGCCTCCTCTTTCAAGATGTCTCGCAGACTTTTAGAGTCTTTAATGTCGGGCATCAGCTGTTTGGACTGGAAGAATTGTAAAACGCCAGCTAGCACCGCAATCGCCATCAGCGGCCAATAGATAAAGCCGTTACCAAAAGCGTTCTGCGACAAATCTATCGACCCCCAAAAACTCTCGGTCAGCGCCTGAGTAATCAAAGTAGCGTCAGCCACCAGTTCTGGAACTCCGGACATGTCTTTCACAAACCCATAGAGCATATTTACCGCTCGCTCGGGGTCCTCAGAGAGAATCCTCAACACTATAAAAAGACCAAACAGCACTGGCAACTGTAAAAGCAAAATGCCGATAGTACCGAACGGGCTAACATTTCTCTCTTTGTAGAGTTCCATTAGCAACTTGCCTTCTTTTTGTTTGTCGCCTTTGGTTTTTTCTTTAATCTTCTTCATTTCTGGCTGGAGAGCCCTCATGGCTCGGCTCTGGTGAAGCTGTTTTTTAACCAGTGGCCAGAGAAGAAACCGAATTACAATCGTAAAAATAATAATCGAAACACCGAAATCATGCCCCGGTAGTAGCGAGTTGATAGCAAAAAGCAGATTTAAAATAGGTTGAACTATCAGAGTATCAAACATGAAGATTCCTTTAGCGATTATGATAGCACGGGCACGAGCGAATGAGCACCCCTTTTAGTTTGGAGTTGCGCACTTGGCGCATTTCTTCGTTGTTTCGGGAAAAATATCATTCACCATATGCCGTATATGGCTCAATCTATTTTCCCCTCGCGCCTCGAACTGCATCCAAGTGCGCAACTCCTGAGTTTATGAGCTGGGCTTTTGTTAGTAATTTTCTTACCTCTGCTTCTAGTTCTTCGTGCTCTAGTGCGGCGACTGACTTTTCGTAAACTGTAAAAACTAAATCGTAGCCCGGCGTGGTCTCTGACCAGTTGTTTCGGATGATTTCATAGACTCGTCGCCGGATACGATTTCTAGTTACTGCCTTTTTGTCGACTTTCTTGCTAACCACTACCGCCACACGGTTATTGCTGGCGCTTCTTTGTTTTAAGTATTTCAGGCTAATTCTTTTTGAGCGCGCTGACTGACCGTCACGGTAAACTCTGCGGACGTCATTTTGTCTGTGGAACCGATATTTTTTGGCAAGCATGTGTTTAGATTATAGACGCTAGAGGCTGGAAGTTAGAATTTAGAATGGGAGAGTAAGTAGGAAGTAGAAGGCGTTAAATGCCAAGCGCCAAATGTTAAATGATAAATGATAAATGTTAAATGGCGAATGCCGTAGGGTAGAAGCTAGAATCTAACTCCGAGGTACGAGCCACGAACTACGAACCCCTAGTCAGTGGGTTAGGCGTTTACGGCCTTTGATTCGGCGAGCTTTAACCACTGCTCTGCCAGCTTTATCGGACAGGCGCGCTCTAAAGCCGTGCTTTCTAGCACGCTTTCGTTTCTTCGGCTGATAAGTTCTCTTCGGCATGACAACCTATCTTACATTCTTTGACGACCTTGAGCAAGGATGAATCTCTCCTGGCGCTTCAATATTACACGAAATCATGTTGTACTGTAGTGGTTTTTCCACAGCAGATGATTATATTTCCACAGATTTAACAGTAGTGTTTGTTTTCTGTGCAAAAACCGGACTATTGTTTGAGAGGTTTTTCTGTGGCTACGTTTAGGGTTGTGGAAAAGCTACGATTGGTTGTATATTATTTAGGCACACATTTCACACCTGCAATTTTCGGAACCCCAGAAGCACCAGTGTGCGCACAGGAATGCTCCTGGAGCCGAACGCAAAATGCGTGCTATGGTTGATTTATCAAATAATTCTATTGGGGACGAATGGACGAGGCTACCTGGCAGACTACTTTGGGTGAAATTGAGCTTACTATTTCGAGAGCGAGCTTTATTACTTGGTTTAAAAACACCCGTTATTTAGACAGCAATGATACTACTGTTAAGATTGGCGTCCCTAATATCTTCGCCAAGCAACAACTTGAGGTTAAGTTTAGCGACCAAATAAATAAAACTTTAAAGAAAAACGGCGCCAAGTTTAGTGAAATTGTCTACGTAATAGATAGTAAAACCGAGAAAATAAACGAGACTACTGTTAGCGACAGTACGCTCCACAAAAAGTCGTCTCCTCGGTTAATTGGGGGTGTTAAAAAAGCAGTCGCCACTGGTTTAAACTCCAAATATAATTTTGAAACATTTATAGTCGGCGCTGGAAACGAACTAGCCTACGCCGCTTGCCAGGCAATCGTTAAAAGTCCAGGCATGAAATATAATCCCTTGTTTGTGTATGGAGGGGTTGGGCTCGGCAAAACCCACCTTATTCAAGCTGTTGGCAACGCCTTGATTGAGGAGGAACCAGGTGCCCGAATCTTATATATCAGCTCTGAAACCTTTGTGAATGATTTCCTAGACAGTATTCGCTACAAGAAAAAAGGTTTCGCTGACAAATATCGCAGTGTAGATGTTTTGATCGTCGATGACATGCAGTTTATTGCCGGTAAGGAGAAAACCCAGGAGGAATTCTTCCATACTTTCAACGCCCTGCACCAAACCAACAAGCAAATAATTATCTCTAGCGACAAGCCGCCAAAATCCATCCCTACTCTATCGGAGAGACTTCGTTCGCGTTTTGAATGGGGTATGACGGTAGATATCCAGGCGCCAGATTTTGAAACTAGGTGTGCTATTTTACAAATGAAAGCTAGTGCTCAGGGAATCGAGTTGGATCGAGAAACCGTAGAGTTCCTGGCTACACATTTTCAAACAAATATCCGCGAACTTGAAGGTGCGCTAAACCAGCTACTGGCTCTTAGTGAAATGCGCCGTATTGAACCAGACCTTGAAACTGCCACCAGTATATTGAGCGGCTCCAGAATGCGCCCTAAACATATAAGCGCGCGTAATATAGTTGAGAAGACTGCCAAATACTTTTCTGTTCGTCTGTCTGATATTGTTGGACCAAAGCGCGACAGAGAGGTTGTTGTCCCTAGACAAATAGCCATGTACTTACTTCGTAATGAGCTACACATGAGCTTCCCTAAGGTTGCTCGTGAGTTGGGTCGTAAAGACCACACTACCGCTATTCATTCTGTGAGTAAAATCGAGCAAACCATCGCCGTTGATTCAAATTTGCGCCAGCAAGTAAACGAAATTAGAGAGAAATTATATGCGTAAAACCTGCGTACAAAGCAATGGGTTTGTGTGGACAGGTTTTACTATTTCCACCCTACGTAGATCTCTACGCCTATTTATACTCTTTTTACTCACAGGCTTACTACTAAGTTTTTCACAGAAACTCACATTTTCTACACACCTGTTTAATTCATTTTCAACGGGAGTGTGTAGTATGTTATCCGCATTAACCACACCCCTTATTATTACTACTACTTATTTAAATAAATCACTAATAATAGTCAGGGGGTAAGATGAAGCTCAGCGTAACTCAAGAAAATTTCAACAAAGCTCTTTCGAATGTCAGCCGGATAGCTCTTTCCCGCACCACACTTCCAATACTTTCAAATATTCTACTTGAAACTAAAAAAGGTCGCCTTAGTGTGTCCGCAACTAACCTAGAGTTAGCGATATTTCAAGAGGTTGTCGGTAAGGTAGATTCAGAAGGGTCTATAACAGTTCCAGCACGCCTAACTAGTGAATTTATAGCTAGTTTACCAGGGGGGAAAATTGAAATGGAATTACTGGGCAACAAACTACATATTAAATCAGAACAATCTAAATCAACTATAATTGGAATCGATCCGGGTGAGTTCCCTACATTACCGAAAATTACCACCAGTACTGTTTATAAAATTAAAGCCAGCCAGTTTAAAAAAGCTATAAATCAGACAGTAATTTGCGCCTCAACAGATGAAACCCGCCCCATCTTAACCGGAGTTTATTTCTATAGCCACGAACAACAACTCTTTTTAGTCGCCACAGATAGTTATCGTTTAGCGGAAAAAACAATTGCTAGAACTCTAGACGACATTAATCTAATAATTCCAGCCACCGCCCTCCAGGAGCTTAACCGAGTCATAAGTGATGACGAAACCGAGATTAAGGTGATTTTTGACGAATCTCAAGTGAGGTTTACTACTAGAGATTCAGAGGTGATAACCAAGTTAATTCCTGGGAAATACCCAGATTATCGGAACCTAATCCCTAAAGAAAGCGAAGTAGAGTTTACTGTTTATCGAGACGAGTTTATCAACATCACCAAAGTAGCTAGTTTGTTTGCGCGCGAAAGCGCCGGTAGTATCACGATAACTGTTAGTGTAAACAACGAAATAAGCATCACCTCTATCGCCTCACAGATGGGCGAAAACACCTCTACTGCAAAAGTAAAGGCAAGGGGTTTCGGTGAAGTTACGTTGAATTCTAGGTATTTAATTGACGCCCTAAACTCCATGGATAGCAAAGAAATTTCAATGCGTTTTTCAGGTAAAGTAAATCCAGTAGTTTTAGCGCCAGTGAGTAAAGAAAAAGCCGATTACCAACATGTAATAATGCCTTTGAAATCGTAGATTTCAAAGAGCAAGGGAATAGCAAACAGGAAATAGGGACAGGAGACAGCAAACAGGAAACAGGAAACAGGAAACAGGAAATAGAGAGTAGGAAACGGCAAACAGGGAAAAGTGAAAAGGGAAAAGTGAACAAGAAAAGTAATTAATAAAACAGGAGTCAGTGGACGGGATAATGAGTGCTGTAAAGGGTAATGTCTTAAAGTTTACAGATCTTAAAGTTTGGCAGGCTGGCCACAAGCTAGTAGTTTTTGTTTACCAAAAAACAGAAAAATTTCCAAAAACCGACACCTTCGGATTATCTTCCCAGATGCAACGATCGGCAGTGTCTGTAACATCGAACATAGCTGAAGGGTTCGGGAGACAAGCAAAAAACGACAAGAAACATTTCTACATTATGGCTAGAGCATCATTGACCGAGCTACAGAACCAGCTGTTGATTGCGAGGGACACCACGAAACTAAAAATAACGAATACCAGGAAATGATGAAGCTTGCCGACGAAGTTCATCGAATGTTGCACGGCTTGATTAAATCAACAAATAATCGTGAAAGTTGAGAGGCTTTTTCATCCTAATTGCTAATTGCTGTTTACTAATTCCTGTAAAGTAAATCTATGATTTATTCTTTACGCTTACAAAACTTCCGATCGTACAACGATTACACCACCGAATTTGATGATGGGGTGAATATTATTGTGGGGCCCAATGCTAGCGGTAAAACCAATTTACTCGAGGCTATTTATGTAATAAACAGGGGTAGGTCGTTTCGTGTTTCCGATAAAAACCTTATAAAACATGGTGAAATTTGGGCTCGAATAGACACAATTGACAGTAGAAATGAGCGCACCTGGAAACTAGAAAAGAAAGACATTAAATATGAAAAATTATTCGATATTGACTCAACCAAAATAAAAAGACTAACCACTAAGCACCAACGACCAACCACCCTTTTTGAACCCAACCACCTCCGGCTTTTAAACGGCTCGCCAGAGATTCGCAGGTCGTTTTTAGATCAAATCTTAATCCAGACCAGCCAGGAATTCACTTCAGCGCTTAGTAAGTACAGCCGAGCGTTAAAACAGCGCAACAGTCTACTTAAGCAAACGAACAGAGCCTCGCCGGACGATATGTTTGTGTGGGATGTTAAGCTCTCTGAGTACGGCGGGCTAATAAACAGGCAAAGAAAAGAACTAATCCAACACCTAAACGCCGTTGCTGGTAGTAATTATTCAGAAATTGCCAAAAAGACAACCGACATAAAAATCGAATACCTAGACACGGTTGCGGCCAAAGACTACGCCTCGGGGTTTTTGAAAATCCTGCAAGAATCTCTAGCGCACGACAAAGCCAGGGGTTTTACCACCCACGGACCGCACAGAGAGGACTTTAGAGTTTTCATAGATGGTGAAGACGCTTCGGTTACGGCGTCGCGCGGGGAATCGCGCACTCTAGTCTTGGTGCTCAAGCTCATTGAGCTGAAACTTCTAGAAGAAGAACTAGACCAAAAACCCTTACTTCTACTGGATGATGTGTTTAGTGAGCTTGATGGCAAACGGCGCCGAGCTTTGACCGAACACATTGCCGGCTACCAGACGCTAATCACCACTACTGATGCTGAAGCAGTAATCGAACACTTCAACACTGGCGAATATAAAATAATCCCGACCATCACTCTATAGTCACCTAAAAACAAAATGCACATTTTCTACTTAGGCGGCTATAGGTTGAGCTGGTATAAAGCTCCAGAGTTAGTAGGGCTGTTAGCTGTCGTAAAAAATATCCTGTCACCGGTTTTATTTAGTTGTGCCGAGCCGGCGATATAAGTATTGAAACCCGGGTCGTAGACCAAACTATAAGATTCTGAAGCTAGGTCAAGCAACCAAACACCTTGGTTTGAAAAAAGATATATAGCATTTTCATGGGGCACGATATCGTGCAGAGTAAAAGGAAAATCGAAGACCCTAGTTGCCTCGCCCGACTTATCTAGTTGCAACAAACCTTTCTTGCCGGCGACAAAGACACTTGAAGACTGGCTGTGGAATGAGACGTCCACTACTACAGGGAAACCCAGTAAACTTGTGCGCAAGATAGTGTTTCCCTGGTAGTCGTACAGGGTGAGTTCCGAAGAAAAGGCACTGCCTGAACCTTCTCCCATGCCGTCTTCTTCCGCGGTGTATTCACCTGGGGGTAAATTATCTACGTAGTAGATATATTTAGCACCCGTACCCAAGAAGTAGTGTTCATCGGATTCGACGCTGGCAATTTCATGCAGTGATTTACCGAAATCGTCGCTAGTGTATAGCGACTTAGAGGTCAGCAACACTAGAGGTTTTGTTCCAAATTTACTAACCTTTTTTGCCACCTCCTCACCCCAAGCCAACTTATTGAGTAAAAACAATTTATCTTTATTGTTGTCGTCAATGACAGTGCCAACACCGCCCCCGAAGATGTTGTAATGATAATTATCAGAATCTAACCAAATTAGACTGTCGACATAAGGGACGGATATATAACTTAATTTCAATGGAGCGTGGCCATCAAGCGCGACAGCCACCATAGTGTGAGTAAGGCTATTTATGCCATAAAACACCCCTTTTTCCGAAAGGGGACTAGTGATTGGAGTCTTAACTAAGACCGTAGGTTTTTTTGGTTCAGACAATACCAATTCAATCACTTTTCCATCAGAATCTGCCGGAAAGACTGTTCGCATAGTTACAGAGCCACCTTTTACAGCACGGACATACACAGGCTCGGTTTGCCTAGTGGTGTACTCTGCGTTACCAACTCCAATTATCTTAAAAGCTTCATTTTTTGCGGTAGACACAGAAATCTGAGCGTCTTTTTCGGAACTGACCATGAACGAGTAGCCAGGGCTTAAAAACAGAGTAAAAATAAACCAACCGCCGAGTGCTATCATTAACACCGTAAACACTTTTGTAAACATTTTCCTCCTAATCATCTCACCTCCCTATATACCACGGCAGACTTTTAGTGGCGCCGTCCTTGTTAATTTCCATATGTATATGTCCAGTATGAGAGTGGCCACCAAAAGCATTCCAACCGTCTCTCTGAGAATTCCAACTATGGTAGTTCCAAATTATGCGTTGCACGCCGATCGCTTCAGAGTTATTGATGAGCCAGTTTCGTATCTGCTCACCAGTGTCCTTATCAGAAGAAAGGTTAATGTGGATATCTAAGGCTCGACCTAAACCATGGATACTTGTAGGTGTGGTTTTGCAGTGACGCTCCCCTACCCGAGGGTAGTCTTCTCCCTTCTTCCTTCTATCATCTGGTCCGCAATTATTTATCGGGCGACAATTGAAACCCCCGACACCAGTAACAGGGGGCTTCCAGGTGTCCACAATAAACTGTTTTAAAACAGATGCGCCGTCTGTGAAACCAGCAGAACAGTTACTCCTTACATGTCTGCCGGATGGCGAACCATCGATTCGCACCCCTGTTGCCTTGAAATCCGTAGCTTCAGTCCCAGCCAGGCAGGAGTTGGCAGCGTCGATAGCGTAGACGGTGTTACCTCCGAACCGAAGGAGAGCTTCCTGGGCATGTCTTTCGCGCTCGTCTAGCGAACCTAGGGCGGGGCCAGACCTAGGCTGGTCTAGTTGTTGCTCATACCCTCTAATTGCTCCGGGTCTTTCGTAATACGCCAAAAATATCCAGGTGAGCTGTCTTAAATCGGTTGGGTCTGCCTCTAAAAATTTATCTTTTCCGTAATACGAACGAGAAGGCCATTCGTGCCAGGTCCACTCCAGCTGAGATCCGAGGTCGGTGATGGTATGCCCGTTCTCTCTAACAAACTCTACCCAAGCAGTCTGCCGACTGTCATGGGTCCACTGAGCTAGACCAAAACCAAGTCCGCCATCAGAATTTTCAACTTCAGAAATCGTAGAGAAAGTTTGCCATTGGCCGCCAATTCTAGGGCCTTGTTTTATCGCTGGATTCATTTCGCCTCCAGTCTCGACCATAAAATTGCCAACAATAGCGGCGCTTTGTTTTGGTGTAAGCCCTCGGGAACGGAAATAGTTATATACTTTTTCGACATTGTTCCTGCCAACCAAATTTACAACTTCCCCCGCGGCACAAAAAGTCTCGACGGCCACCGTGTCATACCAGTGTATTCCCGACCGGAAAAGCGCTCTTTGTTCCGGCGAAATGCCATAGACGCCAGCTGACGAGGTCAGCAGCAGGGCTGAGAGAAAAAAGGTAGTGAGTATTCGCTTCATACCCCAAGCTCCGCGCAGGAAATATTATCGCCAGCATAGCAGCCAAGCCCTAGTATAAAAACGATAAACACAGGGGACAAAGCGCAGTCCATTGCTCGGTCAGACATCAATGACACCCCCTTATATCGTTAGTAGTTACCGATAAATGGATGTGACCTGTGTGACCCGAGGCGTTTTTATTTCCTGGCCTTCCCTCGAAAAGATTCAACTCGCCAGTGGTGTGTCTGGGGACTTCACCCATATAAATTAAACCCCCCACACAGAGATCGCCTCCGTTATGGGTGCTATTGTTGTAAAAGTACTTATACAATTCATCATTGGCAGCAAAATCAACCGCCATGCCATTTGGATGAGCGCCCGTATCACTGTGATCTCTAGTCGTAACGCTCAAGATTTGGAAATTATGTCCGTCGGCGTTTGCCTGGAGTATAATCCTCAGCAACTCAGCGCTTACATTAGTTGTTGTCGGAGGAATATCAGGGTCGTTTACGATGGCCTGTTCACCCCTCGACAAAGGAATAAAGGTCAAGTCTTTTTGATCATAAATACCACCATCCATCTGAAAACTTATGCCGCCCCCGCTGGCCTCATTATCAAGTATTTGCTGTGCCAGCTCTCGTACGGTGCCGCTTACAATCTGCCCTGCAGTTGCTGGGGGAGGGGCTGAGCCTCCGCCCCTTAGTCCAAGCTCCGCGCAGGAAATATTATCGCCAGCATAGCAGCCAAGCCCTAGTAAGAGTTTTTGATCTAGGAGATACATGCGGTATCTGAGTAAATCGTTTTGAAAGCTTTCGTCACGATCTGCGCAGAGTCGCTCAACGGTATAATAACCGCTTCGGGGTTCGTTGAGGTTTAGTGGCTCTGGAATACATTCCCCGAGCTCATTTTTGAGTCCGGGATTTTCTTTAAATCTACCCAGCAAATATATCTCATTCTCAAAAGGGTTATCCGTCACCTCGGAGGTCATTTCCTCTACCGTGAAACCAACCTTTCCTACGCCGCTAAAGGGTTCGCTGTTGCTAGCAGTAACGCTGTTGGTGAAAAAAGAAGGTATGGCTGAAAAAAAGCTAGAAACCAGGTTGACTGGGTTAAAATTTAACACCCCGCCAGCTGTAGCCAGGTGGGTTCTCATAACAAAAGAACCTAGCAGTGAACTAGGGAGGTTGATGTTGGCGTAACGGTCAAACAAGCTACGCTCGTCAAATCGCTCAGGATTACTCTCCTCAATATGCGCCTGTGTTAAGGTCGCCTCTTCGTTTGTCAAAGTAACTCCACCCATTTCAGCCGCCACTAAGTTTGCAGCATAGAAGCTGCCGATGGGCATGGCGTTGCCGCGGTTTGGCCCAGCTGTCGAACCAGTGACTTCTATTCCGCCGATTGAAGCAATAACTGATGCGCCATGCGGCGAAACAATAAATCTTGCAAAGGCTTCAAAGCTAACTTCAATTACAGCGATTCTCACTAACGCTCCTACTCCAGTAGCGTTAAACAAAAACTCAGCCCCGGCAGCTCCAGCTTGAAAGACGACATTACCCATCAAAGAACACAACCCATCAACTCCAGGCATATTCAAAGCTTCGCCGACTTCCACCCAGCCACTTTCGGCTGCTGCGCCAATAGCCAAACCCGGCGAACTCACCCCAACGAACGACCCCGTTTTCAGCAGGTTCATATGTTCGGCATCGGACCAGTCGCCAAATTCGTTAGACAGGTTCTCTAAAGCAACACTAATTTCTTCTTCGGTGATGTCTCCACTAGTGTCGCCCAATAATTGCTCGCCGATACTTATGTTCGTCATGGCAATTCTGATCATAGGGATAAATTTATTGCGCACTTCAGCCAAAGGTGCCGCCTTAGCAATAGCTCTAGCGAGACAAACAGACATGCCCACGGCGGCCACTATGGCGCTACCCTTGCCAATGTTCTTAATCAAAGCTTCGCCACCGGCTTTTATTTTGTCGCTTTCCGTGCCGTCGGTATTTCTGATCGCCTCCCTAACTTCCTGCTGAATTTCACCGGCTTCACCGAGGCTACCCTTTCCCGCCCTGTCCATTTCAGCCCTAGTGTTTTCCAATTTCTTAATCTTTTCGTCAATCTTTTTGTTATTTTCGGTATTTTCGTCTCTACTTTCATTAAGCTCCTTAATCTGCCCATCTATACTTCTAATAGATACATTGTGAACACCGTCAGATATTCGTGCGTCGTTGTTGGCTCGGATGCGTTTTTTAAAAGCATCGGTACTCTCGCCCGCCTGGCCTCTGAGATTACCCAAAGGCCTCAAGTCTACGCCGTATCTAGCGAACATCGGGCGAGACATTAGGGCTGTGGCTATTCTGCCGTAGCCGCTGTCTCTCAAGGCTGCTCGAAAAGCCTTCCTTTGGGCGTGGTTTTTACCATCCACAGGGAATTCTTGACCTTTGATTTTGAATCCACGCATTCGATGTCCGTCATCTGTTTTCAGCACTTCGATTCCGTCGCTACGGAGCTTATTTTCGACTTTGGTAGCCACGCGGTCTGCGATAACTCCCAGACGAGCTCGTTCGGGAGCATCGGCATGCCATAGATGGCGAATGAGCCGGCCAGTGCGAATATCGCCCATTTCATTGGACATATCAAAATTAGACAAAAGCAACTTGGAAATATGTATTAACTGAAGCGGCCCGGCAATTATCGGGAAGAGGATTAGGATAATGAGCACGGTTATTCCCCCGACGCCGCCAACCACACCCTTTTTCTTTCCGGAAAGATTTCTGAGAATCGTGAAAGCACTGCGCTGATTCTCACGGGGCGGATTTTTGTCTTCAAGCGAGGGTGACCCACCAGAAACTACACCCCCCTTTTTTCTGACAGCACTGTCTTCTGCAGAGCCTAGATCTACAGATTCACCCCTTGATTTCCCATCTCTGGCCATATTTTCCGGTGAAGGTTGCTTGTTGAACTCGTCGTCAATCTTGTCTTGATTGTTAAGCTTGTCATGATAGCGTTCATCAATTGGATTGTCGGCGTCTGGTCTGTCGTCTAGTTTAATGGCCATGGCTTAAATTATATCTCCATCGCTCGCGGCTCAGAAGAACCTTGGTTGGCCGGGGGTTGCATATTTATTTCATGCGCGGTTGCTTGTGGTTGTTCATCGGGGTCTGTGTTTATGAGTTTCGCTTCAGTTTCAGAAGCAATAATTTGAATATGAACGTGGCTTTGGCCGGCAAAGAACAAGCCTTGTCCTATCGGGAATTGGCTGAGGCGCTTTTTCTCTTCGCTGGTGAGCTTGAAGGTGTCAGCCAAAATATCTACAGCGGAGGGCGACTGCTTCAGTAGCAATTGCATGGAGGAGTTAGCTACCACTGCCCGACCCATCTTAGAACTCATAAAATCTTCGACATCCTGAGTAATGGTCGTTAGACCAAGATTGTATTTTCTAGCGCGCTTAGCGAGGCTAAACATGAAATTAGCCGAATCCTCGTAGCGCATTAATTGCCAGGCTTCGTCAACAATCAACATGCGCTTTCTTTTGTCGGCTTTGGTTTTGTTCCAGATGTAGTTGAGCACAATATACATAGCCACCGGCCGTAGTTCGTCCTCTAGGTCGCGAACATTAAACACCGTTAGATTGTTGCCGATGTCCACATTTGATTGTTGGGAGAAGATACCGGAAAATGTACCGCTAGTGTATTTTCGCAGTCGCTGAGCCAGCTGTGGGCCAGTGCCCTGCATGTGAAGTAAGGTTTCGTAGAGATCGTTAATCGTTGGTGCTGGCGTGCGGTGTGTTAGTGGATCGTTAGTGATGCCAGCCTTGGCATAAGTTTCAATAAGCGCTTGATCTAAGTCAGCTTCTTCCACCGGAGTCAGAGCGGGCTGCACTGCTCCTCCACCACTAGCCGCCATTTGTGCCTGGGCACCGCCCATCATTAGCCTTAGTAGACCATGAAGGGTTATTAGGTTGGAGCGCAGAGCGTTGTCGGCATCTTCCTTCTCTATTACACGAGGCAGGTCAAAGGGGTTGATGCGGGTTGTCGAGTTCAGGGACAGCCGGACATATGAGCCACCTAGAGCGTCGCTCATCTTCTGATATTCATTTTCAGGGTCGATGATTATCACCTCGGTGCCCAGCATCAAACCTCTAAGCGCTTCGAGTTTAACAGCAAAGGATTTACCAGCGCCAGACTTGGCAAAAACCACCATGTTGGCGTTTTCTAAACTAAAACGGTCGAAGATGACTAAACCAGAATTGTGCATGTTGACGCCATATAAAATACCTTCATCCTGGGTCAGGTCTGCAGAAGTAAATGGAAAACTGGTCGAGAGCGCTCCGGTGTCCATATTGCGTCTTATCTGTAGCAAATCGGTACCTTGTGGCGCCACCGAGTTAAGAGCTTGCTCCATCTGGACCGTGGCTGGCTTGGAGTAAATCAACTGCTGGCCAAGAACTGTTTCAACTTTGTGCTGGACGAAGTCCAACTCCTCCAGGGAATGAGCATAAATGGTGAAATAAAAACCAAACCTGAAAAATCGCTCTTCGCCAACCTGTAGCTTGTCGCGCAACTCCTCGGCGTCAGCAACAGCTGCTTGCAGACCAGGGTCTCGGACCCGACCTTTTTCGGCGTTTATCTGTAGGCTGGCTTCTAGCTGACCGACTTTGCGTTTTAGGTTCTTTAGTACCACTTGGCTGTTGACGGGGTAAATAAAAAACGACAGATCGATTTCTTCGTCCATATTTATAAGTGGCGAAAGCCAGCCAGTATAAATTTGCCTAGGATAGCCGTAGACATAAAACGCCCGAGCGTACCGGGTGCCTAGCCGGTAGTGTCCAGATTCTAGCTCGATAGAGCTAGGTGCGATGAAATCACGAAGAGCAGTAACACCCCGTGAGAATTCTTGCTCTACCTCGGCCTGCTCTCTTTGCTGCTGGAGCGTTGCTAGATCTACTGGATCGTTTTGCGGAGAGGAATTTTTCTTGAAAGGGTTTAGCATGGAGAGCTCCTTTGGGTAGAAGTTAGAATATAGAATCTAGAATTTAGAATGGGGAAGTAAGTAGTAAGTAGGAAGTAGAAAGTAGAAAGTATGGGTGGCGGGAGGAAATGGGAATTGGGAAGTAGTAGACGGCGGAAGTAAGTATTAAGTATCAAGGAGTAAGTATTAAGTAGAAGGCGCCAAATGTTAAATGTTAAATGATAAATGCCAAATGTTAAATGCCAAATGTTAAATGCTAAGCCACGCATTAGCTGTCTCCCGCGGGTGGTTGATTGGCTTTGGTAACAACCGGAACACTAAAGCCGTCAAAGTTTTTAAGCTGTTGCCTGGTAGCGGTGTCGGGATTGTAGTAATCGTAGTAGAGCTCTATCAATTCTTGGGTGTCGAGAGGCAAAGCCTGAACACCCGCTTGATTTAGACCATTTATTACACTTTGAGCTCGATTCGTTAGCTCCTGCTTGGCTTTTTCTAGGTCGGCTTCGTCGATGGTTATTACCGGACTTTTCTTTGGTCTGAGAAGGCTTATGAAGCCGCCCGCCACTTTCTTTCCAGCCTCTAGAGGTTTATCTAGAGCCAGTGTTGGCAGGTATGGAACAATAACATAAAATTTCTTATCCATAATACTGGCTTGTTGCGACAAATCTTCTATGTAGTTTATGTAATCCTCGGTCATAAGACTTATGAGCATATTTTCTTGCTCCACTCTGAGCTTGTCTAGTTTCTCTAAGTATGGTCGCATGTCGATTTTTTGAGACCGTATGTATATTTGGATATCGAAGTATAGTGAGTTCAAGAAATCTCGGTAACTGAACTCTATGGCTTCTCGTTCCTCCGGGCTCATTAGATCAAAGTTGATTGATTTTGCCATAACCACCGATCGGTAGCTACCGTCGCCCATGATGACTATGCCGTCACGAATTTCAGATATGCGCAGGGTGTTTTGAGTGCTGTTGGGGTTGGCATTGACAACCTGCTCTAAATGAGGCTCAGTGTTGGATCCGCCAGCTGGCGGAGGAAGTTGGGAGCTGGAAGTTTGAGGCGGCGTAGCAGAAGATGAGGCAGCAGGCAGAGGTGGTGCTGGAGGAGTTTCAACAGGGCTGGGATATATAGGGGGCGGCGGAGTTCCCGACGCTGCTGAGGCAGAGATAGGCTTCACCGTTGCGCCTGGAGTAGGAGGAGGCGCCTGTTGATTATTTGGATTCACAGCTCTACCCTCGAATATCTGGCTGAGTGCTGACTAGCTGGGAGTGAAAAATAGAAATCAACAAACCAAAAAGGTGCCAGAAACCTCAGATTTATAGCAAAATTAACCAAACCGCCTACGAGTGATTGCATTTTTGTGGTTCGTTTATTAGTGCCCATTTTACTTACCCTATGCCCCATACCTAATACTCAATACTGCGTTATTGCCGCTCAGTGCAAACGAATCGTTTCGTCGCTATCGAGCGATTGTAGGCGCTCGGCTTCTTTGGCGATGGTTTCTACGCTGAGGCTATCATCTCTTCTGTTGGCAAGCTCCAGTATAGCATCTGAGGTGGGTGGTGTCATCGTGCTTGCGGCAGGAAGGTTGGGAGTTCCCGACGTTGCGGTCGGGACAGGCGGAAAAGAGGGGTCGTTTTGTTGGTAGGACTGATCAGAGACAGGCGTAATCACTTTTTGGTGTATTCCCGTAGGCCCTGGGCTGTAAACGGGCGCTGATATAGGCGTAGCGTCGCCACTATGCATATGTGCTAGCGCGCTATCGTGAGCATCTCTAGCTATTTGCTTCACCATGGTATTGAAATTTTGTGCAGCGGGGTTGTTAGCTACGTCTAAGATGTCATCAGACGCATGTATTTCACTAGGTTGGGCGCTGGCGACAACAGCTGGGTTGATTAACCTGTCGCCCGGGCTGTCTGCACTGGGAGCGACAATGTTCGTTTGAAACTGAGCATTTTTAATGGCCCAGCCACGAGTGTCCATTAGCGTCGATAGTCGGTTTAGCCGACTTTTTACCTCGATCTGGGATAGATTGTCTGAATACTGGATGCTTACTTTCTTTAGCGCAGTAATGTTTAGAGTTTCCAAAACGCCGTCTTGGCTCCAGATTCGTCGGTGTGGTTTCAGGTAAAAACCGAGCATGGCTAGCAGATAAACCTCTGCTGGCTGGTCTTTGCGTTGGTACAGACCCAAAATTGCGAAGACCGCTATCGGCGGAACAAAAGGCGCCACCAAGAAAACACTAACCGTAGCCAATCGAAAAGCAATGAAGCTAAGCACTACTGCCACCACCACGAAAATGAACTGCTTCATACTCAGAAAACCTATGAGCTTGTCATCGGCTTCTACATCTTGGGGGACTTTATATACTGCCATAGGCTATCCTATCACTGAGGGCCTGGCGACCCAAGTATTATTCGCTCGCCTCTGTGAAGTTCGGCTAGGTAGTCATACCTAGGGGTGTCGGTAGCAACATATTCGCCACCAATCTGCACGAAGTTTGAGGCGTCGGGCATAGCTGCTTGCGCCGCAGCCAAGCTGGCTTGAGCCTGGACAAGCTCAGGCGATGATTCATTCCCAGCTGCCCTAGCCTTGGCTTGCTCAGCACCAACTTTTTGGTTTGCCTGAGCAATACTTTTTAGTTGTGCGGCTTGAGCCTCGCTAGCTCCACCATCAAACCTTTTAGCCACTCTAGCCCACTTCTCCATAATTTCAGGAGTTGCCCCGTAGCGCTCTCCATTAGCTACATTTTTAATTACGGACTGTTGCTCTGTATGATTGAAGCCATCAGCGTCGGGATCTGCATTAATGTGCTTGACTATTGTTCTCTCCATGTGCTCGATAGATTTAGGCTCAGTGTTCCTGTACGACTGTGATTCCACCATGGTCACCCAGTCAGCTCTTTCGGCTCCAGAGGATCCTGCGGCGTCTGGAGCAAGGTAATTAGCCGCACCTTTTTTCGAGGCCATATTGCCAGTTCTACTAACAACAAAACCACCACCACTATCACCAAGAGCAAGAGCATTAGCCTTGACCACCGCGGCACCTTTGTACTCAGGCTGTGCCAATGTTGCAGTTGAAGCTGAATATCCAGCTTGCGTGAGGACATTACTAAAAGTAGCAGCAGCGCTGCGTTGATGATCCTCAAACTTAGTCACACCAGCTTCGTCGGTACTGGCGCCGAACATTTTAGCCGCACCAGCAATAGATTTGTCATCGAGCTTACCAATGCTGCCCAAGCTCATTAGCATAGCACCAGCTGCCGCTTGGTTGCCGTGCCCAAAATTGCCGGCGTACTGTTCTAGTTCGTGCGCCCGAGCTTCGTTGCCGTCGTCTCTTAAGCGCACAGCCTCAGCCTTTAGCGCCTTTCTGCTATGACCGTACTGCAGGTAGCTCTGAGCGGCGTAGGGGTTTTTCTGTAATCGAGCGTCCATCTCTTCCTTGGACTGCCCAATTGCTGCATAAAGATCTTTTTCCAGGGCGCCTTTGCCGGCGCCAGTAGCCAGCAAACTACCTGCCGCTCCGTATCGTTGGAACTTCCTGTAAGTCTTTTTGAATTTTCCATCATCGGCTTTTTGATTAAGCCCCGTAGCGTTCCTTATCCTCTTAGAATCTTTCCGCTGGCCATGTAGTTCGCGGTGTTTTTTGAGGTTTCTACCCAGCCTGTCGTTGGGGTCTGCCAAGCGCTGCTTGGTCTTGGCCTGCATATTTGCCATTGCTCCCGAGGCCATAGCAATAGCTCCGCCGGCCATGCGGAAGGTGGCGGGCACTAGCATTAACGGTAGAGCCAGAGCCACCAGAGCTGTAAGAGTGTTTATCCATCCTGGTTGGCCGGTGTCCACATTGGTCACTATAACGGCGAAGATTTGACCAGAAGCCAGCAGGAGCATAATCAGCGGGTACATCATCAAGGCTTTAATGAAAGTACTGCCCCACATTTTGAAATATTTTTCAGTCCCTGGTATCACCCAAGCTACAAAGGCAAGAGGGGCGATGATGATTAGCATAACTATGATTACTTGCCTTAGCACTAGAGTCAGGTAGACCACCAGTAAAGACATGAGCACGGGGATAAGAACCGCTATCACAAAGCCCGCCACACCCAAGCCGACAATCATCATTCCACCGGCTACTCCTGCTATCAGGGTCGCCGAAAAATCCCCAAAGCTACCAACAAAAATATCGGCTCCACCGAGCGGAGCGGTAACCAGCGCGTGCATGCCAGCGCCCAGAACATTGAACAAATCCACCATAAACGCAGCCAGATAGATAGACAGCATTATCCCGATGGCGGCAATGACTATGCGCGGTAGCATTTTCTTGACGGTGTAAGCGTCGATTTTGAGCGACAAAGCTTGTCCGAAAACCATGATTAGCATCGCTATCATCAGCAGTCCTAGGGCTAGATTTCTAAAGCCCTGCCATATTTGGTATTGGACATTGGGTTCACCTTGGGCATTAAGCTCGCCGAACTGCACCGGAGGTACCTGGAGAAAATTACTGATGAGCCTCGCCATGAAATCCACGAAGCCCAACATGGCATCGATCAAAGGGCAGATTAGCCAGCCAAAATTCTCTGCTCTACAATCGATTTTTGGGCTGTCGGTGCCGGTGGTAGCTAGCGGTACACCCTCAGGGGAAGATAAAGCCCCTAGGTCAACACTGATTTCTCTCACTATGTTCTCCCTTTGGAATACAAAGGTGTCAGTAATATCTTGTACTGGTGCCTCTTTAGCATTTCGACAGAGTTGACTCGTGTCGCTAAGGCCGGCGCAATGATTAGGAATAGGCCTTATTTTAAGCCGCATAGTATAGTTTCCAGCCAAAATGCCATTCACAGCAATACCTCTATACGTGATATTGACACTAGAACCATTTTTGAAATGGGCAGGCTCCTCAGAACCATCAAGTGTAAGCGTGAAATCATGAATACTCATAGGAGCTAAAGTGTTTATAGCCTCTCCAGTGTCGTCGTTTAGAAAGGCATAAGTAAGCTGTAGCTGGAAATTGGTGGGTGTTGCGGTTGTGTCGAAGTTAATACTTACAACAGCTAAAAAATCATTATTGCTGGTAAGTCTGCTGGTAGCTTTTCTGCAGATGTTTATGTTCTCGACACCAACTGTTTCCCCGTTTGGCGCAACAACATTGATGTCCACGATGTTTCTCGGGTTAGCATCATTGCACGCATAAGGATTTGCATCAGTGAATAATGTGAAACCGCTGCCAAAATAATGGTCTTTTGGGCGATCACGAAACTCGGTATGCCATACAAGATCGACAGAGTCCCCTATGCCTGGGAAATGCTCCCCTACAATCTCCTGTCTAGTTATTGTAACTATAGATTCGCCCTTGGTAGGTTCGTTGAGTACAAAAACGACGATATTTGTAGAGGTTGGTGGAGTTATAAGTGCATGACCGCCATGTTGGTGTGCTTGTCCTCCTAGGAGAAACTGACTAATCAGGAAGACGCCAAAGATTAAGAATAACACTCCCAAAAAACTAGCAAATGTTTTTGTCTTAGTATGCACAAAACAATAATATATCGTTATCGAGCTTATGCCTAGAGACAAGGCGAGGAGGCAATGCGTTTAAGGCGCCCTACTAACCTTCAGTAAGGACATTGGTATAATGCGTCATAAGGTAGAGGCCGGTTTCGCCCTCGCCGCTCACATATTCAAACCGAGCGGTGTTCTCTAGGGTGGATCCTTGTAAATCCTTCAAAACCCATTGAAGCTCCAGTGTCTGCTCTGCACTATCTCGGGAAAGCTCTTTCATGGAGTGCCACCCTTGCGGGATAACAAGGCCATCTCCACTGAGAATTTTATCTCGATCATATGTGTAGCCGGTATTATCTACAGGAAACACACACAACAATAGCTTGGGATCCATCTCTGAGTGAGCCCTTGACCAGAGGCTCAAATTAAGAGCAAGGATTTGTTCAGTTGGCTTATCAGGGACCAAGCTGTCGAGGTTGAAGTAGTCATATTTTGGCAGAAGCTCTTGTATGCAATAATCAACTCGTTGAGCAGCTGACAGGTTCTCCATCTCCTCGAGAGCTAGGGAAGTGGCTTTTTCCTGAGACGGCGCAGAATTATCAACCACGGAGATTTCTGATGTAGCAGATGCAGACTCCACTGGAGCTTCTCCACTTTCAGCAGACGAAGTACAACCAGCCAAAGCTACTGTAGTCAATGCCAGTGCCGCAATCCTTCGACGCAGACTTGGCCGTTCTTCTCCGCTCTTTTCAATGTTTCCAGCAGTATCCATAACCTAGAACTCGTTTAACATCTAAATTAAAGCACAAACTTCCGTATTTGTAAACCCTAAATTGCCGAATCTTACACTAAGCCCTAGTCTGTGCTGGGTACTTTTGGTAGTAAAAGGAGGGTTCTTTGAAATACCTGTCCGCCTGCCGGCGGAAACCAAAGGGCGCTCTTTCGGGAGCGCACCCCATTTACACTTTTGACAGCAAAAGTGTAGCAAAACTGCCTCCATGGACGAAAACATTACTAAGAAATAACCAACTACACCGGAGCTCTCAAATTCGCCTGTCGGCGAAGTCCGTTAGTTATTCATTGGAGTAACGGACAAAGCTCGAGCTCATTACTCGGCGACGGTTCATTATTTCTTAATCAGTTTTCTTTAATGTCGGTAGGAGACGCAGAAACGCAGAAACGCAGGGGCGAGGAGCTCTGAGCTAGGAGCAAAGGGGTGTTCTTTGGAAGAACCAAAGGGCGCTGTTTCGGGAGCGCACCCCATCATTACTTTTGATGGCAAAAGTAATACAAAACCACCTCCATGG
>CAYOYH010000006.1:22600-26580 GCA_964408165.1 uncultured Candidatus Saccharibacteria bacterium | reverse complement strand
GAAATACCGAATACTACATACCGTATACCCAATGACAAATGTTAAATGGTAGACGGTAGATTCTAGAAGATAGACAGCAGGTAATTGCAAGGTGAATTCTATAGAATTCACCGCAAGTTAGAACGAAGGCACTAGGGGGAGCTAGAATCTAGAAGCTCCGAATCACGACGAGTCACGAGCCACGAACCACGAACTCCAGTTGCAAGGGCCGTACCCTTGCAACGATTACAGCCCTCAATAACAGTAGCAAGGGCCGTACCCTTGCAACCCTAAACGAACTCCCAGCCACCAGTCACGAACCGCGAGATACGAATCCTCCAACTCCTAATTCCCCTCGCCCTCTCTTTGTCCCGCCATCTACCATCTACCGCCTACTATCTACCAATTCAACTTCTAACTTCCGCCATTTTTAGTGTAAGCTGTACGATGTATGATTTATGTGATTATTTTATTGCTGTTTGTGCTGCTAATCGTGATTCACGAGTATGGGCATTTTTTAGTAGCCAAGCGTAACGGGGTAGAAGTAGAAGAATTTGGTGTTGGTTTTCCGCCGCGCATAGTCGGCAAGACCATGGGTAAGGGCATTTTTAGAGGCTACTACACGCTGAATTTATTGCCACTAGGTGGTTTCGTGAAGCTAAAAGGCGAAAATGAAGCCGACAAGCGCAAAGGAAGTTTCGGTGCTGTAAATTATTGGAGTAAAACCAAAATACTACTGGCTGGGGTAGGTATGAATTTACTGGCGGCGATGGTTATTTTAACGTTCCTCGCTTGGTCAGGAATGCCTCAGGTTCTGGAAAATCAGTTTAGTATGCCTGGCGATACAGAAGTTGCTTCGTCCAGAGTCTTAGCGGCTCATATCGGCGAGGACTCACCAGCTAGCAAGGCTGGGATTGAATTTGGCAACGAACTCATAAGCATTGACGATCAATCAATACTTTCCGCTGACCAGCTGATAGAGCTGACCAAAGAGAAGGCTGGTCAAGAGGTGGTGGTGGTGTACGTTAATGACCTAGGCGAAGAAATCATCCAAACGGTTCAGCTTCGCGGACTTGATAGCGAAGAAGGTTATTTGGGCATAAGTCCGACCCAAGTTATTTTGGAAAAGAGTACTTGGTCAGCCCCAATTGTTGGCGTGGTTTTGACCCTACAATTAGCCTGGGAGACGCTAGTCGGCGTTTTGGGGCTGCTAGGTTCGCTATTCACAGGCAATGTTGCCGAGGCGGGTGAGGCAGTCGTAGGCCCCGTAGGCATAGTAGTGCTCATGAGAGACGTCTCGATGATTGGACCGAACTTGCTGATGTTCTTCGTGGCAGTTATATCGGTGACCTTGGCGGTGATAAATGCGCTACCCATTCCAGCGCTAGATGGCGGGAGGTTGTTTGTTAGCGGAATATTTACGGCCTTGAGGAAGCCGCTTAAACCAAATGTGGAGGGCTACATACATGGCATCGGTTTTTCAGTGTTGCTGTTTTTGATTTTGCTAATTACCATCAAAGACGTGCAGAGATTTTTCTAGGTGGGCAAGACCACTGAAAACGATGCAGTCACGAACAGCATAGCCACCGGCACTCTGCCACTAAAAAAATCACCCTCGAAATTATTTGTATTTGGAGCACTACTGGTGCAACTTGCGATAGTGGTAGTGGTTTTCGCGCCAGGTATTGCAGCGTCCTTGTTGCCGTTACTACCGTTATGGCTGGTGCAAATCACAGCACTAGTGATTCAGTTCGGGCTGTTTGTCAACAAAAAAACTCGCTCAGTAGCAGTTAGTATTGCTGCGCCATTGGGGATATTTGTCTTGGCGCAACTGTCGGCGCTAACATTTCTAGGCATTCCCATTCCCGAACTGCTAGAAGAAGGCGCAGAAGCGGGGACTGCAGGTCAGTTTCTTTTCGTAGTTTCGTTTGGCCTGTTGTCGCTGGTGTTGCTGCGGCTCTATATGAAGTTGCGCAAACACGGCTTAGACTGGCTAGGTTTGGGTGCCTGGCCAAAACTAAAAGACATGCTTTGGGTTTTCCCCGCAGCTGGAGCTTACATAGTGACAGTGGTGACACTGTTCTCTGTGGTCGAGATGCTGCAAATTGGCGTCGATCTAGACCAAGAACAAGATGTTGGTTTCGGAGCGGTAGTTTCGCCCGTAGAGTTGATACTAGCGTTTTTGGCATTAGTGGTGGTAGTGCCGTTGGTAGAGGAAATTTTGATACGCGGCTTTATGTTCAGAGCTTTGAGCCGAGTGTTTGGTTTTGGGCTAGCGGCGTTAGTTTCAGCCAGTATCTTCGGCTTACTACACGGACAGGTGAATTTATTTATCGATACTTTTGCACTTGGTTTGGCGCTGGCTTGGCTGGTGCACAAAACCGATAGTTTATGGCCAGCAATTGCACTTCATGCCTTGAAAAACTTCGCAGCCTTTTTGTATCTGTTCGTTTTCTGATAAAATTCATATATGAGGTTAAGCAAACTATTCACCAAAACTCGCCAAGAAGCGCCGAGCGACGAAGTAGCTAAAAATGCACAACTACTCATTAAAGCTGGGTTCATCAACAAAGAAATGGCTGGCGTATATTCGTATTTGCCACTAGGGCTAAGGGTGATGAACAAAATCACCCAGATTATTCGTGAAGAACTAGATGCCATAGGTGGGCAAGAACTGTTTTTAACTACTCTACAGCGGCCAGAAATTTGGCAAACCAGCGGTAGATGGGACGACGAAGTGGTTGATATTTGGTTTAAATCCAAGCTAGCAAACGGACAAGAAGTGGGCCTAGCCAATACTCATGAAGAAGCCCTAGCTAGTCTAATGAAGCAACATATTTCTTCGTACAAAGACTTGCCGGTTTATCCGTATCAGTTCCAGACTAAATTCCGCAACGAACTGAGGTCAAAAAGTGGCATAATGCGTGGTCGCGAGTTCGTAATGAAAGACATGTACTCGTTTTCTAAGAGCCAGCAGCAACATCAAGAGTTTTACGAAAAAGCCAAGGAAGTGTATCGGAAAATATTCGACAGAATCGGCCTGGGCGAGACGACTTTTTTGACCTACGCAGACGGTGGCAGCTTTTCTGAATTTTCGCACGAATTTCAAACACTTACAGAAGCTGGCGAGGACACGATATTTCTAAGCCGCACGAAAGGTGTTGCCATAAATAAAGAAGTTTTTACAGCTGAAGTAGCTAACGATTTGGGGCTAAAAGTTGATGAGCTGGAAGAAGTAAAAGCGACGGAAGTTGGCAATATATTTTCGCTTGGAACTAAGTTTTCTGACGCCTTGGGTTTGAAATTCACCGACAAAGACGGCCAGCAGAAATCCGTGGTCATGGGCAGTTATGGTATTGGTCCTGGCAGAACCATGGGTGCGGTGGTGGAGCAGTACGCCGATGAGCACGGTCTGGTTTGGCCGGAATCGATTGCTCCAGCTAGGGTGCATTTGGTGCGTCTTGGTAGCGACGAAGCGCTAGTTAGTGAAGCCGACGATCTGTATCGAAAACTCACTTCTCACGGGGTAGAAGTAATCTATGATGATCGCAGTCTGCATCTAGGCAAAATGCTAGGCGATGCCGATTTGATGGGAGTGCCGACTAGGGTTATCGTTAGCCCTAAATCACTGGCTGGAGGCGGCGTAGAAGTGAAATCTCGGACAGAGGCGGAATCGTCAATAATAAGTCCTCGTGAGTTAATATCCGGTCAGCTTGGGCCTACACTCGACATACAGTCAGGCAGGCGGCGGACAGATCTGCCTGTCGACAGGTAGATCTGCTTTTGGGCCCGTTGCCCGTATTCGGCGTACAGCCTCAGACAGGTGGCAAGTAGGCTGGGGCTAGACTTCTCTGGCTTAATAGGTCAAAAATAGTTGCTGTCATTAGTTTTAGTGTAGCGTCCTGCTGTATCTCGCACTTGAGGCTTGCAATTCAATGCAGACAGGGGTATCTTTAATTGACCAAATTAAGAGTAGCGGGTAGGTGCCAAGAGGTGTTTCG
>CAYOYH010000006.1:0-22588 GCA_964408165.1 uncultured Candidatus Saccharibacteria bacterium | reverse complement strand
TTAAATATTATGAAAAAAGAATTCCATTTGACCAGTGAAGGTGCAGAAGAACTCCAGACAGAGCTGGAGGCTCTCAACACGCTCAAACCCAGGGTGATTGATCAGCTAAAGCAGGCGCGCTTGCAGGGCGATTTGAGCGAAAACGCCGACTACGATGCCTCTAGGGGTGAATTAGAGCGAGTCGAATCGCGGGTGAAAGAAATCGAACATATACTGCGAAACGTTGAAATTATTAAAACCCCCAAGAGCAACAGCGCTGTAAAGTTGGGTTCAACCGTCGGGCTTAAATCTTCAAAGACTGAAGCGACCTTCAAGATTGTCGGTTCGGTAGAGGCTAATCCAGGCTATAACAAAATTTCTGACGAATCACCCATGGGTATAGCTTTGCTTGGCAAGAAAGTTGGCGACGAAGTGGAAATACAGCTACCAAACAGTGCTTTGGTGTACAAAATCCAGTCTATCTCCTAAACTTTAACCAAGCATGAGTGAAGCGCAATCGAAATACTGGCTGAACGGTGCCCTGGACCGTGTAGAGGAGAAACACCCCGAAGGAGAGGTGGTTATTTCCAGTGGCATTTCACCATCTGCCAGCTACCATGTTGGACATTTCAGAGAGATTTTATCTGCCGATATGATAAAAACTGGCTTGGAGCAACGGGGGCGCAAGGCTAAACATATTCACGTAGTGGACAATTTCGATCCACTGCGTAAAAAATATGATTTCTTGCCTAAAGAGTATGAGGAATATGTCGGCTGGCCAGTCTGTTTGATTCCCGATCCGAAAGGCTGTCATAGCAACTATGCCCAGCATTTTTTCAATGAGTTCAAGGTGCGTTTTGAGCCGCTACATCTTGATTTGGAAATAATCTTTAGCTACGAACAGCTGTACCAGACAGGTAAAATGGCGTCTCAGATTGAAGAATCCGTTGCTAGCGTGAATAAGATTAAAGACATATTTAAGCGAGTTTCGAATCGTGATTTGCCAGACGATTGGATGCCGTTACAACTACTGAGCGACAACAATAGTTTTGACGAATGGAAGTTTAAAAACATCGACACCACTAAGAAGCAGATTCAATATACTGACAAAGGAGGCGGGGAGGGCTGGGTTGCCTACGACAGTGGTCGGGTGAAGCTAAATTGGCGGCTGGATTGGCCGGCGCGCTGGCAAGTGCTTGGCGTCATGGTTGAACCGCACGGCGCTCAGGAACATGGAGCAGCCGGAAGTTCGTACCAGACAGGTTTGCTGTTTGCGCGGGAGGTGTTCGGCTTTGAAGGACCGATAGCCGGTATTCAGTATGGTCATGTGCATTTGTCTGGCGATAACGTCAAAATGAGTTCATCGAAGGGCAATTTAATCACCCCAGAGCAAGCTTATGAAATTATGCCGCCAGAAATGATTAAATATTTCTACCTGCGCTATCCTGGTAAGAAGAAAATCGATTTCGATCCCGGACTAGGCTTGTATCGAATGATGGACGAATACAGCCAAGTCGACAGAGCGGTTAGAGCCGGCAAAGATCATCAGTTTGCCCCAGCCTACAGGCTAGCCAACAAGGGGATTGAATCGCACGGTATGGCTAGCGTCCCGTTTAATCACTTGGTTTCGATTTATCAAGCGTCGCTTGGCAACGAGGCAAAGATACTGGAAATGCTAAAGAGAAGTGGATACAACAAAGAAGCTTCCGAACAAGTAGATGAAATCAAACAAGAATTGGTTTATGTTAAAAATTGGCTCCAGAAATGGGCGCCTGAGGAAGTAAAGTTTTCGTTGACAGACTCGGCCCCCAACGACCTCAGTGACAAAGAGAAGCGAATGTTAAAAAATTTGGCCGATGCCCTTGAGGTAGAACCAAAAGACAAAGATGGACAGTGGTATCACGAGTTGATACACACCCAGCGCGAAAAGGTTGGTTTGGGAGCGGCAGACGCCTTTGGGGTTATCTACAGAACCTTGCTCGGCAAAGACTCAGGCCCCAAAGCGGGCTGGTTCCTGTCGATTCTAGATCAAGATTTCCTGGTTAAAAGATTCAGACTGCAGGCATGATCAGGACTTACGCGCCTGCTATTTGCGCCTGTTCACACCAGACGGTTCCAGACTTATTTTTCTGGCGTTCATCATGGCTTTGCCATGTTTTTGCCAGAGAAAATAATCCCCGACTCCATCTGGAGCAAACTGACATTAAACTTCAAGCGCGTAAGTCCTGATGATAAAAATCCTGTTTGTTTGCATGGGTAACATCTGCCGTTCACCAGCGGCTGAAGGAATTTTACGAGACAAGCTAAAACAACTTGGCCGGATTGAAGGCGAGGATTTTACTGTCGATAGCGCCGGTACTGGCGCATGGGTGCAAAGCGCTCCAGACAAAAGATCGCAAGACGTATGCCAAAGGCATGGGCTGAATATCTCCGCCCAAAAGGGCAGGCAGTTTGACAGGAGTGACGGCGAGAAGTTTGATTTAATAATCTGCATGGATAACGCCAATGTAGCGGGCGTAAAAGAAACTATTGATAGCAAACACCACTACAAAGTGCGACTTTTTGATGAAACAGAAGTTGCCGATCCGTACTACAGAAACGACGGCTTTGAACAGATGTATCAGCAACTAGAGAACGCTGCCAATAGGCTGGTTTCAGAGCTCTAAAATTGGTTAATGCACCGGCTGTTTTAGCTCGAGTGTGTGGATTTCAACTAGGTAAGGGCTAGCTCTGTGGAGTATAATGAAGCTCAGCATGCTAGACATTAAATACATACGCACCAATTTCGAGCAGGTACAACAAAACGCCGCTAACAAAAACATAGAAGTGAGCATACCAAGGCTCCTAGAGCTGGACGAAAACCGCCGGGCGCTTAAGGCAAAGATCGACAAACTCAGAGCTGAGCGAAACGAACTAGCTCATACGGGAGGCGGGTCTAAGCCGAATGCCGATACTATAACCAGGGGTAGGGAGTTGAAGGATCAGCTCGGGAGACTAGAGAAACAGTTTAAACCGCTAGAATCTGAGTTTTGGTCGTTGCTAAAAGAAGTGCCGAATATGTCCAGCGACGACACCCCTATTGGTGCTAACGAAGATGACAATGAGGTTGTTTACGAGAAAGGCCAGAAGCCGACATTTGATTTTGAACCCAAAGATCACTGGGAAATAGCACAAGCGCGTGGCTGGATAGACAAGGAGCGAGCTGCCAAAGTTTCCGGCGCAAGGTTCGCCTACCTAAAAGGCGATTTAGTGCGGTTACAGATGGCGATAGTGCAATACGTGTTTGATGTGCTGAGCGACGAAGACCAGTTGGGCGAGATAATTAAATCGGCTAATTTGAAAATATCGAACAAGGCATTTGTTCCAGTGATACCGCCGTACATGATTCGAACACAAATTTTTGAAGATATGGATAGGCTAGAGCCACAGGAGGACAGATACAAGATAGAGGGGGAGGAGCTGTGGCTACAGGGCAGCGCCGAGCATGTTCTGGGTTCGATGCATGCGGGGGAGACCCTAAGGGAGGACGAGTTGCCACTTAGGTATATTGGCTACGCCACAAGTTTTCGTAAGGAAGCTGGTACTTACGGCAAAGACATGGAGGGTATCATACGAATGCACCAGTTCGACAAGCTAGAGATGGAAATTATTTCCAAGCCTGAAGACGGGCTAAGCGAGCATCTGCTGACCATCGCTATTCAGGAGCATCTGCTTGACGATTTGAAGATGCCATACAGGAAGCTCATTAAATGTACGGCAGACATCGGCAAGCCGAATTTCAGAGGAGTAGATATGGATACCTGGTTGCCAGGTCAAGGCCAGTACCGCGAAACTCACACTGCAGACTTCATGACCGACTATCAAGCCAGAAGACTCAACACCAAAGTAAGGATGGGAGGCGAATCAGTTCTAATCCACACAATAGATGCAACGGCTCTGGCACTGGGTCGGATTATGGTGGCCATTATCGAGAACAACCAGACTGCCGAAGGCGCAGTCAATATTCCAAAAACATTACAAAAATATATGGGAGGCACGGAACAGATATGATTGAAAAAATTGAAATAACTGGCAGGAAAAATTACGAAGTATCAGACGATTTGGCCAAATACATTCGAGCAAAGATAGGCAAGTTAGACAGATACATGACTAAAAAAGCCCGAATGACAGTTTCGGCGGAAGTTAAATTAACAAAAGACGATAGCAAAACTAAGAACCGGAACAAATGCGAGATTATTTTACATGTGCCAGGCGACAAAATTGCTGCCAGTGAATCCACTGTAAACATGTTTGCAGCCGTTGACATCGTAGAGGCAAAGTTAAAAAATCGACTTCGCCGGATAAAAGATAAGAAGATGAGGCTGGAAAAAGGCGACCGAAAAAGTGCGTTCAGCAAACTTCGCGCTAAAGCGTCACGGGATTTCTGGGGTTCTCAGAATTAACTTGCCGGCTGCAGGGTTTTCCCACCAGAGGAAAAAAGCTCTGCGGGTAGCCTTCAAGATGTAAGCCCTAAATCCCTGTCGATGGATTACTGAAGCTAAAAATCTAGCCTACAAAGGGACTGCCCCTTGTGGCTACGGGGAACAAGCTAATATCAAATTTTACGCGAATGTGTAAATTTCCAGTTTAATTTCAAATCAATTCGTGGGATAATATCATCTGAATTTAAGGTGTTTAGTTATGAAAAAAGTGTTGAAGAAGATTTTTGGCGACCCCCAAGCTAAAGAGTTGAAAAAGCTAACCAAGCGAGTTAAAGGCATTAACGCCCATGCTGAAAAATATTCGGGCATGAAAGTCGGAGATCTTAGAAAGCAGATTGGTTCGTACAGAAAACAAGTCGTGGCCGGCAAAGTAGAGCTGAATGGAATTTTGCCAGAAGTTTTCGCCATAATCCGGGAAGCATCCGATCAAGTACTGGGGTTGAGGCACTTTGATGTTCAGCTCATCGGCGGTATGGCGCTTCATGACGGCAATGTTGCAGAGATGCGCACTGGTGAAGGCAAGACGCTGGTAGCAACACTGCCGGTGATACTCAACACCCTGACCGACAAAGGCGTTCATGTTGTTACTGTCAACGATTATTTGGCTCAGCGCGACGCTGGCTGGATGTCTGGACTCTACCAGGCCTTAGGGCTGAGCACGGCGGTGATAATTGCCGAGAAATCGTTTATCTACGACCAGGAATATACCAACGATAATCATGACGACGAGCGGTTTAAGCATCTAAAACCCTGCAGCCGACAGGAGGCGTACGCTGCCGACGTCACCTATGGCACCAACAACGAATTTGGTTTCGATTATCTCCGAGACAACATGGTTCGCGAAGCTGGAGAATCTCGCCAAAGAGGCTTAAATTATGCCATTGTTGACGAAGTAGATTCCATCTTGATTGACGAAGCTCGGACGCCACTGATAATTTCAGCACCGGCTTCGAGCAGTGCTAGCGCGTATTCAACATTTGCGCGAGTAGCTAGCAAGCTCAATGCCGAAGATTATGAACTGGACGAAAAACGCAAAGCCGTCGGACTCAACGACGACGGAACAATCAAGGTTCAAGAAATACTGGGAATTGAAAATCTCTACGTATCTGAAAATGTGCAGATGATTTACCACATGGACCAAGCGTTGAGAGCAGAAACTTTATTTAAACGCGATAAAGATTATGTGGTTACCGAAGACGGCGAAGTGATTATCATCGATGAATTTACTGGTCGTATGATGCACGGTCGTCGCTACAACGAAGGTTTACACCAAGCTATTGAGGCTAAAGAAGGGGTTGAGGTTCAGCAGGAATCAATGACGCTGGCGACTATTTCTTTCCAGAATCTTTTTCGGCTGTATGACAAACTTTCTGGCATGACTGGTACTGCCGCTACTGAAGCCGAAGAATTTCAGCAAGTTTACGATCTGGAAGTGATAGAAATCCCCACCAACCAGCCAATGGTGAGAAACGATTTGACGGATCGAATTTACAAAAACAGACAGGGTAAGTTCAAGGCTATTGTTGAGGAAGTTAAGTTGCTTCAAGAAAAAGGCCAGCCAGTGCTAATAGGTACGGCGTCCATAGACATGAATGAAGTGCTTTCCCGAATGTTCTCACGCGCGGGGATTAACCACAATGTTCTAAATGCCAAAAACAACGAAGGCGAGGCGATTATTGTTGCCAAAGCTGGTAAAAAAGGCGCCGTCACGCTGGCGACTAACATTGCTGGCCGTGGTACCGATATAGTTTTAGAGGAGGGCGTAGTGGAGCTTGGCGGTTTGTTTGTTCTTGGTTCAGAAAGACATGAAGCTCGGCGCATAGACAACCAGCTTCGGGGACGATGTGGACGACAAGGCGACCCGGGTATGACCCAGTTTTATGTGTCGGCGGAAGATGATCTTATGAGGGTTTTTGGTGGCTCAAGAATCGGGAGTCTTATGGACAGACTTGGCGTTGCCGAGACCACACCTATCGAAAACAGATCGCTAAGCAAAGCCATAGAAAATGCGCAGAAAAAAGTCGAGGACATGCACTTTGATAGCCGTAAAAATGTTGTTCAATATGACGACGTAATAAATAAACATCGAGGCTTGGTTTATACTACACGCCAGGAAATTCTGACCAAAGACGATTTATCTGAGAACATCGAAGAGCTGATAGCCAGTGAAATTGCGTTCTACACTTCAGGGCCTGAGGAGACACTGAAGGCAGGCTTGAGGGACTTGGGAGTAGTGACTGGTCTGCCTGATTCGCAGATGAAGAAACTAGCAAAGATAAAAGATAGCGAAGAACTAAAAGCTAGTGCCATCAAAAGCAGTATGAAGCGCTATGGTGAGCGAGAGAAAAAGTTTACGCCCAGAATTATGCGCCTGATGGAGAGTGATGTGTACTTGCAGATTTTGGATACGAACTGGATGCAACACCTTGAGAATATGGATCACCTCCGGCAGGGCATAGGGCTGAGAAGTATTGGGCAAAGAGATCCGCTGGTGGAATATCGACGAGAAGGACAGAAATTCTTTGATGCCATGCAGGGTACTGTTCAAAATGAAGTCGTCAGGACGCTGTTTAGGATTGAGCCTAGGCCCCAGGAAGAAATAATGCAAACAGAGACAGAGCTCACCAGGGCTGCCCAGCAATCCGTCGAGGTCGGGAAACCTGCTGCTCAAGAATCAAAGAGATCCTCCTTGACCCCAAGTGCCAAAAACGAAGCAAGAACAGCTCGTAGTGCCGAGGCTAAAAGTCACCACAATAAACTTAGTGACGCCAGAAGAAAGAAGAAAAAACAACGCAAAAACAAAAAGAAAGGTCGTCGTTAAAGGCGGTTGATGCTCGATGAAACACAGCGTAAAGGAAATAAAGTTAAGCACCGGCTCCAAAGGCCTGCTGGTCAATGTGTCCGGCTCTACGATTGTAAACATGGAGTTTACTTTCATGTCGGGGTACGATTTCGTAGACAAATCGAAATACGAAGTGCCTCATTCCATGGAGCACATGATTTTCGGTGCCAACAAATACTACAAAAACTCCAGAGAGTTTTCCAGAGAGTTTGGACTCAACGGGGCACTGCATAACGCCTACACCGACAACGTGCTCAATGGCTACTATGCCGAAACTGCCGATTTTGAGTGGGAGAGGATAATGAAGCTTTTTTGGCAGGGTTTGACCACGCCGCGGTTTTTGCCATCTGAATTTGAGACAGAGCAGGGGACTATTGTCGAGGAGCTATCATCACGGCTGATGCACTATCCGCTAACGCTCAACATTGCCCTAGAACAATCGATGGGAGACGATAAAATATTGGACTATCAAACCAGGCTAGATCAGCTACCGGCCATTAGACCGAAAGACCTCCACCAGCACCACGAACAAACTCATCAAGCGCCGAATATGCGATTCATAATTACTGGTGACGTTCTAGATAAACAAAGCGACATGTTGCGCCTGCTAGAGCGCTACACTAAGCAACTTCCAGGGGGCGACCGGAAGAAGCTGGTGGGCACGGTGCTAGCCACGGCTAACGAACCAGTGGCCATCGTCAAAGATGTCGACAAACTGTTTTTTGCCCTCCGTCTGTCGGCTGAAGGCGAGCTTAGCGAAAGAGAGGCGTTGGCGCTAGAGTTCATCAACTACACTCTGACTGGAGCTTGGGACTCGAGAATATTTGGCAAGGGTCGTGAAAAGGGCTTGCTTTATGGAATCCATTCGGTGGGTGGAAGCTACAGCCAAATTAGTTCGATGTCGCTGTTTGGTAGCGTCATTCCTGCAAAAGCTGACGGGTTAGTGAAGTTCGTTTCCTTCGAGTTAGCCAAATTCATCCGCGACGGCATGACCGAAGCAGAGTTAAGAAATGCCAAACAAAACGCCTTGGGGAGTTTTCAGATACGGTATCAAACCCTCCAGCATTTGGTTAACTGGTATTCGAGATATTTTACGTATGACGAATTTTACAATTTCACCGAGCGAACCAATTTAATCAAATCAATAACTCGCGGTGATATTCAAAGAGTGATTCACAAGTTAATGCACAGTAGCGAAAACTGGAACTTTGGAGTGCTGGGTCGCAAAACTCATGTCGCCAAGGTCGCTAAACTCAACACCGCTGTGAGCAAGATATGGAAATAGTAGCAGGTATAACAACCCCAAAACAAAGGCTGTCTTTCCCGACCTGCCTTGCTGACCAAAAACCCACTTTCCTCACTCGACACCTTCAGGGCTCACACACTTACCATTTGTGCCAGTCTACACCGGGCGGTTCCAGGATTATTTTTCTGATGGTCAACATAGCTACAGCTATGTTTCCACCAGAGAAAAAAACCCTGAATTCCACCTGGAGTAAACTGACATCAAGTTTCAAATGTGTAAGTTCTGGAATCACCAGATATGCCTCAATCGGAAAAGTAGATTTTCGGTCTCAGCAATCCATTGCCAGGAATTCACAGCTTCCGCATCGGGATCGCTATAAACTAAAAAACAGCACAATTGCCATCGCTGGTTTTGGAGCCGAGGGGAAATCGGCGTATAAGTTTTTCATGGCTGTCGGCGCCACTGTTGATGTCTATGACGAAAAACCATCTGACGAACATCCTGAAAACACTACGGTATCGATTGTCGAGGAGTGGGATCTAGACGGCTACGATTTGATTATTCGCTCACCCAGCTTGTCGCCCCACAGACTAAAAACCACCGCCCAGGTATCGTCGGTTTCTCAGCTATTTCTGGAGCTAACTGACGCGAAAATTATTGGCATCACCGGGACGAAGGGCAAAGGCACCACCGCGTCTTTGATCGCCGAAATACTCAGTGAAGCCAAGATCGAGAACCATCTACTGGGCAATATCGGCAAACCAGCGCTTAGCGAACTTGAAAAAATAAAGACTGGCGATATCGTCGTCTACGAGATGTCTAGTTTTCAGCTATGGGACATGACACTCAGTCCTCACATTGCGGTGGTGTTGATGATGGAGCCGGAGCATTTAGATGTCCACAAAGACCTGGATGACTACATAAACGCCAAAGCCAATATTGCCAAACACCAAAGCGCCAAAGACATAACTATTATGCACCCGTCTAACGAAATGAGTGCTCGGGTCGGCAGAGGTGGCAATGGTGTGAAAAAGAAATACATGGCGTCGCAAACGGCCCGAATTGATAATTCTTGGCTAGTGGTAGGTCGGGAGAAAATAATGCCGGTTCGGGATTTTGGGTTGGTTGGGCTACACAACCACGAGAATATCTGTGCGGCTTTGACTGCCGCCTGGGAATTCACCCAGGATACAAAGGCTGCCAAGCGGGCAATTAGGAATTTCACTGGGCTAGAGCACCGGCTTGAATTTGTCAAAGAAGTACAGGGAGTTAAATATTATAACGACAGCTTTGCCACTATTCCGGGGGCAACGATAGCGGCGATTAGTTCTTTCGACGAGGGCAAGATTGTGCTGATACTTGGCGGCAGCGACAAACAATCTGACTACAGTTATTTGGCGAAATCTATAGCGCTTCGTGCCAATATTAACCGAGTAATTTTGATTGGCGACATGGCCGAGACCATCGACCAAGCGCTAAAATCGGCAGGCTACAATGAGGCTCTGAAAATGAGTGGAGATTTTGAGTCCACCATTGCCAAAGCTGCTGAGTTTGCCAACCAAGGCGACACTGTTTTGCTGTCGCCGGCCTGTGCTAGCTTCGGTATGTTCAAGGACTACAAACAGCGCGGTGAATTGTTTCGTCAAATTGTTTCAAAGCTATAGGAGGGCGGTTTGAACACGAAAATTATTAAATTTAAAGACCGAGTCAAGACTGCTCATGAAAAGCTGGGCATTGACGAAAAAAACCAGAAGTTAGCAGAGCTTACCAAGCAAATAGCCGGCAGTGATTTCTGGTCTGATTCGGCGTCGGCGCAAAAGGTGACTCAGCGTCAGGCGAAACTTGAAAAACAGGTTGCTCCTTGGGTTGATTTGCTGGTCAAAACCGATGAGCTTTTAGAGCTTTTGCAAATAGATGATGGAGGGCTAGAGGCAGAGGTCAAGGAACAGTTGGCGAAGCTGGAGAAAGAGTACTTAGCGCTGGAGGGCGAGCTGAAATTTAGTGGACCGTACGACGGCTACAATGCGGTGATGACACTTCAATCTGGGGCGGGGGGAACCGATGCTCAGGACTGGGCAGATATGCTTCGCAGAATGTACCTGCGCTGGGCGCAAAAAACTGGTGTGAAAACTCAACAGGTGGACGAATCGCGTGGCGAAGAAGTCGGCATCAAAAGCGCTACGATTATCATGAGTGGAACCAATGTTTACGGAAAACTGAGAAACGAACACGGCGTCCACCGGCTAGTCAGGAAAAGTCCTTTCAATTCGGCAGGGTCTAGGGAGACATCGTTTGCCATGGTTGAAGTACTGCCACAAATCGAGACACTCGGTGAAGTTGAAATAGACCAAAACGATTTGCGGATTGATGTTTTTAGAGCTGGCGGTCACGGTGGTCAATCGGTAAATACCACCGATTCAGCAGTTAGAATTACTCACATTCCGACTGGCGTAGTGGTGTCGATTCAAAACGAAAAATCTCAAATTCAAAACCGTGAAACTGCTATGAAAATACTTCTGGCACGGCTAACTCAGCTGCGTCTAGAACAGCAAAAAGACAAGATTTCTCAGCTTCGCGGCCCAAACAAAGAAACGGCGTGGGGCAATCAAATACGCAACTACGTCCTGCACCCGTACACACTAGTTAAAGATTCGCGTTCTGGCTTTGAAACCACCGACGCTGATTCCGTCTTGAATGGTGAAATTGACGAGGTAATTAACGCCGGGTTGTCGCTCTCGTAGCCATTTTTTTGGAGCAGAGGAGTTTGTGCACTATACTCTACAATGCTTATGATACTCATAGACAGAGTCAGTAAAAATTACGGTCGTGCAAATACGATTCCAGCCTTGGACCAAGTTAGTTTGCATATTGAAGCCAAAGAATTTGTAATTATTGTTGGTAGTTCGGGTGCGGGCAAATCTACACTGATGAAGCTCCTCACTAGGGAGGAGAAGCCTTCAAGTGGCAAGATAATTGTTGGCGGTATTGACTACGACAGACTTAAAGACAAGGAAATCCCCACTCTGCGCCGTAAAATCGGCGTTGTTTATCAGGATTTTAAGCTTTTGCGCGACAAAACAGTCTTTGAGAATGTTTCTTTTGCTCTGGAGATAGTGGGCATGAGCAATAAGGAGATAAAGAGGACGGTTCCGAAAGTTCTAGGCATAGTTGGGCTTGACGGCAAGGATGATCATTTCCCCAACCAGCTCTCTGGTGGCGAAAAACAAAGAGTTGCCATTGCTCGGGCGATTGTTCGCCAGCCTAAAATTTTGATTGCTGACGAGCCGACGGGAAACCTAGACCCAAAACACGCCTGGGATGTAGTGAAGGTTTTGCAAAAGATTAATAAACACGGCACAACTGTAATTTTGACTACTCACAACAAAGAAATCGTCGATAAACTCAAGCGCCGTGTAGTAACTATCAGAGATGGTAAAATTGCCAAAGACCAGGCGCGGGGAGGCTACAAAGAATGAGGCGTTCACTAATTTCTTTTGGTCGTATTGCTAATGCTGGCTTTCATAATTTTATCCGAAATGCCTGGCTGTCTACTTCTGCGGTAGCAATAATGGTGGTGACGCTGACGATTATTTTGAGTTCCTCAATGGTCAACAGTACACTCACTGATACTGTTTCCGATATTGCCGAGCAAATTACGGTGTCGGTTTTTTTGAAAGACGGCGCCGAGGAAACTGCGACCGAGCAACTGCGAACCGTACTAGAGAATAGCGAAAATGTTAAAGAAGTGAGGTTCGTCTCTACGCAAGACGCCCTAGCGATTTTTCAAGAACAAAACAGGGGTGATGATACTCTGATGGCAGTGTTTGCACTGACTGGGCCGGATGTATTGCCGGCGTCCTTCGAGGTGGTGCCGAAAGATTTGAGCTATATTGATGCCATAGTTGAAGTGGCATCGAAGGCAGAGTTCGCAGCAGTAGTAGACGAAACAAGCGTCAATGAAGCGCGCCGTGAATCGATAGCCAACATTGCTAGAGCTCAGGATTTCATAGCGCTGGCCAGTATCGGTGCGGCGTCAATGTTTGCCGTCATATCCATTCTGATTGTATTCAACACTATTCGTATGGCTGTCTTCACTCGTAGTGACGAAATTGAAATCATGAAACTTATCGGAGCCACGCCTCGCTATATTCGCGGACCTTTCATGTTTGAAGCGGCCATGTATGGCTTGTTTGCGGGCATTATTGCGACTGTAATTGCGTACAGCCTACTGCTAGGGCTTGGGCCAAGATTAGAAAACCATCTGCTGATCAAACCAACGGTAGAGCTGTATTCCGATAATTTTGTTTTAGTAATGGGTGTGGCGATATTTGCAGGCATCGCTATCGGCTTGATATCGAGCACATTTTCACTAGTTCGCTATTTGCGTCTGAAGAATTGGTAGCGAGAATTTAGAATGGAGAATGGTGGAAGTTTGGAGTTTTTGATGTGGTCGGGATAGGTGGGAGCCTGCCTGCTGGGAAACGGAGGATAGAAGCTGGGAGCTAATATGCCAAATGCTAAAAAGTAGACAGTAGAGTCCGCCTTCGGCGGGAAAGAATAGCAAAGCCCGTTCCCCATCTACCGCCCCCCATTCTAGGTTCTAGATTCTAGATTCTAGATTCTAGATTCTTCCAGAACTGTGCTATCATGCTTATGTATGTCCACCATGACAAAAAGAAATTCTGCCTCTTTGATTTTTACTGTAGTAGCGACGGTGCTACTTTTTTTTATTTTCATCCTTGTTCTTTCGGTCAATACCTCGGCTTCTCTAGAGAACGATTTACGTCATAAAAGTTCACAGTTGGAACAAGCTATTGTAGCCAACGAAGCCTATTTGGTAGAGCTTCGAGAGCAAGGAAACACCCTGAAAGCTAAGATTGACCAGCTCCGGATAGAAATCAACAACGAAACCAATAGAATAGAGCTTACTCAGACAAAAATTGCCCAGTTCGAACTTAAGATCGAACAAACCCAGAAAGAATTAGAAAAGCAAAAAGACCTGCTCCGACACGCTATCGTAGTTCTTTACAAAGACGGCAACATATCCACTATTGAAATGCTGGCGTCTAGCGATAGTTACACCGATTTCATTAACCAGCAGGAGTATTTGTCTCGTATTAAAGATCGGGTGCATGAATCTGCTAACGAGGTCAAACAACTCAAAGTTGAGCTCGAAGCAGAGAAGCAAGTACAGGACGATTTACTAGTGAAGCTAGAGATACAGAGGAGCATTCTTAATTCTAAGGAATCCGAGCAGCGGCGTGTCCTAGAGATAACTCAGGGCGAAGAAGCTCGGTATCAGGCGATGACTAGAGATTTGCGAGCGCAAAAAGCCGCTGCTGAAGCGGAGTTAGCCGCTTATCTTAGGAGTCTACTCGGCAACGCTGCTAGCCTGGGGCCTGTTTCGCAGGGTCAGGTAGTTGGCCTACTGGGCAATACTGGATATTCAACTGGTCCGCATCTTAGCTTCAAGATCTACACCGCAGATACGGTTGTTTTTGGTGTAAACCCAGTGGCGCTAATCAACAACAATGGCTGGACTTGGCCAGTAAGTGGCGGCGGCATAATAACTCAACCGTGGGGCTGTACGTCATGGGCGGGAAGGTTTGTTTATCCTTGGAGCTCTGTGCACGGTTGCCATTTTCATGACGCTGTTGATATTGCAGCGCCTGAAGGCACACCGCTGCTGGCAATCGCCGATGGTGATATAATTCACAGGGGTTGCTTGTTTGTCGGTACGATTTTTAGCAACTTTATGGTTATAATTGACCATGGCAACGGGTTCTACAGCTCTTACGCTCATATGGTAGCTCCCGACGATCCGGCTTTTAACGCTTGCCGAGCCAATACATTTCCCTGGTAATAAATTGCAGGCAAAAAGGGATAGAAAAAGGGGTAGAAGGTGAAAGAAGACCAAGGGGAGACGCAAGACAAGAGGCTGTCTCCTAGTAGCAAAACGAATCTTATTGGCATAATTGTAATTGTGGCGCTTTTCGCGTTTATTCTAGGCAATCGCTGGGGGGATATTCATTCTGGATTTACTAATCTTTTCGTCAATAGTGCTAATGTTGAGCTGCCTGACCAGCTAGATTATTCATCTGTCGACGAACTCTACGATGCGCTTCGTAAGAAATACGACGGCGTGCTGACGCTAGACGATATAATGAATGGCATCAAGAAAGGGTTGGCTCAGTCTGCAGGCGATCCCTACACGATTTTTTTGAGTGACGCCGAGGCCAAAGAGTTTCAAGACGAGCTCAGCGGCACCTTTACGGGTATCGGTGCGGAGCTGGGCTTGAGAAACGACCGCATAGTGATTGTCGCACCGCTGTCTGGGTTCCCGGCGCAAAAAGCCGGCCTTAGAGCGGGTGATGCTATCGTTGAAATAGATGGCGAGTCGACACTTGGCATTTCGATTAGCGAAGCAGTGAGCAAAATTCGCGGCGAAAAAGGTAGCAATGTGACACTGGCAATTAATCGCAAAGGCACCACCTTTGATGTCGTGATTACTAGAGATGAAATCACCGTACCGAGTGTTACGAGCGAGGTCTTAGACAGCGGAATTGGCTACATGCAAATTTCACGCTTTGCCCAGGATACGGTAGCGCTTTCCTACCAAGTAGTGGATGAATTCAAAAACCAGGGAGTGACGAAGATTATCCTAGACCTTCGGAATAACGGCGGTGGCTTCCTGGACGCTTCGGTAGATATCGCCGGTCTGTGGCTACCTGATGACAGCTTAGTTGTTGAGCAACGAGCTGGCGATCTGGTAACTCAGAGCCTAAAGACTAGGGGCGAAGGGCTGTTTATCGGTTTCGAAACCGTAGTGCTTATTAACCAAGGCAGCGCCAGTGCCAGCGAAATTGTAGCTGGAGCGTTGAAAGATCACAATGTGGCGATACTGGTGGGTGAGACTAGTTTTGGCAAGGGCAGTGTTCAAGCTCTGGAGGAGCTTAGTGCCGGAGGAATACTGAAGGTTACGATTGCTCGATGGTTCACGCCCGAAGGTAGCAACATCGACCAAAAGGGTATCGAGCCAGACATAGTAGTCGAGTTTACAGATGAAGATTATGAAAATGATACCGACCCACAGCTGGATGCGGCTGTGAGATTTCTGGAGTAAATATCTAGCGCCAGCTTGACCTGCTTGCCAGCCAAATTTACGCTGTTTTTAGCAGCGCCCCCTGCAACACTTTCGGCGGGCAAAAGTGTCATAACCCGCCTGACTGGATGTGTCAGTACGGGCAGGAACCACTCGCCAAGGGCTCATAGTCGCTATGACCAAGAAGCAGGTTGCAAACTCCCGCCGCCCACTGCCGCCCACTGCCTCCCACTTCCCATTCCCCATATACACATTCCGTGGAATGTGTATATGGGGAATGGGAAGTATTAAGCTGAGAAGTTGAATGTTGAAAGTAGGAAATGGGGTGGAGTAGCTCTAGGTCTAGCTGACCAGCAAACCATCGTAGACAACTGGCTAGATAAGTACCCCAGCTACCGCCCCCATCAATCCTTAGGTTATTTGACACCAAATGAATACCAAGCCAAACTAAAGAAAGAAGTGTCGCAGAGACTGGGGCTTAGTATAGTGAACCATGACAAGTTCTTGACAAATTTACTATTCCGTGTTAAACTATTTCTGAATTCAAAACTAAAAAATAAGGATACAAAACGATACAATGAGTAGCGAAAACGAAATAGATTTGTCGACTACAGACCCATCGGCTTTAACACAAAGAGATAGAGGCATGATGGGAGCAGGAGAGCTTGATAGCAAACCTGCTGACACTGAAGGAGCTTATTCTGGTGTTGAAACAGAGCCAGTATCATCTGATTTCAGCTATGAAACCTCGGTAGAGGAATATTTTGGGCTGACTCCTCCGCCGCACCTAAACGATATCGACAGACATGATCGATTCGAGGAGTATCACAAGAGGCTGGAAACTCTTGTCGCAAAAGCTATAGCAGATGAATACGGCGAGGATTTACCAGCCAGCATTGATGGTGTCAATCACGAGGGTGGTTATGGTCTTAAGTATGGTTTCAGGCACTACTCTCGTAGAGCCATAGAGGAAATGGATGAATTCGTAGAAAATGGGAGAATTGTCGCTGGTATATTGATCGAACATGAGGACCCTATAGACCTAGATGACGACGAAACTCGCTCTCAGGTTGGCAATAAGTTGCGCAAAGAATGGCAAAATCGAAGACCGCCTCCAACCCCCTCCTACCACAATGGTTTGCGTTCGGTGTCTCCACAACCGGCCGAGGATCGTTTGTCGTTCGACGAGTTACCCCAGAAAGAGCAAGAAGAAATTCTAAAACCGCTCAGAGTAGCCTCCGAACTATTTGGACCAGAAGCCTACAAAATAAGACAAGCAACCGAAACATTGGCGAGCGCCCTTCATGAAAATTGGCGGGAAACGCGTCGCAATGAAGACGGTACCTTTGAACCAAGAATTAAAGAGACAAAAGACGATGGATGGATACATTCGCATGATTTCTCGACGGAAGTAGATATCGCAAATACATCGTACGAAGATTTACCAGAAGACTGGCAGCGTGAAAACCGTAACGCTGCTGAAGTTGTGGTTAAATTACTTAATCTTGGTGTAAATGAAGTAAGCGTAGATCTAGCCAATCCAGGCACACGATCTGAGATAGGCCAGGCAATACACGAAGCATGGCTCTCGAGAAACGACTGGGCTAGCGGGGGAGAGCTAGATGTGCATTTCGATAAGCTATCTTCGGAAGAACAAGCAAAAGACATTGAACAAATTGAAATAGCTCTTTCTCTGTTCAAAACATAGACAGAGGCAAGAGGAGAGGGGTGAATACACCTAACGCTACTCCCTGAGACTCATTCTCGAAGTAAATTTCTGAGGAGGAGTTGATATTTATTAGTGGCTAAACTAAGATTGTGCACAGAAGAAGTTAAGGAGGCGCGCTCTAAAGTGGCTGCTAAAAAAGTGACCAAATATATTTTTGTGACAGGCGGGGTTCTTTCGGGGCTCGGCAAAGGCATCACTGCCGCCTCTATTGGCAACATCCTCAAAAGTCGTGGCCTTAGTGTCAATATTCAAAAACTTGACCCTTATCTCAATGTTGACGCCGGCACTCTAAACCCTGCCGAGCACGGCGAGTGCTTCGTAACTAAAGACGGCGCAGAAACGGACCTGGATCTGGGTCACTATGAGAGGTTTTTAGATATTGAGCTTACAAAAAACAGTTCAGTTATGAGTGGTCGGCTGCTGCGAGACTTAATAAAAGACGAGCGTGCAGGGAAATTCTTGGGTAAGACTGTTCAGGTAGTACCTCATCTGACAGGTGCAATACAGCAGAAGGTTGCTGAAGCCGCCAAGGGCTTTGATGTGCATATCGTAGAGGTTGGCGGTACCGTTGGTGATTACGAGAGCCCGGCGTTCTTCGAGGCCATAAGAGAGCTAACCAAGACGGTTGGTCGAGATAACTGCGTTCATGTACAGCTGGTGTATATGCCTTATCTAGGCGCCAGCAAAGAGATCAAGACCAAGCCGGCACAAAATGCCGTCAAGGAGCTCAGGAGTATCGGTATTATTCCCGATGTGCTAATCGCTCGGTGCGAGGAAGAACCCAAGCAGAAAGTTATCCCAAAACTATCACTTTTTAGCGGAGTAGATGAGGCGGCTATTGCGGTGCTTCCGAACGCCGAAACCGTCTACGAAGTGCCCTTGACGCTAGAAAAAAAAGGCATCGGCGAGTACATAGTCAAACGGCTCAAGCTACGGACCAAGAAGCCTAGCAATCGCGAGTGGGAAAAGATGGTTGCGTCAGTCAAGGTGGGCTATCCCAAAAAAGTTTCCGTAGGTGTAGTGGCTAAGTATTTAGGCAACGAAGACACTTACCTGTGTGTTTTTGAAGCGCTAGAGAGTGCGGCGCACAAACATGGGGTGGAAGTAGGTATCGAATGGATTAACGCTGAGAAAGTTACTCCGGCTAGGCTTGCTAAGGTAGACGGAATAATTGTACCTGGAGGTTTCGGCGAAAGAGGCATAGAGGGCAAAATCACCGCCGCAACGTATGCCATAGACCATCAGGTTCCGTATCTAGGACTCTGCTTAGGAATGCAGGCGCTGGTGATAGCTGTGGCGCGCAAGGGGGGTCTCAAGCAGGCTAACACCGTAGAGGTAGATCCCAAGACACCGGATCCGGTTATTCATATCATGGAAGGTCAGGAAAAGCTGCGGGGTACTGGTGGTACTATGCGCTTGGGTAACTTCGAGTGTGAGCTACAAAAAGGTTCGTTAGCAAGGAAAATCTATAAAGCTAAATCCATTACCGAGCGGCACCGTCATCGGTATGAAGTGAACAACGATTACCGCGAACTGCTGGAAAAGAATGGTCTGAAGCTGGCTGGCCTGTCGCCAGACGGCAACTTAGTGGAGCTAGTGGAATATCCGCACAACCCCTACATGATTGCTAGTCAGTACCATCCAGAATTCAAATCTCGCCCAAATCGCCCGCACCCAATGTTCGATGAGTTCATTGCTTCGTTGAAAAAGTAGCGCTCATGCGTTAGCATATAAGTAGTTAAGAGACATGTAATCAAGGAGTATTAAAAAGTGGCACAGGAACAAAGAAAGCATAAAATATTACTTGTCGAGGACGATGAATCACTAGCTAGTGTCTATGTAGAGAGGTTCGAAGCCGAGGGTTTCGATGTTCGGCATGTGGCCAACGGAGAAGAGGCCCTAACCAACGCCATAGAGTTTAAGCCAGAGCTCATACTACTAGATGTGATGATGCCTAAAATCAGTGGTTTTGATGTGCTAGATATCCTGCGCAACACTCCCGAAACAGCCAACATCCGAATAGTTATGCTCACAGCACTGTCGCAAGAAAAAGACAAAGCCAGAGCCAAAGAACTGGGTGTAGACGATTACTTAGTCAAATCACAGGTGGTTATTGCTGATGTTGTTGACCGCGTTCGCTATCACCTCGGTATTCACTAGTAAAAACACAGACAAGATGGTCTCTCAAGAATCGAACCGCTATTGCAGTGTTTGAAATTGAAGAACTACGGACATCACAGACTTGACTTTTCTTAAAGCTTATGCTATGCTGACTAGTAGTAAGCTAAAGAATAACTGAAGGAATAAAATGCCACCAACATCAGAAGGACAAAATATCGGGCAAGACCCATCGCTCATGGCGGGTGGTAGTGGAGGTGAGAACATACGATTACTTGGAGAGGGCATTACATATAGTATTGAGGCGGGTAATCCAGAGTCTCGGCTTTCTTTGCCTAAGCAAACAGAGGTGTTGAAAAGTGTAGGAATGGATGAGATTGAAGTGGTGGCTGTTATTGGTCTTGGGCAGACCGGGAAAGAAAGCGCTGACTTCAATGCATGGCTCATACGATCCAGTGAAGACACCTACGCTTTGGTAAACGGTGATGCTATGGAAAAACTGGCTAGTTCAGAGCTTCCAATTGAAGATCTCTTTCTTGAAAAACACTCGAAAAGTATTCACCCAGGTCAAGAAATAGTTTTGGGCCGCCAACATGAAACACTAGGCATGGATCTCATATCAAAAGGCGTAGAAAGGTATGGAAATGCAGACGCTCTTTCAAGAAAACACGCAACTGTACGTTTAGGTGAAAGAAAGCCGGGGTCAGGTAAGCAGGGAGTCGAAATAAGAGACTGTCAAAGTACTTTTGGGACTGTAGTTATGAGAGGTGAGAAAGAAAAAAACGCATCGCACGGTTTAATCACAGCCAACCAAATACCGAAAAATACTCCCGAAGTAGTCGCACCTGAGCTGTCGGTAGCAGAGGTAGGCGAGAAACTACATGATATTGCAATGAGGCTCCTGGAGCATGATAAAGAATATGCAAATCCAAAATATGAGAGTTTGCTTATGCTGAGAGCTAGAATTAGTAGACAGATGGCAGACAGAAAAGAAGCTCAAGCCAATGGCCAGGGTAAGCTTTCGATAACTCTACAGCAAGAAATTGGACAGACAGATAAAGCAATGAGAGCCGATCTTAGCTACGACGCGTTTGAAAAGCTACACAAAGAAAACCGGCAACTTTCAACCGAACATAAAAGACTATTAAAGCTACACGGCCAATTGATTGCTAAGATGTAGTCAAACAACCCTAACTTCAGTCCGAGGGGCGGTTTTGCCAGTGAATTTCTTGATTTTAGTGGCGCGGAATTCTACTTTTCCATCTTTAGTAGCAAAAATAGTGTAGTCACGACCCATTTTGGTGCCAGGACCGGGAATTTTGGTGCGTCCAATCTGTCTGACGATGATTGAACCAGTAGTAACACTCTCGCCACCAAAAGCCTTCACTCCGAGCCGTTGACCGGGTGAGTCACGAACATTTTTAGCGGTGCCGCCGGCTTTCGTTTTAGACATTTGTTTCCTTTTTAAGAATTAGTATCTCGCGCGCTACAGTCTGGTCTGGTCTGAAATAGATTAGCTCACTGTTGGTCGTATGTTTAAGAACTAGGCGAGTATAGCCCAAATCCTCGAGGTCGTCAAGCAGATTCAGGTGAATGAATTTATCGTCAACACGCCAGGCAGGTACAGCTAGGCATAGGGTGGCGCCTTCTGAGAGCTGTCTGTGGATGTTTTTCAGGAAAGTTTTAACTAGCGAATTCACTTCAGAACGAATGTCCGCCAATTTATCTGGAGCGGGGGAAGAACTCATTGGTGACCCTAGGTATGTCTCGCAGACAACTGCATCAAACGGCTTAGCCCATTTGTGATACTGAGCGTCACCAACTTCGAGTTTGGAGCTCCCGACGCTGCGACTGGGACAAGCTGGAGCTCCCGACGCTGCGACTGGGACAAGCTGGAGCTCCCGACGCTGCGACTGGGACAAGCTGGAGCTGGCAAACTGATTAAAATTTTCTTCAAGCCAGTCTAAATTTTCCTGAGAATAGGCAATCATTCTTGGCTCGATGTCGGTCCCATAGGTGTTCAAGCCAAGCAGCAAAGCTTCTTGCAACACTACGCCAGTACCACAAAACGGATCCAGAACCGTTCTGAGCGAGTCAGCCTGCCTGCCGGCGGAGCCGTCAACACCGCTGACTCTGCTGGCGATTACTTCGTCAGAAGTAACGTTACTCCCTTCAGCGTACGCTTGGGTACGCCTCGGTCCGTTACTAACTTCTTTCTCGTACTCGTCCAGCTCAGAATCGGTTTTGCTTCGTCTCCCGCCTGTCCCGACCACAGCGTCGGGAACTCCTAAATTGACCATGATTAGAGCCAGCTTTGGCGGCAACATTCCGACTCTGGCGTCTCGTTTTGGCCGGCCTTGGTCGCGCTTGCTCAATGCTTCTATATTTTGAACGCCAGCTGTGCGGCCAATCCAGTAGCAATCTCTAGATCTAACCAGCACTATTTCGGCATTTTTCTCGGCTGTTAGTCTGTTGTGTAGCACTTGGGCGCTGTTGAGTTCAACAGTTTTGTTGGGGATGACACGGACAGAGAAGCCAGCAGAACGCATATCTTTTTTGGTCGTTATTAAATACTTTTGAATGTTTTTCGGTGTGACCGACTTGTCGTTATAAACGCTCAGTCCAATAGTTATTTTCCCTTCAGCGTGGCTGCGGGCATGGTTTTTAAGGTATTTGGTGATTTCGTTGGAGGCTTGTGCCCAATTAGTAGACCCTAGTTTGTGGACGTTAGAAATAATTTTGATCGAGCCACCTAGCTTGTCTACATCTGGTGATTTGTCGTCCACTAGCGCTGCAACATCCGAGAGTTTGGTGATTTTTTCAGCTCCAAACAAAACTTCTAATTCAGCCAAAGAGATACCTGGTTGTCTTCCGAGGATCGATATAAACATGCTTGCAAGTATCAAGTAGCAAGTAGCAAGTAGCAAGTTAAGACTCATATATCGTCTAGCATTCTTTAGCGGGGGCAAGAAACCTAGAGGAAGAATATCGGAACTTCTCTTTTGTCTGCCGGCAGACAAAGGGTGCTGCTAATGCCAGCGCACCCCATTTACACTTTTGACAGCAAAAGTGTAGCAAAACTGCCTCCATG
>CAYOYH010000005.1:13482-28075 GCA_964408165.1 uncultured Candidatus Saccharibacteria bacterium | reverse complement strand
GGTAACCAGTAGACTCAGCAGCACTGCACCAAATATCCAGTCAGCTTGGTCGAATGGTGGCCATTTTTCACCAGGCTTAATATTTGCTCGGCGTTTGAAAAAACTTTTGATGGCGTCACCACCGAGTGCGCCTAGCGTAAATACTCCAGCAAAAAGCCAGATATTCATGGTGCTGTAGTCGAAAGGAGAGAGTTCATAAAAAAATGTAGTGTTTTGGTAGAGCCACGCTTGAAATAGCAGCACTGCCCAAGCTCCTGCGTAGCCGGCTAACAAGCCGCGGAAAGTTTTGTTGTCTCCGAAAATTCTTTTGCCTCTGAAAGATTTGCCAAAATCCAAAGGCTTGCCTAGAGGGTCTAGAAATTTAATTTTACCAGCAAAAAACGGTGCCATATTGGCGCCGCCTGCCGGCAAGTAGAACCACAGGGCGAAGAGTATTGCGCTCACCTACACCTCCCTTTTATTTTGAATTGATTAGTATGATAGCATGTATCGTTTCAAATACTACAGGTTGAATTGCGCGATTTGTCCATTTCTGACCACGACTGCGAAGGTGTCTAGGTCTGAAAGATCACTGAAATAGCCAGTTGCAATTTGACCAGTGTTGGAGTGTCCAACAATCAACACTATATCGGTGTCTTTATGCCTAGGCTTTAGTTCTGCTAAGAACTCGGTGACTCTTTTTTTGCTGTCCAGTAACGACTCTCCACCATTATACCGTTTTGAATATCGATTCTTAGCGAACAGATGAGCGACCGCCATGAACAACCATGGCTTGCCATTGAAGCCGGTACGATTGTCGTTGAGTCGTGAATCTTCACCGAGCTGTAGCTGGTGGTGTTGGTTTATTATTTCGGCAGTCTGGCGAGTTCGAGGCAGCTCGGAAATATAAATATGCGTCAGCGGTGTGTCTTTCAGGGCATCTGAAGCTTTCTGTGCTTGCCGAATTCCCTTTTTAGTCAGGCGCACATTAACGCTGGGATCATCATTCATAATCCCGAAGCGATTGTAATTGGTGTGTCCGTGTCGGACGAAATACAGCTTCACGCGGAACCCTTAGAAATCTTTTTAGAAATTGAAATCAACCTGTAGAAGGCAGTTAGCCATGATAGTAGTGCTATAGCCCAGATGACGGGAAGAAGCAGGCTGCTGAAAATCAAACCGACCACTAAAAATGCTGTTCTGACTTCGTAGCGCATCAGCCCAGATTGGAAGATGCGATTAATCTCCTGTACGCCCAGGCGCGAACCCTTGAGCGCTGTTTCGCCCTTGGCTTTGATGTAGCTAACAGTGTAGGCGCCGGTAATAGCTGCCACGGTCACCAAGACTGCCGTAGGCTCAGAGTCCAGTGCAAACATATACGCTAAAGCGGCGAAGACGATGGCTTCTTTCATGCGATCAGCCGAGGCATCTAGTAACATTCCGGCTCTCGATGCCCGACCCTGCAGTCTAGCAAGTTCGCCGTCCAAGCTATCGAGCAGACCAAAAACGACCAACATCACCGCTGCCAGCGTAAACTGCTGGGCCACGATAGCCCAGAAAATCGGCAGGTGCAACACTAGTGACGTCAAAGTCACGAAATTAGGCGTAATCTTGCCACCGGTGATATCATTGAGCCAATTAGCAATCCTGTGCATCGGCTTTTTGACAAATTTGCGTATACTATCCATGAGTGTATGAGGAACAGTATACTCGAACTTGAACAATTCTGGACCACATAAATTATCGAAAGAGAGGTGAAGTAAAATGCTCAAAATACCAAAAAATGAAGTGACTCCCCTGCAAGTTGGCGGTCTGAATGGTCGACTTTTAAAACTTCCTGCTCGCAACGGACAAGAGCGTGACATACTTCTTCTTTATGGGTTACATTCTTCGCTAGAACGAATGTACACCACTGCTAAATTTCATAGTAACTATGGTCGGGTTTGGATGCCGGACTTGCCGGGCTTTGGCGGTATGGATAGTTTCTACCAAGTAGATCGCCAGCCTGATATTGAAGATTACGCCGATTATCTGTACACATTCATAAAAACGTACAAACTGGATTCTAGGAAGATTCGAATTGTTGCCATGTCGTTTGGGTTTTTAGTTGCGACTAAAATGCTGCAAAAGTACCCAGAACTCACCGAGAACGTTGAGTTCGTGATTAGTTTTGTCGGCTTTGGTAAGTCGTCAGATTTTACGCTTACTTCCCTGCAACGACCAGCGGCGCAGGCGGCATTTAAGTTTGGCTATTCCAAAACCGGCGGTGCGCTTATCAACGGATTGATATTCAATAAGCTATCGCTCAAAATTATGTTGATAGCTTTCAGAGTGATTAACCCCAACCCCAAGTACCGCCATGACACCAAAGAGGCGCGAGTAAAGGCTGGCGAAATGGAGCACCACCTGTGGTCGTCTAACGACACTCGAACCAAATTTTACACCTACAAGGTGCTTTCAGATTTTGATTTAACCAAAGACAGTAGTCCGATTAATCTCAACCTGTACGACATGACTACCCCAACCGATCAGTATTTTGACAGCAAATCAGTACGCGCCACGCTGTCCAAACTGTACAAAAAAAGCTCTACGCATATGGCCAACATTAAATTGCATGCGCCCAGTGTCATTGGTAGCGAAGAAGAAGTTGCCAAAATTTACCCTGATGCGATAAAGAAAATTCTGGCTAAATAATTTCACTATAGATATCTGTAGTATCATTGGTGTAGATGAAAATCGGGATAATCTGTCCGTATAATATTTTTCGCCCTGGCGGTGTGCAGGAGGCGGCCAAAGCTCATCAGCAAGAACTGATTGCTCGTGGGCACGAGGTCAGTATCATCACCCCCAACCCTCGGCGCAGTGACGCTATGGCTCCCCCAGGCGTACACTTGGTCGGGATTTCTACAGAGCTGAACACTCCCTTCAGGACTAAAGCCGATATTTCTCTGCACGCTGGGCCAAAAGAGATAAAAGCTTACCTAAGGGAGCAAAAATATGATTTGTTGCATTTCCATGAACCATGGGTGCCAATACTTTCTAGGCAAATATTGAACAAAGCCTCTTGCCCGATCGTGGCTACCTTTCATGCCAAACTGCCCGAAGCTTGGATTCACAGAACAATCGGCAAGGCGGCAAAACCCTACACCAAGTCGTTCATAAAGGACATTGATCATATGGTGGCGGCTTCCGAACCAGCCGCAGAGCATATCAACAGCCTCATTGATGGCAAGGTTCAGATCATCTACAACGGTGTTGATTTGACAAAATACGACCCCCAGAAAGTCAAACCTCTGCCAAAATACGAGGACAGCACCAAGACAATTCTATTCGTGAACCGACTGGAAAAAAGGAAAGGCCCAGATTTGCTTTTAAAAGCTTATCGAGTGCTGGCTGAAACTCACAGTGACATCAGGTTGGTGATTGCCAGTGACGGCGACATGAGGAAAAAACTAGAGTCATATGTGGCTAGGCATAAACTGCCAAATGTTGAGTTTTTGGGTTTTGTCGACGACGAAGCCAAAGTGCGCCTATACGCTTCTGCTGACTTGTATTGCTCCCCTGCGCCCTACGGAGAGGGGTTTGGGATTGTACTTTTAGAGGCAATGGCGATGCAAATACCATATGTGGCTGGAGATAATGCCGGCTATCGATTTGCCACTGGCGACGCCTCAGACAAATATTTGGTCGACCCCACCAAGCCAGCTCTGCTCGCCAAACGCATAGAGGAGTTGCTATACGACGAAGAAGCTAGAACGATTTTCAAAAATTGGGCGAAAAAGAGAGTTCGCCAGTATGACTACAAAAACATCGTAGACGAGTATGAGGCAATATATGAAGATTTGGTTAGACGTGGGAGTAGCAAATGAGAATTGGTATAGTGTTCGACGACAGTTTGGATCGATCTGACGGGGTACAACAGTATGTCAAAACGGTCGGCCGGTGGCTTCAGTCCCAAGGTCACGAAGTGCACTATCTTGTCGGCGAAAGCGACCCACTACTCAACCCGGACTTAACGGTTCATTCGATGTCGAAAAACTTCGGTGTGAGTGGAAACCAAAACAAAATGACCCTGCCCTTGCCTGCCAGCAAAGAGAGCATCCGGAAAGTTTTAGACCAGCAAGAGTACGACGTACTTCACGTACAGCTACCCTACAATCCATTACTAGCGGGGAGAATTATCAACGAAGCGCCTAATGGTACTCGTATCGTTGGCACTTTCCACATTGTCGGAGCCTCATGGCTAGAAAAATACGGAGCAAAACTGCTCAGTCTGGCTCAAAGACGAACATTGAAGCGCTTCGATGAAATAATCAGCGTCTCTACCGCTGCTCAGGAGTTTGCTTCTGAATATTTCGGTATTGAAACCGGCGTAATACCCAACGCCGTAGATATCACTAAATTCAAATCTGGTAAAAAAATTACCAAATATGACGATGGCAAACAAAACATATTGTTTTTGAACCGGCTAGTGAAACGTAAAGGCTGTGAACATTTAATTGAAGCTGTACACTGGCTGGACAACAGAGATCTTTTCCACAACAGACGCCTAATAGTCGTCGGCGAAGGGCCACTGGGCTCAAGTCTGGAGTTAAGCGCCAAGCACTATGGTTTGGGCGAAAAAATAATTTTCGAGGGATTCATTGAGGAAGACCAAAAATCTGATTACTTAGCCACCGCAGACTTAGCAGTTTACCCCTCCACCGGTGGCGAGAGCTTCGGGATAGTGCTGATTGAGGCCATGGCCAGTGGCACGCTAGCGCTGGGCGGAGATAACGCCGGATACTCGACAGTGCTAGGTGGTCGCTCGAAGCTGTTAATCGATCCTGCCGACACAGCAGAATTTGCTCGTCGGATTGATGAGTTGCTAAACGACAAGCCTCAGGCCAAGAAACTTAAACAGTGGCAAGCCGAAGAAATTAAAAAATACGACATTGAGAATGTTGGATTGGAATTGCTGGAGTTGTATCGTCACTAGCGATCAATTTTAGGGTATACTGTCATGGCGATGAGAGTAAAACTAGACATAGAAAATAGGACCATTATTCGGATAGCGGTACTGATTGCGCTAGGGTGGATTTCGGTACAGATTTTTTCAGAAATTCAGCATGCACTGCTTTTAGTAGTTATTGCTTTTTTCTTTACGCTGGCTTTGGCTAGACCAGTTAATTACATTGCTTCGCGCATCACCAAAGGTAAGGGCGGTAGAGTTCTACCCACAGGCATTGCCTATCTGGGCGTTTTGCTAGTAGTCGGCACCTTCATTTACCTAACTTTCCCACCCATCGTAAAGGAAACGACTAATTTAATTAACGCTATCCCTGAAATGATTGAGGGCATTCGCGACGAAGGCAACGGCGGTATGTTTTCCGAACTAATAGACAGGCATAATCTCCAAGATGAAGTTGACGGGTTGGTGGCTGATATCAGCAGCGAGCTCACAGACATAGCCTCGCCAGTTGTCGCTGGTGCCGAGAGAGTTGCCGGCGGCATTGTGTCAGTTTTCATAGTGCTGGTGCTGACTTTCTTTATGCTTGTAGAGGGTCCAGCCTGGATGAAGCGCTTTTGGACGTTTACTCCGAAAAGCAAACTAGCCCACAATCAAGAGCTAGCCTTGCAAATGCAGAGAGTGGTGACTGGCTATGTAAATGGGCAGTTCATAGTAGCTCTAATGGCCGGCACCTCTAGTCTGATAATGATGTTGATCGTGGGCCTGCCAAGTGCTATCGCCCTAGCTGGCGTGGTAGCTATGTTCGCTCTCATACCATTAATCGGCGCCATAATGGGCTCTGTGGTAGTCATCTTGGTTGCCCTGACTCAATCACTAGTGGCTGCCTTGATTATGCTGGTGTTTTTCGTTGTTTACCAGCAAATTGAGAACAACACCGTGCAGCCGTACATACAGTCTAGGGTGCTTCATCTTTCACCGCTTTTGATTTTAGTATCGGTGATGGTCGGGTTTGCTCTGGGTGGAATACTTGGTGGTTTCTTGGCCATACCTACAGTTGCAGCTGGACGCATACTGCTAGAAGACTACCTTGGGCAGCGAAAACTCCCCCAGGATCAATAAAAAGTTAAGAGCGACTCCAGATTGTACCTTGTTGGTTGTCGCTGAGTAAAATCCCTTCAGCCAAAAGCTGGTCTCTTAGTTCGTCGGATTTGGAGAAATCATTCTGCACCCTAGCTGTCTCGCGGTCTGAGATTATGGTCTTTGCTTCGTTAGAAATGTCGTCAAGAAATAGGTTCACCCCTAGTCTTCGATCAATGAAATCCAATAAAGTTTTGAACGCTTCTAGGTCTGTGCTCGCCAGCCCTTGTTTTTTCAGCGTGTTGAAGCTGTCTTCAAGCGCTCTCATAGCACCAGGCGTGTCCAGATCGTCGTTCAATGCCTGTTCGGCTACTTCGGCAGATCTGGTAAACACCGGACTCATTGAAAGAGCGTCGCCACTGCTCTGCCACCGAAGGTCGGCCATGGCTTGCCAGCGGTTCAAGCGTGATTGAGCCCCGTTCATAAGCTTCCAAGTGAAATTGCTTTCAGTGCGATAGTGACTAGTGAGTATCAGCAACCTAAAAGCTCGCAGATCGTATTTGCGGTTCGTCAGGTCAGCAAGGGTGTAGGCGTTGCCCAGCGATTTACTCATTTTAGCGCCGTTAACCATCATATGTTTGCTGTGGAGCCAGTAATTGACGAATTTTTTGCCAGTCACAGACTCGGTTTGAGCTATTTCATTGGTGTGATGAACTGGAATATGATCGATGCCACCGGTGTGAATATCAATTTGTTCGCCTAGTAGATCCTCGGCCATGACCGAACATTCCAAATGCCAGCCAGGAAATCCAATTCCCCAAGGGCTGGGCCACTGCATATCTCTTTTAGTGCCTTCGGGTGTGAATTTCCACAGGGCGAAGTCGGTTAGGTTTCGTTTGCCGACATTCTTCACTCTGGCGCCACTTCTGAGACCCTCGATATCCAGCCTGGCTAATCTGCCGTAGCTACTGAGCTTGGCAGTATCGAAATAGATGCCGTCATTTTTAATTTCATAAATGAAGCCATTTTTTTCTAGCTTTTCGATATGCTCAATTTGCTGGTCAATGTACTCAGTTGCCCTAGGGCTGTGGCTGGCTTTTATGATGCCCAGTTGCTTACGGCCGGCCTCGGTGCGCTGGATGTAGAGTTCGGCAATTTCCCAAGCGGTTTTTCGCTCCTTTTCGGCAGCTTTTTGGAGCTTGTCTTCGCCGTGGTCTTGGTCGTCGGTCAGGTGTCCGACATCGGTTATGTTTTGGACATGGTTGACTTGGTAGTCATTGGCCACCAGTGTTCGGAGTAGTATGTCCCAAGCAATGTAGGCTCGCCAATTACCAATATGGGGGTCGTTGTACACCGTATGGCCGCAGACATAGAGAGTGACAACACCGGGTTTCAGAGGCGTGAACACCTCTTTTTTTCGGGACATGGTGTTGAATAATTTAAGACTCATTTGTTCCTAGCGCTAACTGCTCCCCGACTACTTTCAAAAATTCCTTTTTCAAATCGACAAAATCCCTACCTCTTGTTTTAAAGCCTGCAGCGTAGGGGTGGCCGCCACCGCCAAACACTTCGGCGATGGCGTTGGCATTTAATACTCCGCTGTTGGCCCGGAGCTTGCCGGTAATTTTACCGTCAGGATATATTTTGAAGGCTGTAGCTAGTTGGACATTTTCGACCATTCGTATTTCGTCTAAAATTAACATCGAAGGATTGTAAGCGTCGCTGTATTGCTGGATTTCCTCCCAGGGAATAACGACCAGGCCGAGGCGGTCGTCTAGGTGAAACTCTACTCGCTCGAACAACTGACCTTTGTATCTGAATATATCTTCGGATTTTTTATTAAACTGGCGCCTTCTTTGATCTAAAACGCTGAGCTCCACACCCTGAGCCACTAAATCACCGATGGCGTGAATAGTGTTAGCGCTGGTGCCTTGACTCATAAGCCCTAGTGAATCGGCTAGAATGGAATAAGCCAGTGATTCGCGCGCTACGGCGTTGAGCGCCCATGAATTGAGTTTTGCCAGTTCGTAGATTAGCTCTCCAGTGGCAACGAACGACGGCTGATTGAGGCAAATTGTCTCAAGAGGTATGTCGTTGTCTACGGCATGGTGATCGAGCACGACAATCGGCTGTCGGCTAAGCTTGGAAATGTTTACCGGAGTCAACACTCTCTCGAGTAACGAAGCCGAGCTGGTATCAACAATGATGGACAAATCAAAACTAGCGGGCAATTCATCCATCACCCGGCTCCATCCTTCCATGTAGCGCAAGTATGTTGGCATTTGCACTGGACAGTAAAGCTGAGTTTTCTTGTCCATATCTCCAAAAATTTGCTCCAAAGCTAGCGCGCTACCTAGACTGTCGCCATCGGGATTTTCGGCTTGGATAATCAGTATTGACTGGGCTCGGCTTATTAAACCAGCTACTTGCTTTGCGATTTTCATGTTCATAGGAGTTGCCTGCCTTCCAGTGCTCGCCCAATGGTGATTTGATCGGCGTACTCTAAGTCTACTCCCACGGGTAAACCGCGTGCCAGGCGAGTTATTTTTAGGCCGTCGGTTTCAATCTGTTTCTGGACAAACAAAGCCGTAGACTCTCCTTCAACGCTGGAATTGGTCGCCAGTATGATTTCTTCTACGCAGTCTTGCTTGATCCGCTCTACTAGCTCGGCAATTCGTATTTGGTCGGGCCCGATGCCATCTATTGGCGACAGCGTACCGCCGAGCACGTGGTAGGTGCCTTTGAACTGGCCAGTTTTTTCTATGGCCACGACATCTAGCGGTTTCTCCACTACAACGACCACCTGCTTGTTGCGTTCAGGGTTTGAGTACAGAGTAGATACCTCTTGACTCACCTCGATCAGTGCAAAAGTCGTCGGGCAGTATTTAACATTGTCATGTAGCTTGGTGATTGATGTGGCAATAGATTTACTGAGTGCGGGGGTTCTTTTCAATAAACTGTAGGCATAGCGTTCGGCAGTTCGTGGACCAACGCCAGGAAGTTTGCCGAGTTCGTCTATTAAATTCTGCAAGGCTCTTGGGAGTATAGGCATGAAAAATCTACAGCCCTAGGTCGCCTAGTTGCCCCATCATCGGTTTCATTTTTTCGGCGGCAACCTTCTGGCTTTTGTCGATAGCTTCTTTAACAGCCAACTCTATCCAACCTTCCAGCTCTTCGATATCGTCCAGATCCACTCTCTGAGGATCGATCTCGATTTTTTTAATTTTCTGTTCGCCGTTGATTTTAATCACTACTGCCCCGTCCCCAGCCTCGACCTCAATAATCTGCCGAGCCAATTCTTTTTGAAGCTTGCGCATTTTCATTACCATTTTCGATTTGTTCAGCATAAAAAACGTCTCCTTAAATTTTTAGTCCGCCCTAATCTTATCAGTTAATTTACTCTGGTTCTACAGGCGAAACATTGTAAATTCTAAGTGCGGCGGTTTCAGATGTATGGGTGCTTGGAGTGATGCGAGAAGGAGTGCCTAGTTCCTCTCTGATTTCTCTCGGTAACTCCAGGAAAGCGGCATTAGTAATTATCAGCCGACGTTCTTCGGGATTTGCAGTAAAATCGGCAATGTTATTAAAAAACTGAACCTCGGGGTAATGCAAACTAATAGGCCGCATAACAATGGTTTCGGCAGTAGAATTAAGCACCGTGGTGTAGGCGGCACTTCGCTTTAGTTCCTCGTGTATCTTGGTGTAGGCTTCTGAATGCAACACGGCGACCTCAGGGTTGTTTGGCCAAGCTACAAAGTACCTTTCATGGTGGTAGCTAGTAACGATAACCAGCAGGATTGCTATGGGCACAATAGCGGTTACTCGTGCAAAAGGGTTTTTAGGAAAAATTTCGTTCCATTGGGTGAGTAGAACCACCAGCCCTCCAGCTAACAAAAAATATATAAACGGTAGCAACAGTGCGTAGTCGAATTGATTAGCGTTTATACTTACCGCCAGGAGGGTGAAGAACAGGCCTCCCAGCACTAGGCGGGATAAGTTTTTACTGAGTTCGTGGTCGTAGTGATACAGGCCTAGAGCCACCATGCTCACTGAGAATATCTCGAGCATCGGTAGCGTGCCCAAATGAAGTACCGGCAGCGCCTCCGACCCCCAGATTACATGGCCAGCCGTTCCAGCTAGATTCTGGAGATATTCTAGTGGTGCAGGAAAAGCTTCCGGCAGAGCCAGTATTGTTTTGGCCACCGACACATCTTTGAATATGGCGTACAAAAGAGGCCCCAGAAGCAACATGAAGGCGACACCAGCAATGTAGAGGTCTTTGTTGTTTATCGATTTGATATGCTTTTTGATACTAGGCAGGGAGAACAGAATTCCAGCGACCAACAGGTAGATGAAGTAAGGGGTGTAGAGGCTCAGCGCAGCGGTGGTTACCAGAAAAAACAGCCAGCCGAAACTGTACTTATCGTCCAGCTTGATACTGATGAATATCAGTAGAAATATCAACGCTACACCCAGTGAAAAAGGCGCGCCGAATCGGACAATGCTCAAGAACCAACTGGAGGTAACTAAAAGCAGGGTGGTGATTATGGCGGCACCCTTAGTGAATCGATGCGAAATAATGTAGAAGAAAAGCACCAGGGAGACAATGGCAAGCAAAACACTAGGTAGGCGCAGGGCAAAAGCCGTCGGACCAAGCAAGCTAATACTGAGATACTGCAGTAGATGAAAGATGAAATTTATCGGATTCAGTAGTAGATTGCCGATTTGCATACTCTCGGTAGCCGACTGAGCTTCCACCCAGTTGATGCCCGGCAGAAGATCGCCCAGTCGATAAAACAAGGCGAAAGCCCCAAGAAAAACCAACAATAGATACCCGAAAATAAATCGGTGCCGGTACAACCAAGTCTCGCTAATTACAACTTGCTTCATAATCTAGTGCGACATTATACAGACAGGGCTTGCGTGTTCAAAGCTTGGTGTCAGTTTGCTCCAGGTGGTTTTTAGAATTTTTTTCTCTGGCGGGGCATGGCTTTGTCTGTAGTTGATTAGCAAAAAAATAGCTCTAGAGAGCCGTTTTGATGCAAGCTGATATGCAAACGGCAAGCTAGCAGTATTGGTGTCATTGTAACTTTGCCACAATTTTAGCGATAGCGCATCAGGTGCACACGGAGCAAGAACAGGCTACGAATGTTTATCTATCGAGAGGAACTGTAATCTCTCGGGGTTGAAATAGAGTTCAATTTTTCCAGTGGGGCCGTTTCGGTGTTTCTTTATGAAAATATCAGTAATGTGTTCTCTGTCGGTTTCAGGATTGTAGTAATCCTCTCGGTACATAAAAGCCACTACATCGGCATCTTGTTCGATGGAACCAGATTCACGCAGGTCAGAAAGCTGGGGGATTTGCGGGTTTCTGTTCTCTACCGAGCGAGATAACTGCGACAACGCCAACACCGGCACATTGAGCTCACGAGCTATGGCTTTTAGGCCTCTTGAAATTTCCGAAATTTCTTGAACTCGGTTTTCTGAGTTAGCCCTAGAAGTACCACTCATGAGTTGGAGGTAATCGACAACTACCAACCCTAGTGGTCTTTTTTGCTGTTCCCGGCGTGCCTTCGTGCGCATTTCTAGTATCGTGGCCATAGGTGAATCGTCGATGAATATGGAAGCTTCCGAAAGAGTTCCCATGGCCCGGCCGAGTTTTTCAAAATCCTGATCGCTAAGGTTGCCGGTTCTAATATTCCAGGCATCTATCCCAGCCTCAGCTGCTAACAGCCTATCGACTAGCTGTTCTTTGCTCATCTCTAGGCTAAAAACCAAAACCGATGACTTTTCCTTAGTGGCAACATGATGGGCGATGTTCATCGCTAGCGTAGATTTACCCATAGAAGGCCTAGCGGCCAAGATTACCAAATCTGACGGCTGTAGGCCGGCAAGAATGTTGTCGAGATCGCGAAAGCCCGTCGGCACACCGCGCATTTTGGATTTGTTTTTGTGTAGTTCATCTAGCCTGTCGAAGCTTTCAGTTAGGATTGATTCGATAGAGGCCAGTTCTTGTTTAGCGTTGCCCTGGGAAACGGCGAAGACCATGGCTTCGGCCTTGGACAAAAGTTCGTCGCCGTCACCGTCTTCATTGAAGCCGAGATTAGTGATATCGCTGGCAGCGGAGATGAGCTTCCGCCGAGTGGATTTTTGCATGACTATCTGGGCGTATTGCTCGATGTGCGCCGAGGTAGGCACAGAATTAGTTAGCTCAGTTAAATAACTTGAACCACCGGCTTTTTGCAACAATTTCTTCTCCTCTAGCTCGTTGGACAGAGTTAAAAGGTCGATCGGTTTATGGCCATTGTACAGAGCTAACATTGACGAATAAACGATGGAGTGCCGGGGATCATAAAAATCGTCGGCGTGAATCTTGTCGGCAACACGGCCAAGCGCCTCGGTGTCGATTAGGATTGAACCGAGCAAACTGGCTTCGGCATCAACATTTTGCGGTGGTATTCTTGCGCTGTCGGCCATGTCAGATACTGACAACCTCTCCGCCGCCCATAATGTCTATGACATTGCTGAGTCCGTTATCGTCGTCGCTAGTCATCTGCGGTGCTCCTGCAGCGCTAGCTGGTGCGATTTGTAAATCTTTGTCTACCTGCATCTTGAGTGCGACACGCTGACCAACCTCCTGGCTAAGAGCGTCTTCGACGATTTTTTTGTTCTTGGCTGCCGCTACCTGTTTTCGGTGGAAAGGAAACTGGAAAGTCAGGATTACCACGTTGTGGCTACCATTCAGACCGGCGTGCGCCATACGAAGTACCGCGTACAGCGAGTTATTGGTGCTCTGAATTTTGTTCAAAACTCGCTCCCAGGCCTCTTTGTCTAGCAGTTTTGTTTCGTCGACAACCTCGACATCATTACCGCTATCTTCAAGTTTTTCGTTTTGGGTAGCGCTCTTGAGAGAATTAGCCTTTTGCGAAGCGGAAGTGTCGGGTGATTTTTTGATTGGGTTGTTTTTCGGCGCGTGCGACGATGGGTAGCTAGACTTAGAGTCACCTAGCCCCAAGCAGGCTTCCAAAAGGACGACCGTCATTTTAATTCCAGGCTCATTTGCGCCCTGCACCGCCAGCAGGTCATCGGTCATTTTGAGTAGTTGGGCTTCGTGCCCTTCGCCTTCGACCCACCTGGATTGCAAGTGAGCAATTATTTGCTTGGCCAACATCGGGGCGCTGACTCCTCCAGAGAGCGTACTTTCCAGTAGCTTCAGTAGTTGCCTGGACTCCCCTTTCCGCACCGCCATAAGCAGTTCGTTCACCTGCTGGGAAGGAGCTAGACCTAGCGATTCTCGAACGTCTTCTAAATCGATAGATTTATTGTGGCTGGTAGCCAGTTGGTCGAGCAAGCTTAGTCCATCACGATAACTTCCACTGGCGTGAGTTGCTAGGAGATTAAGGGTCTCGCCGTCTATACTTATTTTCTCTTTTTTAGCAATGAGCGACAAGTGCTTTGCTAAATCTTTAACAGTCACTGGTTTGAAAGTGTGGCGCTGGGTGCGGGAAAGGATGGTGTCTGGCAGTCTGTGCGCCTCTGTCGTAGCCAAAATGAACACGGCGTGTTGCGGTGGCTCCTCGAGGGTTTTGAGGAGGGCGCTAAAGGCTTCTTTGGTCAGCATATGCACCTCGTCGATGATGTAGACTTTATATTTTGAACTAGTCGGGGTTATGCCGATTTTATCTCGAAGGTCGCGGATTTCGTCAATGCGTCGATTGCTGGCGGCGTCTATTTCGATAATGTCTAGATGTAATGAATCATCTTCGTAGGGTATGTCATTGATGGCGTGGGCAAATATCCTGGCGACACTGGTTTTACCTATGCCCCGCGGACCGCTGAAAAGGTAGGCGTGACTTATCGACCCTTCTTTTAGGGCGTTTTCTAGCGTCTGAGTTATGTGTGGCTGACCCCTAACCTCCGAAAGGCTACGTGGTCGGTACTGTCTGTAAAAGGCGCGTTTAGCCATTCAGTTTCTACCCCCTCCACTATTTATTGCGTAGATACTAGTATATCTCAATTTGCTGGACATACTGATGTGGTTTTACCTACATTATCATGCTTATTGTGGATATGTGCATTTCTAAACCCCTGGCCACGTCAGTCTGCTGGTAGCGGAGCAACCACCCACTGACGCTCTTGGCACAGATAGCGAGTTTTTCCTGCGAGGCAAAGTTGGCAGTATTATTCATACAGCTAACTTCACTTCTCGAAAACAACTCGCTCTCTGCACTCAAGCCAGGGGTTTAGAAATCTACAACAGTGGCCACGTCAGTCTGCTGGTAGCGGAGCAACCACCCACTGACGCTCTTGGCACAGATAGCAAGCCCTAGAGCGATAACTGGTGTAAGTAGCCCCAGGCTACTTGGCAGAGTTATGCGACCAGAAGTCTCAAAAAGGGCGAAGCCCTGAGCCTCTGGCTGGAGCGCAGTTCGTCAGTTATTTTTGAGAAGTGAATGTAGCTGTACGAACAGTACTGCTACATTTGCCTCGCAGGAAAAACTTACGAAATGAGCCCAGAGCATGACTGGTGCAAGTAGCCCCAGGCTACTTGGCAGAGTTATGCGACCAGAAGTCTCAAAAAGGGCG
>CAYOYH010000005.1:0-13382 GCA_964408165.1 uncultured Candidatus Saccharibacteria bacterium | reverse complement strand
AGAGCATGACTGGTGCAAGTAGCCCCAGGCTACTTGGCAGAGTTATGCGACCAGAGGCTCAGAGAGGTTAGAGTGAAGCTTCTATGGCAGCCCATTCAACATCGTCGTCGCCCTCGGGGATGATAATACTAATTTGATCGCCAGCTTTAGCTTTGAAATAGGTAACACTAGCTAGGAGCACTCGGTATTCTTTGGCGTTGGCCTCTACAAAATACTGGCCATCTCTTTGCACTAGTGTGCCGATGAGTTGGTTGCGCTCAATAGGGCCAATTTGCTTGTAAATAAACCCGCCATCTTCGGCAATAGTAAGTTTCAAAATATCACCCTGTACAAGCTTAGATTTAGAGGCGTAATTTGCTGGTACGGGATAGGTTTTGCCGTCTGGGCCCAGCATGTTTTGACCGTCAAAAACACCCTCGATAATTTTGCCTGTAGATTCTTGGCGAACAGCCCGGATAACTTGTTCGTCCTCGCCAACCAAGCTCACTAGCAGTTCGTTTGCTGCAGCCAAAGAAGTCTCCGCCTCTTGGATGAGTGATTTTAATCTCTTTACTTGTTTCTCTGGCAATTCTGACATAGTTTTGTCTCTTTGTGTTATTTCGAACAAACGTTTGTTTAAATTACTTGTTCAATTCTCGCAATTATCTTTGAAAGGTTAACATTATTATTCTGTTGAGTCAAAAAGTTATCCACACCCACCCTGAGCCACTGGTCGCATAACTCTGCCAAGTAGCCTATGGGGGCTACTTACACCAGTCATGTTCTTGGCACAGATAGCGAGTTTTTTCTGCGAGGCGGAAGCGGCACTTATCCATACAGCTATCTCCACTTCTAAGTAATGCGACATACCGTGGAGGCTTAGGTTCCTCTAAACTCTTACTTCTTTCCACCTGTGCGCCAAATGAAAAGCACCCCTTTCGGGGTGCTTTTGCAAATACCTAGTCGAGATATCTAAACTAGCTCAACAGTTGCGCCAGCTTCTTCTAGCTTTTTCTTGGCTTCCTCGGCTTCAGCCTTTAGCACACCTTCTTTGATAGGCTTCGGTGCTCCATCGACAACGGCTTTGGCTTCGCCCAATCCTAGGCCGGTGATTTCTTTAACCGCTTTGATGACGGCAATCTTTTGAGAACCGGCGTCTTTTAGGACTACATCAAACTGACTCTTTTCCTCAGCTTCTTGGTCGCCATTGTTGCCAGCTGCGGGGGCAGCCATAGCAACCGCAGGTGCGGCGGCGCTGACACCGAAATAATCTTCCAGCACTGCTACGAGCTCACTTAGTTCTAGTGCGCTGAGTTCGCTAACTTCTTTTACTAGTTTTTCGAACTTTTTTGGTATAGCTTTCTTTTCTTTTTCGTCTTTCGCAGCTGGTGCCGCGTTCTTAGTTTTTTCTTCAGCCATATTGACTCCTTTTAGTCATATTCTCCATTGCAAAATGAAAAATGACAATTGTTAATTTGTTAAATGAAGGCTAGCTTATGCCAACTCTTCTTTTCGGGCGCTGAGTACATTCACTAGGCCGCGTAAGTTGCCCGAAAGCACAGTAGTTAGTCCACTAAGTGGAGCAGCGATTGTACCAACGAGTTGTCCACGCAACTGTTCTTTTGATGGCAGTGAGGCTAATTGCTTCACCTGGGCTTCATCCATCAATTCACCGGTGTTGTCGAACGCTCCTTTGAGGTCGATAGCCGGGTGGTTTTTAGCAAAGTTTGCTAATGTTTGAGCCGGTGCGACTTCATCTTTGGTGTTGAAGGCATACAGTAGTTGCCCCTCTAAACCAGATGTATCGGCGTCCTTTAGCGCCTCAACTTTGCTCATGGCCACCTTCATTAAACGGTTTTTGACAATTACTAATGTTGTGCCATTCTCTCTAGCCTTGGCCCGAAGTTCTTGGGCTTCTTTGACGCTCATTCCACTGTAGTGCGCCAAAACCGTAATCTTACTGCTGGAGAGGTGCTCTACTAGATTACTGACTACCGCTTCTTTCTTTTCTTTGCTTAGTGCCATAGTAAAATCTCCTTAAAGTTTATATTCACCGCGAGTTTCGCACTGGCGCGCTGGGGTAGCGGGAAAGTGTGAAATTCGTGATCATTAATGCTGAGTTGTTAATTTACAACTTCGGAAAATAAAAAATCTTCCGCATCATGCATCGAAAGAGTTTAGCAACAATTGATTTGTTCACTCGCCTCGGTGTCTTCTTATATCCGCTGCTCAAGCGAACGACACTGTCTTCGGTGATGATTGAATAAAAGTTTAGCGTATAACACCACCTCAGTCAACACTTGACAAACACACAATGATGGCGTATACTAATTAGTAGTGTGGTTATTTAAAACAAACCGAAATTATATATTTCCATTGTCTAGGTTCACATAGATAAGCGCCACTTCCACAAGCCCCGCCCTTTCCAAGGTCTCACCGGGTTAAGTGTCAAAATGTGTGTGTATTTGACCTCTAAGTTGGGTTATAGTTTGGTCTTGCTTGAAGCCCAATTGCCAACTAACTAAGTTTATTCTTTGATTTAGCTTCATGCCTCTATGGCGACGCAGTAATTCTCGTAGATTGCCGTTATTAGACTCAATTGCATTGGTCGTGCGACTTACTGTTTTTGAGCTATCCAAATAAGTAAATAGCTCATCCCTCAGGTAGGCATCATTTATGACGGAGAATGCCCCTAATAAGGATTTCGGCATGCGCATGTCTTGTTCATGCACAACCTCACCCTTTTGTAATGCTAGTAGCTTTTTTTCGTAAGTTTGGCCGTAATCTAACCAGCTTTTTTCCCACTCTTTTTGCTCCTGCTCGTTAGTAACATCGAACAAGCTAGCTACGACTTGTTTGAGCCGTATGGCTATTTGGGTACGAGGAGCAACACCAAGGTCTTTATGCATGCCACTCATCAAATGTACTAGGCAGCGTTGCTGTTTAGTCTGTGGCCAATACCGCTTAGTGGCTTGAGTTATACCAGGGTGACCATCATGTACTAGGTGTTCAGGATTAATACCACACTCCTTCATGTTTTTAATGAAATCTTTCCACGTCCCAGAGTTCTCTAGTCGCCTATAGAACTTCCAGTACACTGGCTTTAAGTTATGATCGTCCAGTGCCCATAGCAAGACACAAGACTCGGTTTTAGCTCCCCTTAGATGTCGGTTGCGTTTAATGCTTGGATAAGCTAGGTAGAAGCCGTCTAGTTGGATAGAGCTAGGACTTAAACTAGGCAACAAAGGCTCTATATGCGTCGAACAAAGACCATTGAACTTTCTCCACAAACTAGACCTACTGGTGCCTTGTTTTTCTGCTAGATAGTTCCTGGATACACTATGCTTCAAGTACTCCCTAAACAGCTTTATATTGGTATTAGTTTTGGCTCTAGGTCGAACGTTAGTTTTACTAATTCCGCACCGTTTGCAACGGTACCTAATGGTACTTTTTAGAGTGCGCCCGTTCTTAATATATTTATGATTACATTAACTAAATTTAACAGATAATTATTTTTAGAAATAATTATTCAACACTACACATCTGTTAAAACAGTGCTTTCACACACACATTTTGACACTTAACCCGGTCTCACCTTGGAAATAATAGAAAGGATTATGACTCCAAAAATTACATTTTCTTGACTTCAATAATATCTAAAGACATCCCACCCGATTGTTCGTCTCTGTTAATCTGTAATTTTCCTTCACCAGAGTATGGAATATTTGTAGGAGGTAGATCTTTCTCATGGAACCGAAGGATTGACTTTGTGCTTCTTAGCTCCAAACTGCAAGTACCAGATGCTGTGGCTTCTGCGGGTGCAAAAAGCATGGGAGTCCATTTTGGACTCAGTTTATCTCTAGGTTCCGTCTCTCCATCTAAACTCAGGTGGGCTGACGACATGTAATTTGCATCCTTAAATATTGCCAAACCATCCCTGCTATCTCCAATAAGTTTGGTGGAGGGATCCACTGGAATCCATACACCGTCGCTGGTTATGATTTCTACCCAAGAATGGGCAGACACAGGCTGACCTATCTCTACAGATTCAAACAATTTTTCTCCCGTATCACTACGCCTGATATTCTTTATGGTGCCTTGGTTACTACTTAGTATTACGCCTTTCAAACCAGCTTTTTCTGCAAGCCACAAATAAGCGGTTGCTAAATGTCCACAAACACCATAGCCTTTTTCTATGATTTCAGAAAGAGGAATGTTCAAAACAGAAGAATTTAGCCCAATATTTTCCGCGACCCATCGCGCCAACTCGGGGTCTGTTTCAGATAATTTTTGTATTACCTCATTGTATGCATAATGTACTCTACTCCTCAAAATCTTAAGAATTATTGCAGGCCTTTCCTTTTCTGGTAATTCCAATAGAGCTTCTGCCTTAGCTCCTAGGTCTACCATTTTTTCCGTTTCCCTGTCCATCAATACTGAAAAATCAGCGTAACTTCTACCTTCGACCAAATCAATTGGCTGTTTTTCGACAACAATCTGTATTTCTGAAGATGTTGGGCTCTCAGCACTTAACTCTAAGTCATGAAAAGATACGAACGCCGATCCTTCGGATACTGAAATTTCGAGAGAGTCTTCTTCTTCCTCTGATGTTTCCTGACGTGCACTAGGTTGTTCAAATCTTGGTTCTTTTGCCATAATTATTTCAAAAGTTAGTCGTTAATAACGCCCAACGCCTTGGCAATTTTCTCAACCGTTTCAAGTGTTGGGTTTTGTTTGCCTGCCTCAAGGTTAGTAATGTATGCACGATCAATATCTGTCACACGAAAAATATCACCTTGTGGCATTTTATTCGCTTCGCGGATTTTTTTCATGTTCTTTGCAGACTTTTTTAACCATTTTAGTATATCATAACGATTTTATAATCCTCCGTCGAGTATCCTACTGTATTTCTTACCTTACGGCTGTTAATCAGGCGTAGCGTTCCACTGTGTTTTCCATTTTTTAGCCATTTAAAACAAACCGAAATTATATATTTTCATTTGACAACAATTTCCTGCTCGTAGTATTCTCTTTTTGTGAACAAATTCAATTCAATTATTCTAACCAAGCCAAGCACGCTCTTTATGAGCCTGGTGCTGGTGCGCATATAATAGTTGTCGATTGAAATTGTAAACAAATAAAACAAATCAAATGAGCTTCAATCGGCAAAGAGCCGATTTTTTGTTTTAAGGAGCAAAGTTATTCCTGAGGAATCCGAAAGATATGCGGAAACCAACTGGGCTAATAAGTCCAAAAAGTGGGAAATCCCCACGCACATTTACAAGGAGAGGATAAAACATCTCAGAGTGGACAACTAGATACGACTGGTCGAGCAAACGAAAGGAAAAGCCTATGACTACCGCAATGCCATCAAGAGTATGGGACGAACTCGAGGGTGACTATGTCACCAAGAGTTACATCTGGGCAAGAAACGCCAGGAGCTACATTCTCGCAGTCCAAGAAGCGGTTTCGCACGGAGACGACTTCGTGAACAGTTCCAGGAGTAGCAATCGGTGCGCGTCGTGGGGGGAGTATCTTTACAAACTCGCGAGAAACCACCATCGTGCACGGCGACCGTTTCATTGCCATATCAAGAATGAAGCGCTTGTACTCGAACCTGACGATCGTCAGCTCCTAGAGCTAATCGGCGAGTTGCTCTACGGTTTAAACGACAAATCGCAGACGCATGCCACTGCCTGTCAGATACTGGTAAACGAACGCCAGTAACGGCAGCCAAGTTGATGGCCGAAGGGGTGTAATGAGCTAACCTACGCTCTAGGAAACGATCGATACGACACATCCGTCGTTGTACACTTTCCCGCCCTTTCGGCCACCTAGGCTTACTAGTTGCACTATTTGATCGCCAACGCGATTGAACAAAACTAGTCCATCCTCTCCTTCAAAACGAAATTATAAAATTACTGCTTCTTTTTCTTGGGCTTCGCTGGCGAGGCACTTTCGTCCAGCTGTTCCAGCTTAAACTGGGTGTAGCGTTCGCCGGCCAGACGGGTAAGTTCTGGATCCTCGTCTTTGTTGACAAATATCATTGCCTCGGCAATTAGCGGGTGATGTTCGGCTAGCTTATCGTGCATCTGCTTCACCAGCTTACGATAACCAGGGTGGCCTTGCGGAGCGGTGCGTAGTTCATGGAAATGAAAAGCTTGGCGGGCGTTGTAGGTTATTTTCCAGCGCATCCGATGACCCATGAGCGTGGCGTACTGAGCTTCCTCCTCATATCCAGCGGACTGCATTTGGCTATAAAGCTGGTAGCTAAGATCGAAGCATTTTTCAAAGGAATCGCTCAGACCGGCTTCTTCCACCAGCTGGGGTATTTCATAGCCGTATCGGGGCGTGAGTTGCTGCCAATTCAGATCGTCCACCATGCGGTGGCGCTGTAAATCGCGGAAGATGCCGTAATCGCAGACTAGATCCCAGCTGTAGTGAGCTTGCTCCATTGCTCGGCCTGGTTTGTGCCGTCTATTGAGCCGTTCACCAATGTAGGCTTGGAACACTTTCAACCTGTTGTCGTAGCTCCACTGCGCCACCTCTTTCTCTATTTCACTGAGCGACAGACTGGAATGTTCGTAGAGCATATTCGGTAGAAGATCCAGCTCATTTTTAGGCCAGATGGCACTGAGTGTAATAGCCTGGGTTTCGGGGCTCATGTTTGGCGTTAGCTGTTTGTCGGCAATAGCTTTCATGCCCGCTTTAGTGTTGGCGCTATAGGCAATCATCGCTCCGCCTCGGTCTGGTTTGTCGGCTCTTTCTAAAAATACCGGCATGACTTTCCTAGCCTCAACGAGTAGTTTGTCGCCAGTTTCTCGGGCTTCTGGCATGGTCTCCGCCTGTAAGTGCATAATCAAACTCTCTAGCGCCTGCCCGGAAGCGTAAATACCTACTGTAGACTTTGTGGACACTGGTAGAACGGCTCGAATGGCGTCGCAGGCTTGGGCGCGAGTAGCGCTTTTCCAAGCAAAATCCCGCTGTTTTTTCGGTACCTCTGAGTTATTTCTGACATAGCTGGTGAGTTTATGAACCATGTCCGAATAAATGTCAAAAATATGGTTCATGGTTTGTTCGTAGCTGCGCGCAGTCGGAGCGTTTAGATTTTTTGGCGTGAAATATTTGTAGTTGTCTTTTTCATCTTTTTGGTCGAAATAAATGTAGCGAGTTGACTGTTCCAGATAGGCTGCCAGCCGACCCCATTCTAGCTTCTTGGTTAGCCAATTCGAGGCTCCCTCGACCACGAAGTGTACACCGCTGAGCTGTTGAACAGAATCATCGCCGTAAGCGGTGATAACTCTTCGGAGTAGTCCTTCGTCTTTACCAGCCTTGCCGGCAAATTCGTCTAGCAAAGTCACCCGCATATCGTCGCCACGTCGGCTGAGGCGCGCCATGGCAGCTGCCACGGTCATATTCGACAGTTTGTCCGTAAAAACATAGACATCATCTTCGGTGTTGGTAATAGCGTCCTCTAGGTATTCCTTGCCCGCGGCGGTTATGCTAAACGAACCGTTTTCGTTCTTTTTCACAAGTTCTTGATCGGCTACATCGGGCGGCAAAGCTTCTTGGCTCCGAGACAGATGTTTGGCGTTGATGATTTCTTTCAAGGAAGCTGTTTTGGGGCTTAGGACGCCTTCGCGGGAATCCTTAGCCCGCAACTGGCGATTTTTGAGAACGCTAGATACGTGAGTCCAGATGTCATCGGCCAGAGCGTCGATTGATTTAGTTCCATCAACGATGGGTAGTTGACGCTTCTGGGCTTCTTTTAATAGCCCATTTCTCTCTCGTTCCAAAAAATCCCTTGGCAGGTTATCAAATTTCTCGCCTTGACCCCTGTCTTTGAGTCGTTTCATGGATTCGCTAACTGGAATGTCGATAATGACTATCAGATCCGGCTCCATATCGCCGACAGTGAATTCGATGATTTGATTTATCGCCTCGTAATCTTCGATGTCACCCCTGGCGTAGTATTGCACTGCTAGGGTAGTCAGGTAGCTGTGATCGACTATACAGCTGACGCCACGATTGGTCATTTTACTTACAATATCCAGTGTTTGCGAACGAGCGGCATTGTAGAGCAGTACCTCCGTCTTGGTGTTCATCGGGTAGCGAGGACTCTGAGTCATTGCTCGAATGGCGCGGGCAGTAAGGTCGGTCTGGCTGTCAGGTTCGCGCATCATTCTTACCGGCAATCCAGCAGCTTGGAAGCGGCGGTTCAGCTCGAGAATCTGGGTAGACTTGCCCGTACCCTGCACACCCTGAATCACTACATAGATGCCTTTATTCATCTTCTAGCCCGGGGATTTTTCTAGGCAGCTCGCGTTGGTCTAGGTACGATTTAGGCAGCATCTGATCGGGCGTCCAGGTGCGAATGATGGTATCTAGATCTGTGCCAGTTTGGTACTTGCCGCTTATTCCGCTGTGACGCCCTAGCCCGTAGTCACCGTCTACTTCTCCCGTTTCATGAAAGATAAGTTGTCCGACGCGCTCCCCTACCGGTAAAACTATGCTCTCCATCTGGTTGAGGTTGTATGTTTCGAGCGTAATCCGGTTGATGTAGCCCGGATCTATAAACCCAGCATCGAAGGCTATGGCAATTCCATTTCGCCCCATACTAGAGCGCGAATGCACTACGGCACAGCCCGGCGGACGGATACCGATGAACTCGTGCGTGTGAGCAAGGATTCTTTCCTGTGGGCGCAGAACAATAATCGGCTGGTTTTTAGGAATTCCTTTGAACAGTTTCAGGCCGTTAAGATCGCACCACTGCTGGTGCTCCAGAGCCTGATAGGGGCCGTCAAAGTAGCGTTCGACATCTTCTCTGTCGTAGGGGTTGTAAGTGGTTCGTTCATTCAGTTTTTCGGTTTTGTAGTACCATTTCCCGAGAGTAAAGTCCAAGCTAGCTTGCCCTACATGTTCAGGGTTATAGGGTGTGCAGACGATACTGCCATTGTCTATGGCTTCGATAATTTGCTTGTTGCTCAGTACTGACATTCCAACTCCCCTTCAGTTGCTATAATTTTACAGAGGAGGAAATACTCTAGCAAGCATGAGCGTGATGATTTTTTGCAAATTAGCTCTCTTCTACCGACAAACGCGAGTACGCCCAGAAGTCTAATCAACGAAAAAAGGCTAGCTGGTCACGCCGGGCTTTTTCCGCAAGCAAGGCATCTTTGACAATTTCGTAGTCAATTCGGTTAATCTCGACTACCGATTCACGTTCCTCGGCCAAGCGGATACCTTCAAGCATTTTATCGAGCCGCATTGATTCCTGGACTCTATCCTCTTCCGGTAGGGTTGCTAGGTAGAGGCCTAGAAATCCGTTTGCAGCATCAGTGGTAAAAGGAATAAAAATAGCATTGGGGTTTTCAATCAGATACTCACCGGCTCGCTCCATGCCCAGTAAATCGGGATTGGTTTCAGGCATTTTTTGACCTCGCTTTCTTTCAGCTAGTCATTCTATAGACCTTGTTAAAGATTGCAAACACTAGCCTATTCTTCAAAGAGCGTTGAATTTTTGAAGCAGGAGCCCGGCAGGCTTCAACAGTTACTCACTAAAAGCAGTAGAAATGTCGAGTTTGATCGAAGGCCCCATAGTAGTGGTGATGAAAATCTTGTCCACAAAAGCGCCTTTGACGCTGGCTGGCTTCGATTGTTTGACGGAATCTAGCAGGGTTTTTGCATTTTCCAGAAGTTTATCGGCGCCGAAACTGACCCTACCACAGGCGGTGTGGACAATCCCTTGATCGTCTACTCGGTATTCTAGTTGCCCAGCTTTTAGTCGCTGGACTGCGCCGGCTACATCTTTAGTAACAGTACCGCTTTTAGGGTTGGGCATCAGACCTTTCGGACCTAGAAGTTTAGCGAAGCGACCTAGTTGAGCCATTAGTTGTGGCGTAGAGACCAAAACATCGAAATCTAACTGCTCTTTTTTAAGAAGCTCCAGCAAATCCTCCTCGCCAACGATGTCTGCGCCAGCTGCCTTGGCCTTGTCTTGATCGTCGGCGGTAGCAAACACCGCCACTCGAATAGTTTTACCAGTGCCGTTTGGCAACACCACTACTCCGCGAACATTTTGATCGGCTTGCTTGGGGTCAACATTGAGCTTCAGGTGTAGTTCCAAAGACGAGTCAAAGCCTAACTTTGAAGTTTTCACTGCTAGCTCTACCGCCTCCTTGAGCTCATAAAACTTCTCTTCATTGACTAATTTTGCCATTTCTCGATACCTTTTTGAGCGCCGCTGTATGAGCGGGCGAGTAACAGGAGTGGGGCCTCTTTTTTCGACTACTTCGACTGTCTTTTCGTCGTCGGTTCGTTCTTTTTCAATTCGCTCTTGGCGCTTTTCTTCGACATCTACTTCGCGGACAGCTTTGGCGGAGCGCTTACCAGCTTTGGCGGTAGCGCTTTTTTCTTCGGTCGCCTTCTCCACCTGGGCTTTGCTTTGTTTCTTGGGGGCTACTTCCTCGATGGCGGCCTTGATATCGGCAATTTTATCTTTGGTGGTTAGCTTTAAGCCAAGACTTTTTGCCTCGTCCAGCCAGTCTGATTTAGTTTTTGCCACTTTACGCCTCCCCGCCCGTCAATTTCATGGTCGAAGTGAATTCACCCACTAAATTGACGTCTTGACTGATTTCTTCGTTGCCAACTCCAGTGCTCGTTCGTAGTACTGTATGCACAGCTTCACTGCGCGCTTCATTGGCGCCTCGAAATGAGTTCAAGCTGGGAGCCCTAAAGCCATTCATTCGATTTGTATTCATATTCATCCTTTCGTGGTGCAAACCCATATCGCATGATACGGTCCCACAGACTAATTTATTATATATCGTCTACTATTTCCTTGATTTCAGCAAGATATGCTAGTCCAGGGTCTCCCGGTTCAAAATCTCCGTAGTAGTCTGACATTTCTACTCCTCTATCTCCACGCCCATACTTCGAGCGGTGCCGGCAACTTGCTTCATGGCAGATTCTAGGTTGTCGGTATTCATATCGACCATCTTTTCTTGGGCAATTTGCTCAAGCTGAGCCTTAGTTAGTTTGGCTACCTTTTCCTCATGTGGCCGCCCTGAACCCTTTTCAATTTTAAGCATTTCACGAATCCGCTCGTCTGTCGCTGCACCAACTACTCGCCAGCTTATGGTTTTGTCCCCATAAATAGCTACATGCACAGTGAGCATTTGACCCTGTAAGTCTTTGGTTTGGTCGTTAAAAGGCGTCACAAAATCCATCATATTCACCCCGTACTGACCTAGCGTCGAACCAACAGGAGGTCCAGCGCTGGCTTGACCAGCCGGGATTCTCATCTTGATATTTGCAGTTATTTTCTTCATGGTGTCTTTTTAACCTGCAAACCGTCCAGCTCAACTGGAGTTTCGCGTCCAAACATATTTACCAATACCTTAATCTTGCCTTTTTGCGAATCGATCTCACTAATTGCACCATCGAAACCTTTGAAGGGCCCGTCGATAATACCGACGACTTCGCCCACCTTGAAATCAATCTTGTGCTTGGGGTCCTCTATGCCTATTCGGCGGTGTATTTTCTCCATCTCATCCTCTGAAACTGGTGTTGGCACGGTTCCACTGCCGACAAAGCCAGTGACATTCGGGGTGTTTCTGACGATATACCAAGCGTCCTCGGTCATTTTGAGCTGAACTAACACGTAGCCTTGGAAAATCCGTTTCTCGACGATTTTTCGTTTGCCGTTCTTTATCTCGATCTGCTTTTCTTTAGGCACTAAAACATCGAAAATCTTATCCGACATGTCCAGTGAATCGCTTCTTTGCTTTATCGATGTGGCAACCTTCTCCTCGTAGCCAGAGTAAGTATGGATGGCGTACCAGTGCTTAGAAGAATCGTAGCGCTTTTTGCTCATTTTACAAAAACACCCTTTCGGCTATTTCCTGAAAGATAATGTCGGCAATGATTATAAACACAGTCATAACTGCTGTAAAAACTAAAACTGCAAAAGTCCACTTCCAAGTTTCTTTCCTGTTGGGCCAAGTAACTTTCTTGATTTCCTGCAATGCCTCTCTGAAGTAGCGCGGAAGTCGAATTCGTCGGCTCTTACTAAACTTGCCCCCGGAAAGACTCTTTGGCAGTGGGAGCTTGATTTCCTTGCTTAGAATGGATTTCTTTTTTTTAGCCACAACCTGCTTGTCTCCAAATTAAAAAAGGCTTTATTTTCGCCTCTATGATGTCAATACTACTACTAGCGCAGGAGTAAGTCAACATCTCGCCAGCCAAGCTTTCGCAACACCACAGCTATGGTATGCTATTGCTTGAAACATATGCAAGAGAGCACGATGATTTTAGTTTTGATTTTAGTAGGCACAACGGCTTTGATATTGGCGAGTCGCCAGAAAGAAAGTACGCTCCTGGGCTGGGCGGTAATTATCTTGACAGTTACTGGAGTGGTGCAAAGCGCCTTCTTGATTTCAAGCTGGCTTAGTTTAGTGGCTACTCTAGCCTTCGTTTGGGCTCTGATAAACAATACTCGGCTAGTAACCAAAAGACACCGAGCACGAAGAGCGGGCTTGGTTGCAACGGAGGGTTGGCTAGTGTTCGTGGTGTTGTACTTTGTTTTATTGGCTGCTGATTATGCACTAGCAGAGGCCACCTTGGTGGCGTCACTGAGCATTATTTCACTGGGTGTGGCCTCGTTGATTTTACTGCTTACAATCTACCATGCGTTCAGGTACAGAATTGGAGAGGTTCCCAAAATCAACGCCAGCGCCTTACCTGCCGCAACGCTGGCTTTCCCTGCTAGAAACGAAACCCACGCCATCAAAGAGACCTTGGCTCAGGCAATTGCCAGCGAGTACACCAAGCTGGAAATATTAGTCATAGACGATTGCTCCCAAGACAGAACTCCGCAGATTATCCGTGATTTCGCCCATGACGGCATACGCTTCATTCAGGGTGTGGCGCATGGTGAGCATTGGCTAGGTAAAAACGCGTCCTACAAAACTCTGGCCCAAGAAGCTAGCGGAGACTACATTATTTTTTCAGGAGTAGATGTTCGTTTGTCGCCTCAATCCATCGATAAGCTGGTGGCTTTCACTATCGAAAACGAGCTAGAAATGGTATCGGTGATGCCTCAAAGACTCAATTTTGATTATTTGGCGAACTTCCTTCAGACCACCCGGTATTTTTTCCAGTTTATCTTGCCTTGGGAGTTGCTGCCGGTTAATCCGGTTCTCAGTTCTCTGTGGATAATCAAGCGTGAAACCCTGCTCGATCTTGGTGGTTTCGACAATACCCCGAGCCTAGTGGTGCCGGAGCGTTATTTTGCCGATGCTACAGGCAAGAAAGGGAAATATCGTTTCTTGGTGTCCGATGATTCGCTGGGTGTTACATCGAGGAAGAAAACAAGTAGCCAGATGGAGACTGCCACTAGGACT
>CAYOYH010000004.1:0-28435 GCA_964408165.1 uncultured Candidatus Saccharibacteria bacterium | reverse complement strand
AGAATAGGACATTTCTATTGTGTTCAATTAGGACATTACTATTTTGGAGCAACACGGCGACACAAGACATTGACAAGTTTGTCAAGTGTGCTACACTGTAGTCACAGCACCTCACCTGGACATTTGTTCTCGTGAGGTCTTTTTATTGGTAGAATGAACGTATGAGAAGAATAGTGCTTATTGATGGTGAGAACTTGACTTATGGTTTGCGTCATCTGCTAGGAAAGCCAAACAAAAAAGCTAAACGACTTACTATTGAAAACTTCGATTTTCGAGGAATGATAGAAGAATTGTTGGCTGATGATTTACCAACAGATATTCTATGGTTCGGTGCACGCTTGAGGCTATACGACATGACGGATAATCTAAAGAGAAAATCAAACGATGCAATAAGACTACAGTCTAAGTTCATGAACCATATACAGACTCAAAGAATTAATTTCATTAAGGTCGGATACTTGAGAGCTAGAGAAACTGAGCCATGTGTAAAATGCTCAACTCAGACTTGGAGACTTACCGAGAAAGGTGTCGATGTTGGGTTGGCAGTTCGCATGGTAACAGAGTCCAGAAAAGACACAGAATTAGTAGTAATCAGCGCTGATACGGATTTACTACCAGCCTTTAGAGCCGCGTCAAAATTAGGGGCGAAAATAATGCATATTGGCTACGAGTTTCGGCAGATCCATGCACTATTAAGAGCATCGGACACTAGTCGTACGATTACATTGCCGCTCGTGCAGAAATTTAAATAAAAGATAGGCGTACAGTTTCAGATTTCTGCGTTTTCATATTTCAACTGCGCGTAAGAAGTGAAATATGAGTCCTTTTTATACTGTAGCTACGGAACAGTCGCATTTGGGGTGAGACTTTACGGCGCAAAGTCTCACTCCAGATGTGTTGTAAACTTGGATATAAAACACCCCAGTGTAATAATAAATAAAGTAAGTAAGGATGATTCGACACACATTTCGCACTTTCAATTTCGACCCCAGAAGTCCTAGTAGCAGCCATCTTACAGTTTTTCTGTTGTCACCACAGCTACAGCTGTACTTTCAACAGAGAAAACTGTAACTACAGCTACTACTAGAAACTTCTGGCCCTGAAAGCAAAGTACGAAATGTGTGTTGGAGTAAAATTAGCGCATGATTAGAAGTGATCTAAAGCGTCAAACAAAAGCTTTTTTAGGCACGATAAGCGATAAATCCGACAAAACTATCGCAGGCTACGCAGATGGCCTAGATGTACTTATGTTGTTTTTTGATCAGTACTACGAAGACGATAGTCGTGGCATGACCGTCCGGGATATCGAGGCAGGGGATGTCGACCATGTATTAAGCTATCTAGTTATACGAAAGTTTATAGCGGGCGCAAAGTTCAAGACGGATACAGCAAAAGCTATCAAAGCATTCTTTCGCTATTTGTCAGAGGTGGGTTTATACGACAAGTCGAAAGCAACTGAGATTGCCCGAGTTGCCGATCATTATCGCAAACAATACCCCAGGCTCGAAAAGCTAGAGCAAAGTCTGTGGGACGAAGGCGAAGGCAAAATAGACGAAATTATGAAACTGCCCAAGCAGCAACAAGCGGCAGCTATTAGCAACCCAAGAGCCACCGTAAAAGACGCAACACTTAGAGATTGCGGCTATGTATCGATACGCAAGATTGAAAGGGGTCGGGTCTATGGCGATTTCATTGGTGGGCCTAAAGAAAACATCGGTCCGATCAATATCGGTACTTCGAGCTTGAAGCTTGTAGAAATCGGCGACATCATTAATATGATCACATTACGGCAAAAGAAAGGCGATACAGCTTGGGAAATTGCCGAACTCGGATATGTGTACCCAAAGCCGTATATGGGCGAACAGTAAACCACTAAAGGTGAAAGAGCGAAATGTGTGTTCTAGACGAAGACTAGAAGAAACTGCCTGCGCGCATTAATCCAAGCACCCTAAAAGACGAGTGTTAAGGAGCGCAGAGCCAACTCTGCTACTGAAGAGCAAGGTGTTTCGTGAACATTTTACAGATGGCGCCAGCGTAGAATACCGTGATGAATCGGGCGAGATTCGCGATGACGCACTAAAGCTGATAGATTTTGACAATAATTTGAACAAAGATATTGACTAAAATAGTAGCATAAGCTACAATTGGGCTAACCAATACTAAAAAGGAGCACTACCCATGTTTGCGACACAATTAACCCGACTCCGGGATAATTCAGGTATGCCACAGCAACTTGTTGCCCAAAAGTTAGGAATGGCACGAGCAACCTATGCCAATCTTGAGTCTGATAAGAAATCGCCCACCCTTGAGCAAATTCAAGCAATAGCGACCCTTTTTGAGATACCTGTTGAAGAATTAATAGATGGATCAGTAGATACCAAACCCTCTCCAAAAGTAGTTAAGATCAAGTTCAAAGAAAAACCAAAAAATGATATCGAACCAAGAGAAGTAATCAATGAAAAAGTCGAGACATTGCGTGAGGTCCTGCTGTACGTATTGGACAAAGTAGGTGCTAAGCCTAATATTGGAGAAACCGTACTCTACAAACTACTGTATTTCATTGACTTCGATTATTACGAGAAAACAGGTAAGTCTGTAACTGGTATGCAGTATATAAAGAATCACTACGGCCCAACTCCCACGCAATCATTTGGTTCAGTGGTGCAGGCTATGAAAGAAAAGGGCGAGTTAGAAACAGTAGAGACAAAGCACTTCTCTCATAAACAGAAGAAATATTTACCAGTTATCAAGCCTAGTCTTAACCAAGTAAGCGGCGAAGAGCTAAGACATATCGACGAAGTACTGGCGCGGCTAAGTGATAAAAATGCCTCAGAACTATCGACTTTGTCGCACCGTGATATGCCGTGGCTGGCTACTAAAGACGGGGCAATAATTGATTACCAGCTAGCAATGTATAGAACTTCCGAGACTTCCGTGAAAGAGACCGAGGATGAACTTTGATCAAACGAGTGAGTTTAGGGGAGAGTTAAAACAGCTATCTAAAAAATGGCGTAGCTTACCGGCTGATTTAGAGGTGTTACAAAGAGCGATAACAACGCTATATTTAGGGTCTAATGGATTACCGGCCGAGCACATACGAGAATCGTTTTTCTCCACAAAAAAAGGTGCGGTATTATCTGTGATTAGCGAATCTTGCGAAGTAGTAAAAATCAGGCTCGACTGTGCCGACCTAAATAAAGATATGCTCAGGGTCGTTTTTATTCAGAGAGGCGACGCAATTTTGCTAGTAGAGCTTTTTGCAAAAAACGCGAAATCACGTGAGGATCGGCACAGAGTAAAAAGATGCCTAAAAGAGATGCAGTAAATTTTAGTTCGGCAATACAACAATCCAGTTCGCACAACAGGTATCGGAACATCTTTCATACTGTTTCAAATGTCTTATTTGCCTTCATAAGAGCGTTCCAGGCAGTCGCACTCTGCCAAGCTGGACTTTTGATACCCCTGAAGACCGAGTTGCAAGAGCGTGTAAAATCTTCCGGTATTAGCGCTCTAATACCGAATTCATACGACAAAAACTATCAAAAAAATGAAAAATATGCTAAAATTGTCGTATGAAACTCAACAAAACAACATCTTTCGTGCTCATTCACTTGCTAAATGGAGCTGACAGCGCGGCAGATGTTAGTAATAAAATGCCGTCCGTAACAATCAGGTCTATTCAACGTATTTTAGTGCGCCTAACCGAGATGGGAATTATTGAGCGCTACGGCGTAACAGATCCGAAATACACCTTGCAATATAAAAGTATTGTTAGCCAAGCAATCGATGTTAAATTGCTCGAGAATATCGAACGGCCAGAGAGTACATTCAACTTTGCATTTCTAGAGTGGCTAGAGAATCAAGACCTTGCGACATTTAAAAAAACATCCGCAGACGAGCTGGGTCGAAAAATAAGCAAAAAAGAGCTCGAGCACCTAACGATTGAGCTATCCTGGAAGTCCTCTGCGCTGGAAGGCAACACTTATACCTTGCTGGACACTCAGCTGCTACTTCAAGACGGCATAAAAGCTAAGCAAAAGACAAACTTCGAAACGCAGATGATACTCAATCATAAAAATGCGATAACTTTCATTGTCGATAACCCTGAATTATTTACCGACGCGATTGCTTTTGGGGCGGTCGAAGAATTACACAGACTCATTGGTTTTAATTTAGGTATTGACACAGGCGTACGTCGACGCACAGTAAAAATCAGCGCCAGCAACTACCAGCCAATTTCTAGTCCGCATAAAATCCGTGAAAATGCCGACTCGATTCTCGGCCTAGTGAGCGCTCAAAAAGACCCATTTTTAAAAGCACTGCTAGCGCTGTCGCTGGTGCCGTATTTGCAACCTTTCGAGGATGGAAACAAGCGAACCGGCCGGCTGCTTGCCAACGCCATACTAATCCATTCGATTGGTCGGGGATTTAGTTTGCGCGGGGTTGAAGCCAAGCAACTCGCATTAGCCTATCTAGCACTCTACGAATTCAATAGCTTGGCCGCCCTTTCTAAGATTTTGCGTAGCGAGCTTAGCCAGTAATTCGTTTCAATTCAGCAATACCCGTAATTGTTAAAGCTACAGGACTTGAGCCTGTCTTATTCAACCCAATAGGTAGGCTTACCCCCCAACAACTGTAATTTGTGAAGAATTATCGGTAAAGTATAAGCAAAGCAAATTTAACGGGAGGAAGAATGATTATCGCTCACAAACATTATTCAAAACGGTGGAATAAAAAACAGATAGCCACAGCAGAGGAGAAACTAAAAAGAGGTTTCGACAAAGCAATCATGGTGGTAGCGATACTGGTTCCGCTGTCGCACTTACCGCAACTAATTAAGATATGGGGTGATAAAAATGCTTTGGGGGTCTCGCTGGCTTCTTGGGTATTGTTCACTATCTTCACCTTGTTTTGGCTAATTTATGGCTTGCTTCATAGAGAAAAGCCGATTATCGTACAGGGCTTTTTCTTGTTTTTATTTCAGTTGGCGATAGTAATTGGCATTGCCCTGTACAATTAAGTAATAAATCGAGCCAGTACAGAATTTTCGTACAAAATTCCAAATATCGATTAAAATATAAGTAGATGCTAAAAAAGATAAGCTTAATATTGATTGTAGCAGTGGTCGTAGCTGGAATGAGCTGGATTTTGTACCTAGAGTTGTTTGTAGCGAGCTCTAATGATTTCAGAAATATTCAAATTACCTACAGCGAAGGAGAGCTTCGAGACAAAGAAAAAGTCATCGCTGAGTGCTCAGTAGTCGACGATGGCCGCTTTTGCTTCAAAGACAAAGCTTGGGCCGAAAAAGAAAATCAAATTGAGTTTGAAGGTTATATAATTGTTGAATACACCAATAACACCGACCTAGCAACAGAAATTTCCACTAGTACAGCTAGGCTCGCGAACATTACTGAAGGAGAGTTAACTATCAGATCAACCAGTCCGTCAGATATTTTCATCGCTACTGGCGAAACCCTAGCTGTTAGATACGAGATTTTTCTAAATACTCAAAGCGACGAAGTAACAGCCCGAATTCGCACTAGCGGTGCAGAATTCTCAGCCACTTTGACTAGCGAACTAGGCAGAAGTGCTACAAAAGTCTTTGTAGTTGAGCATAGAAACTGAATCTAGTAGGTTTACTGCACCTTTGCATGCAGGTTTGATGTTGGTCCGCTTTTTAGCCGTAGCGCCAGAAGAATTATTTTCACTGATGCTAAATCGACGCAAATGGCGAGCGCACAAGCCTTGTCCGAGCAGTGTTTTTTAGGATATCTTGGCGCAGGCTATGCGCACTGCTTCCGACCAAGTCGGGAAGGCGTGCACTGTTGATTCAATATGATTAGTCGTTAGCCCGTGGTTAACCGCCAATGCTAGCTCGTGAATCATCTCACCAGCATGGGGCGAAACTATGCTGGCGCCGATGATAATGTTGCTTTTCTTCAGAGCGATAACTTTCACGAACCCCTCCCTTTGGTTGGTGGTATTTGAGCGCCCAATTATCGATATCGCCGCAGTGCCAACTTTGTATTTCATCTTTCTTTGCTGGGCTTCTTCTTCGGTCAAACCGACCGCAGCAACTTCGGGTGAAACAAAGACAATGCGGGGTATGGCGTGGTATTTGGCGATTACTTTTTCCCGGTGAAGAATGTTGTGCGCGGCAATCCGGCTTTGATAAGAAGCAACGTGGGTGAGCATGAATTTGCCAGTCACATCGCCAACCGCCCAGATATGTTTGGCGGAAGTTTGCAGACGCTCGTCTACAGTGATCCCGTGTTTAGTGTAGGCTACGCCGGCGTTTTCAAGACCGAGATCGGTGTTGGGCTTTCTCCCCGTAGCGATAAGTATTTCGTCTCCTTTGACGACACAGGACTGCCCGTCTTTTTCAAAATGAACTTCTTTTTTACCGGCCTTCATTCCTACTTTGGTAGCGCGAGCGTTGGTGTGGATTTTCATACCGCGATCACGCTCGAAAATGGCCTTAACAAATTCACCGACAGCTGTATCTTCATGGGGTAGTAGCTGAGGCGGCGACTCTATTATGTGAATTTTGCTTCCGAAAATTGAGAAAAACTGAGCTAGCTCACAGCCAATAACGCCACCACCAACAATAACCAGTGATTTGGGTGCTGATTTAAGATTCATAGCCTCGCGGTAGGTGACGTAGCCGATTTCTTCCAGATTCTCAATCGGCGGAATGAAGCCTTTTGAACCAGTAGCTATGACAAACTTTTTAGCACGGTAGCGCTTTTTGCCGACAGCTAGGGTGTGGGCATCGATGAAGTGGGCGTGACCTTTGAGCACGGCTATTCCTTCGGCAGAGTAGGCTCGGTTGCCCTCTAAAACACCAGTGCGCTCTACGGCTAGGTCTTTCCATTTTCCGACACCGAGATAACTGTGGTTGATAGCCGATGCGCGGATGCCGTATTTATGGCTGTTTTTTGTAGTTTCATAAACTTCGGCAGAATGGAGCAGGGCTTTACTGGGTATGCACCCGAAGTTAGGGCATTCGCCACCTAGCTTCTCCTGTTCGACGATGGCAACCTTTTTGCCTGCCTCAGTTACGATATGAGCCGCCACTCCACCACCGATACCGCTACCGATGACAATTAGATCGTAGTCGTAGTGGTGCTTACTAGACATCACTGGTGGAGACCTCGGTGGAGACCATAGAGATAACTTGCATCGGGGTTGTATGCGGCTAGGTGTTTTGTTGCTTGAGTGCGTATATCGTGCGCCGTGACCTCGTGTTTGAGCTCCAGCCACTTACCGACGTGCTCAGTTACTTGCTCGGCCACCAACTCGGCTTCACCCACGGGAGCTCTAACAGACAAACAAACAGCATAAATCGAAGCATACAGCTTCCTGATGTCATATAGTTCACTGTGGCCTTTTCGTTTTACAATGTGTTTCACTGGTGCTCCCTTTTCTTTGCCCTAACCTAGGTTAATCATTCCGCTACTGGTAAGAATCAGCAACCATGCCAGGAAAACCAGCAACAGACCTATGAGTAACCGCATAGTTCCTTTGGATTCTTCTTTCCATTTGGCTACAGAACTGACCTTGGCACCGCCAACTACCAAAAGCAAAATGACTAGCAACGGTAGGATGAATATGAAGCTATATAGAGCCATCAAGCCAAAGGCTGCTAAGTTGAATTCCAAACTCACGATAGCGATGACTGCTACGTACGGTGCGCCAGTGCACAGTAGCTCAGCTACTGCCACTAAGACACCGAGGGTTACTGCCCCCAGGAAGGTCATCTTGGATTTGGAGTAATCTTGGATTTTGTCGGCAATTTTTTTAGGTATTTTGAGGCTAAAACCTCTGCCGTACCAAAAATAATCCTTGATTTTTAAAATCCCCACCAGCGCTATCAACACTCCTAGCCCTAGGGATATGTATCCAGCTGAGGTGGTTGGTAGCTCAGATAAAAAGTAGACTAGCCCCATGCCGGCAATCAAATAAGCGGTGAAGATAGCAAAAATGTAGGCGCTGCCTAGTAGCAGTAGGCGCTTGCTAGAGTGTCCGTTGCCCAATACTGCGATAATCATCAAAATCAGCATGCCGATGGCGCAGGGATTGATAGAATCGATAGCGGCTGAACCGATAACGATTCCCAGAGTAGGCAGATCAATCATCATTGCGAAGAACCCTCCTGGGCGTGGTCGGCGCCACTACTGTTGGCAGGTTCACTAGCTCGTCTGTCGATATTGGGGTCGTTCCCAGAGCCTATTGGCGAATAGTTTAGCTGTTCGATATTGCATAGTTCGGCACGCCTGGCTTCCACGCCGAACTCAGCGCAACGAGCTTTATCACGCACTCCGTAGGATTTACACAGCTTGTCGGTTTTGGTTTTGGATGGCCCGAACTCAACAATGACGCAATCGCCTGGCGGTACTGTACTTTCTGGGGACAGAATGAAGCTGGCAGGCTTTTCAAGCTTGGTTTGTTCGTAGGTGCCATCAGCCTCGTTGAATCTGTAGACAAAGACCTGAACCTCGGCAGGCTTGTTATTACACAGCTGTCCATTTGAAGCGCTGATGTAGCGAATGCCGTTTTTGATTGTCAGCAGGTTGTTGGCAGCGTTGGGATAAGGGTTTGATGGTCCGTCGCCATCGGTTTCTTTGACGAAAATCGACCCTTCCGAACTAACCGGTATGACCAGGGTGGTGTTGGTCAGTTCGCCGCCAACTGTGCTTAGGTATTGACCCAGCGAAGCATCGATTTCATTATCTACCACCACTCCCTCCACGCGCCATTGTTTGTCCGCCTGCAGATGGGTGGAGTTTGATTTAGATTTGCTTGAAAAACTCCTCGGATCAATCAGTTCGATTTCGTTATCACAGACCCAGTACTCTATGCCGGCGCGCCAATGCACTGGTCCGCCAGAATCTGAAACGGTGTTTAGGTGGATTATCGACGCCGCCAGCATTAGCGTAGAGCTGACTATAACTAGGCTCATCGTTATAAAAAGCGGCATTTTCAATTTCTCGCCTCTGCCTTTAGTCGCTATGGCAAGACCCCCCAGTGCCAGCAGTACCAGACTAGAGGTAATTACAACATGCACCGACCAGGAAGAAATATCCTCTTCCATGTTCTGGATTTCAACAGGCAGTTTTTCAGCTACGCGTCCTGCGTCTGCTAGTAATGATATGAATTTTCCAAACATTGCCGAGTAATGCCCACCGTTTCACTTAAATTCAAGACTTATGCTCAAGGATAATTTAGCATATACTGAGGGTAATCGTCAAAAGGGTGGGAGAAGAAAGTGCTGGAATTTTATAAACAAAAACCCGAAGCTGTGCTCAGAAGCTTTGAAGTGCGTCAAACCGCCGGACTCAGCACCAAAGAAGCCGGGTCTAGGCTGAAAAAACACGGAAAGAACACCCTAGAAACCGGCAAAAAAATTAACCCATTCAGGCTATTTGTAGGCCAATTCAACGATGCACTGGTGATAGTGCTGCTCATGGTTACACTGGTTTCACTTGGCTTTAGTTTGGCTCAAGAACATGGAGGCATTGGCCAGCCTTTGTTGATTTTTGCGCTAGTGGTAGCTGTAGTTTTCGTTGGCTTTGCAAATGAATATCGAGTTGAAAAAACAGAGGAAACTTTAAAGAATCGTGCGGGGTGGATTGCTTGGGTTCGACGAGACGGCAATGCCCAAATGGTGTCTGCGAATCTTTTGGTTCCAGGAGATGTAATCTTGCTTCAGCAAGGCGCAAGAGTGCCAGCAGATATGCGACTTTTCAAAGCAAAGAATTTGATCGTTGATGAAGTGAAGCTTACTGGCGAGACAGCTCTTGCAAGCAAAAATGCCCATACTCTGAGCGAAACTTCCAACCTCAGTGATCAAAAAAACATGCTGTTTTTCGGAACAATCATCACCGGCGGCACGGCAGAAGGCGTAGTAGTGGCGACGGCTAGCAACACCGAGATGAGTAAAGTCGCCAGTACGTTTAATCCGGCGGAAGAAGTGGTGACACCGATGCAGAAAAAACTGGACGTTCTTGGCAGAAAGTTGGGTGCCGTAATCTTGGGAGTAAGTATTTTCATTTTCGTAGCCTTGTTTTTCGCCGACAAAGGCCTGCAAGACGAATCAACTATCCAGAGATTTATTTCGGCGTTTACTGTAGCTATTGCCCTGGCAGTGGCGGTAATTCCCGAAGGCCTGGCTTTTGTGGCTAGAATTTCACTAGCTCAAGGAGCGCGCCGAATGGCAACTAAGAATGTGCTAGTCAGCCGGCTTGGCGTAGTTGAGGCTCTAGGCTCAATTGATGTTATCTGCACTGACAAATCTGGCGTTTTAACTAGTGGCAAAATGGCGGTAGGTGAAATTTACTGCTCTGGGCAGAATTATTCGGTTGCTGGCAGCAGGCCTGAACAGAGAGGCGGTTTCTCGCTTGACGGCAAAGAGATTGAAAATTTCGACGGGTTGATTCCACTACTCAGAGTAGGCGCAGTAAACAACAACGCTCGCATAGGAGGCGAAGCAGGACTAGGTAGTCCCACAGAACTCGCCTTGTTGGTTGTGGCTCAAAAAGCAGGGCTGGAACAAGGTTCACTCAATAGAGGTCTACCTAGAGTTGGCGAAGTGCCGTTTTCTGCTAATCGCAGATTAATGAGCACTGTTCACAGATCAAAGCGTGGCTACTACATCGCCACTAAAGGCGCTCCAGGTGCGGCCTTAGATCGGTGTGACCGAATTTACCATCAAGGCAAAATTATAAAACTTACCCCTGCGTTCAAAAAAGAAATCGCCAAAGAGATTTCAGCCATGTCCAAAAACGCCCTCCGAGTTCTAGGCTTCGCCTACAAAGAGATGAAAATTCAGCCAAAACAAGACAGCGCCGTAGAATCCAAGCTTATCTTCGTTGGCTTGCAGGGTTTGTTTGATCCACTGCGTCCAGCAGTGAAAGAAACTGTCCATCGCCTAAGAGCCGAAGCCGGCATACGGGTAGTTATGATGACTGACGATTACGCCCTAACAGCCCAGGCCATAGCCAAAGAAGTCGGCATAATCAGCCAAGTCATCACTGGTGCTGAGTTGGACGAACTTCCACAGGGGGAGTTCGAGGATAAAGTAAAGAAGATATCCGTCTATGCCAGAGTTAATTCTAGGCACAAACTGCGCATCGTAGAGGCGCTAAGAAAGCAGGGTCATCGGGTGCTTGCCACTGGCGACAAGGCGAGTGATGTGTCGGCGATTAAGGCTGCTGATGTCGGTGTAGCTATGGGTCTTACTGGTACTGATGCTGTCAAAGAAGTGTCCGACATCATAGTGAACGGTGACGTCCAGCTCCTAACTATCGTCGACGCCATAAAAGAGGGGCGGGGGATTTTTGGCAATGTGCGTAAATTTGTTAACTACCTGCTGAGCGTCAACATTGCCGAAGTCTTGGTAGTTCTGGGCGGTGTCGTCTTGCTAGGTAAACTGGTCATTACCGCAGCCTTGCTACTTTTTATTCGGGTTGTGACCAGCGGTCTACCGGCCATTGCTCTAGGGTCTGACCGGGCACAAAAAGATGTAATGCGCCTCAAACCACATCGTTTTCAAAGTACCGCCTTAGACCCGAAGGCGTGGCTAGAGATGTTTATTTTTGGATTTATGATGACGAGCGCAGTGCTACTGCACTACTGGTGGGTAGAAACATCAACTGGCGATTTGGTACGAGCCGTATCGGTAGTTTTCACCGCCATAGTTTTCTATGAAATAGCTAGGCTGATAGGTGTGCGCAACATACACCGGGTTAAACGGTTCTCTAATCCGTGGCTTGGCATAGCGGTGGTTGCTTCGATACTACTGCAACTAACGGTGCTCTATGTGCCACCAGTGGCCGAGGTGTTCGGCGTGGCGCCGATATTGACCGTAGATTGGATTATTATCTTAGCGGTTGCACTGGTCATGACGGGGGCCATGAGGCTAGTGAACACTCTACTAGATTGGCATCTAAACGAAGCCGAGCCACAGTACAGCGCCGAGCATTATGAAAATGCGTAGAAGGCTTTATTAGTCTTTTCGCGCGTGAGAAAGTTCCGGTCTCCAGCCTACACGCTCCATATGCTTTTTTAAGTGAATCTAAAGACTGCTCGGTGGCTCCAGCGAGACTTTGCAAACCTCGGCTTTCCGAGCCGGGGAAGTTCCATAGACAGGGGCAGTCTAAAATTAACAGCATAAGCTTCTTGACAAAAAAACAATATCGTGCTAATGTTTAGGCATCGCTCAAGTAAAAACAAAAGAAACTCTGAGCAAAACAAACATTAACAAACGAGATCCTGGAAATTGTGGCACCAACCACAGCCTGCGTCGGTAACGCAGATGTGCTTAAGCAGCAAATTTCAATACAAAAAGTATCTTTCCTGGTCGTGCCTTGCTGACCGAAAGCCCTACTTTCCTTACCTGGCATCTCCAAGACTCACACGCCTGTCATTTGCGTCAGTCCGCAACTTGTGTGGCTTCAGAATTATTCTCCTGGTACGCAGCCGTAGCTAAAACTATGCTTCCACCAGAGAAAATAACCCCTGAAATCCACCTAGAGCAAGCTGACTCCCAAATTTCAAATGTGCGAGTCCTGGAATCACTAAATATGCCTCAATTGGAGAAGTAGACTCTCGGGCTTAGCGGTCCATTGCCAGTAATTTAGAGGCTTTAGTACCTAGAGATTACTGCAGGTGCTACAGTTTCCAGGATCTCAAAAAGAAAAGCAAAAGGAGCTCAAATGTCCATACTAAGCCTGAAAGACAAGTTCAAAAAGGATTCAAAAAACGATAACGCCGGCACCCTCAAAGAAACAAAGGAGAAAGACGCCACCGCCGACTGCCCTTTCTGCTAAAATCAACGAAAGTTGAAGCTTGAAAACAGGTGAGTAGTCATCTGTTTTTAAGTTGCAAAATATTACTGCACAAATGAATCTATCCGAGTTCTATCACCTGCTTGTCGGCAGGTAGACTCGGGGTATTCGGGCATCTGACTGCCTTTTTTAAATTGGTGAAGTATTGTCTCGGGCAAGTTTGCACGAGACAATACAGCCCATAACTTAGTAGTGCTCCTGGGTATTTACTGTTCTTGGCATCTCCCGAACGCGGAGTTAACTCTGCGTTAATGAATAAACAAAACCCAGTAGCTAGGGGAGTAGCAGCCAATACTTCATTTGTTTGCGACAAATTTGTTTCAACAACCTTAAATCGACATCCATCTGCTGCTCCTCAACTAGGCTGTTTAGTTTATGCAGTTTTTTCGGATTACGCACACAGCGAATATCCTTGCTGGCACCAGCTTTGCGCCCAGCTCGGCGGAAAAACAAAAATCTCCCCGAATATTTAGGAAACATATAAAGTAGCCCAAGCAGGTAATGGCTCCGCGCTATGGGAAGCGCTAAGTGGTGTCCGCTCCAATTAGCTCTGGTGTAGGTATAGGCAATGTCACTAACCTCACTCCATCTTTTCAGAAGCCTTGCTTCCTCTTTGTACTCTTGGAGTTCGTCGGCGATATCGGCTTCATGCCAAGCTTTGTCGAATTTTGGCATTCCTAGCCAATCGTGCCATTTGTTTATCATGGGCTTAAATCTTAATACGAACAGAATTGTCTAACCTTCTAGCGCAGAAGAATTGATTAGGACTACTGTTGCGCAAGGCAGGCGTAATCTGTTATATTTTCTAACGCCGATAGATAGAGGGCAGCGTAGCTCAGTTGGTTAGAGCGCAGGACTCATAAGCCTGAGGTCGCAGGTTCGATCCCCGCCGCTGCTACCAAAAGACGACCACTTTCGTGGTCTTCTTTTATTGAGATGAGAGCAATACCAGATATAATCATTGTCTATGAATGCGAAGTTAAAACTAGGCAAATATGTGCTAGCTGTTTCGGGCGGTGTCGATTCGATGGTTCTCTTGCACCTGCTATCTACCAATCTAGATTTCAGATTCCAGATTCCAGATTCTAGTTCCCAACTCCCAACTCCCACCCCCCACCTCCCAACTCCCAACTTCCAATTCGTCGTGGCTCACTACGACCACGGTATTCGCAAAGATTCAGCCCGAGACCGAAAGTTAGTAGAAAAAACTGCCAAGAAACTAGGATGGCAGTTTGTTTATGCCGAGGGAAAACTGGGTGCAGACACTAGTGAAGCGCAAGCTCGCGACGCTAGGTACAAATTTTTAAGAAAAACTGCAAAAGACAGCAGAGCCCAAGCTATCATAACCGCCCACCACCAAGACGATGCGCTAGAAACATTGTTCATTAACATGCTCAGAGGCACCGGCAGACGAGGTGTTTTAAAAGAGACGTCCGAGATTAAACGCCCGTTACTGGGCACCACGAAAGCGCAAATAATAGAATATGCCAAAGCCAATGACATTGAATGGTATGAAGACTCAACAAACGCAGACATGAAGTATCTGAGGAACTATATTCGCGGTGTCTTAATTCCAAAAATGGAACAACAAGATCCTGAATCAGCAGCAAGATTTCTGGCGTCAAATTCCAGACTCGGCAACATCAACAAAGAAATCGAAAAAGAACTAAGCGCAGTAATCGAAGGAAAAGTGGCGGTAGATGAGAGTTTAATAAAAATTCCCCGCCAGTGGTTGATTATGCTGCCAAACGAAGTCGGGAAAGAGGTTCTTTATGAGTGCGCCAGGAGACTTAAAAAAGACGTATCACTCGATAGAAAAAGCGTTGAGTTGTTGTTGGTCTTTTCTAAGACGGCAAAATCTGGTAAAACTATGGAGCTCAGTAGAGACATTCATGTTAGAGCGCAATCAGCCAAAATATTCTTGGAACTGGTATAATCTATGACTGATAATAAAAAATACCGCCAAAACCAAACTTTTTCGATGAAGATAAGAGGCGCAAAAACAAGCGCTTTGAGTGTATTTTTAAGTAATTAAACGAGGGCAACAGTCGTGGCTAAAACAGTCAATATGAAAAAACCTAACAGCAACATGCGAAACGTCGGGTTCGTGGCACTACTTTTGATTTTTGGATTAATAATCCATGGATTAGTTAGCGCTCCTGTCCCAGAGCTAGAATCTGTACCGCTTTCTGAAGCACGAACTAGCGCCAATAAAGGTGAAATTGAGTTAATAGAACTCGAGGGCGACAATCTGACGATTACCTATGTCGGCAAAGAGGAACCTACGAAAAAATCGGTCAAAGAGCCAGGCTCCAGTCTTAGCGAGCAAGGTTTTGATGTCGCTCGGTTTGAACTGAGTGTTACGGAGGTGGAGGAGGGCGGACTAGGCTTATTCAATATACTGCTAGCTTTTTTGCCGGTGGCAATAATCATCGCCTTCTTTTTGTATATGATGAAGCAAGCCCAAGGTCAGGGGAATCAGGCCATGGGATTTGGCAAAAGCAAAGCCAAGCTATTTGGACCGGAAAATAAGAAAAATGTTAAATTTTCCGATATCGCTGGCACTGAAAACGCCAAACAAGACCTAGAGGAAGTTGTTGATTTCCTAAAACATCCTAAAAAGTTTAAAGATGTCGGAGCCAAAATACCTAAAGGAGTGCTATTGGTTGGTTTGCCTGGAACAGGTAAAACCATGCTGGCGCGAGCCGTGGCTGGCGAAGCCGGTGTGCCGTTTTTCTCAATCTCAGGTTCAGAATTTGTAGAAATGTTTGTGGGTGTCGGTGCTTCTAGAGTCAGAGATCTATTCTCAAAAGCTAAGAAAAACGCACCATGCATTATCTTCATTGATGAAATAGATGCCGTGGGGCGTAAACGCGGTAGCGGAATGGGTGGCGGTCATGATGAGCGTGAGCAAACACTTAATCAAATACTGGTAGAGATGGACGGCTTCGAACAAGGAGCTAATGTAATAGTTCTAGCAGCCACTAACCGCGCCGATGTGCTCGATCCAGCATTGCTAAGACCTGGCCGTTTTGACCGTAGAGTGAATATTACTTTGCCCGACCGCAAGGAACGCGAGGCCATATTGAAAGTTCATTTCAAGGACAAACCTACCGAGAGCAATGTCGACCTAGATTCTCTGGCAGCAAAAACTGCCGGCACCAGTGGGGCTGATCTAGCGAACATCGCTAACGAATCAGCGATATTTGCTGCTAGACACAGCAAAAAGACAATCGGCAACAGGGAAGTTACCGAAGCTTTCGAAAAAATTGCCATTGGCCCGGAACGAAAAAGCAAGATTATGAACCAAAAAGAGAGAGAGCTGACTGCTCACCACGAAGCCGGACATGCCGTTGTTGGACATGTGCTGCCTGATAGCGATCTGGTGCATAAAGTAACTATCATTCCGCGCGGTGGAACTGGCGGTGTTACTTGGTTCATACCTTCTGAAGACAAAAGCTATCACTCGGTGGTTGAGTACAAAGATATTTTGGCTAGAATGATGGGTGGCAGAGTTGCTGAGAAGATTATTTATGGCAAAGATCATGTTACAACTGGCGCCGGTAACGACCTGCAAAAAGCCACCGAGCTTGCCAGGGAGATGATTATAGAGCAAGGCATGGGCGATAAACTCCGTAATCAAGTCTTCCATGAAGACAGTGGCGGAATGATGATCGACCGCATGGTTCACCAAAGACCGTATTCTGAAGAAACTGCCAAAATAATCGACAAAGAAGTCGAGACTCTGATGAACGAAGCCGGAGAGCGCGCCGAAGAAGTTTTGAAAAACAACCTACTCTTTCTTGAAAAACTAGCAAAAGCACTACTGAAAGAAGAGACTATTGAAGCTGCGGCAGTTATAAAGATTCTCAAAGGCACTAAAATGCCCAAGAGTGCCACTCTTTACTAAGTCTACAGGCTACCGTAGTTCAAAAATTATGAAATCTCATCTGTAGTAGCTATACTAGTGGCAGACAGTGCAGTTTAAGAAAAGTCAAGCCTCCTAAATATGCGAAGAATTTTGAACAAAGCCAATTACAAATTTTCCGTCGGATGGGCGGCCGCTCTTCTGGCTGGTTCAGCGTTGCTTGCAAGTCTCCTAGGTTTGTTCCGTGAGAGACTGCTGTTGGCTAATTTTGGTATCGGAGCTGAGGTTGACGCCTACAAAGCTGCCTTTGCCGTGCCGGATTTCATGTTCTTCCTGTTGGTTTCGGGGGCGCTGAGTGTAACTTTCATTCCGGTTTTCACAGAGAGGGTGCTCAAGCACAACAAGAAATCCGCCTGGGAGTTGTCGTCCAGTTTGCTGAATTTCATGGCTATCATTACTGGTGTAACCAGTCTGCTGTTGATTATTTTTGCTCAACCGCTTCTGGAATATTTTGTAGCGCCGGGGCTGAGTGACGAGGCTACAGCTCAGGCGGTGGCCATGATGCGCATCATAGCATTGAACCCGTTTCTGTTTTCCATTTCCAGCGTACTGACGAGCGTCCAACAAGCTACCGGTAGGTTCTTTTTCTTTGCTATGGCTCCGTCTGTTTATAATTTGGGAATTATTTTCGGAATTCTGGCTTTGGCACCTCGTTTCGGAATTGAGGGCGTGGCTTATGGCGTGCTTGTTGGATCCGTGGCGCAGCTGCTAGTAGCGATACTGGGCATGAAGGACACTGGGTTCAAATATTCACCACGAATATTTTGGCGAAACAGAGGTTTCAAAAAAGTTCTAACCCTTTTGCCGGCACGATCTGCTGACCAAGGGTTGGATTACTTCAGTAGCTTGGTGGGTATCAATATCGCCTCTAGGCTCCAAGTTGGAGCGATAACTGCATATAGCGCGGCGTTTACGCTTCACCTGGTTCCGATTGGGCTAATCGGCATCGCTATTTCCACCGCAGCATTTCCGAAAATGAGCGAACGCTTGAGTCAGGGCCGGCCAGATTTGTTCAAAAAAGAACTCATGAGCATACTCCGAGTGATTATTTGGCTGGCTCTGCCCGTGGCGGTCATTGCCTTTTTGGCTCGAGGCTATTTAGTGCGTTTACTGGTGGCGACTGGCAACCCGACGATTTCGTCAATACTTGGCTTTTTGGCCTTGGCGGTTCTTTTCCGATCTGTTTTCCACATAATGGTTCGTGGTTTTTACGCTCAGCAAGATACTAAAACACCTCTGTATATTTCCGTGGTGGCTATTTCCGTGAATATATTTTTGGCGCTCTGGCTGACCAGCCATGGTGGTTTCGGCGTGGAAGGCATCGCTATCGCCTATTCTATAGCTGCAGTGCTTGAGGTGCTGATGCTGAGCGTAGTTCTTTCGAGAAGACTGGGTGGTGGTATGTTTACCTGGGGCTTTGCAAGGAGTATATCCCGAATGGTTTCTGCGGCTGGGCTTAGCGCTTTGGCTACCTACACCCTGATTACGTTCTTGCTGCCGCTTCGTGTAACCGATGTCGGCTTCTTTGTGCTTGCTCCGAAGTTCGCTCTGATAGTAGCCGTCAGCCTGCTAACGTACTTGCTATTTAGCTATATTTTCAAAGTCAAAGAATCCGTGCCAGTGGTGAATAGAATCAAAAATATACTATTCAAACCGGTAGCTCTCTAGGTGGCAAAGCTATGATTCAAAATCGCATAAGAAATTTCTGCATTATTGCCCATATTGACCACGGCAAAAGCACTTTGGCTGACAGGCTACTGGAGCTCACAAACACTGTTGAAAAGCGGGATATGAGGGAGCAGCTTTTAGATCGTATGGATTTGGAGCGGGAAAAAGGCATAACTATCAAGCTCCAGCCGGTTCGTATGAAGTATAAAGATTTCATGCTCAATCTCATCGACACGCCAGGTCATGTAGATTTTTCATACGAAGTATCCAGAAGCCTTCAGGCTGTCGAAGGAGCGCTCTTAATTGTCGATGCCGCGCAGGGAATCCAAGCTCAGACACTGGCTAATGTTTACCTAGCACTGGAGGCTGGCTTGGAAATAATTCCCATAATAAACAAAATCGATTTAGCCGCTGCCGATGTAGACAAAGTTTCCAGCGAGGTCGTCTCTTTGCTGGGCTGTAAGAAAGAAGACATACTCCAGATTTCAGCCAAAACAGGGCAAGGCGTGGACAAAGTTCTGGACGCTATTGTTGAAACTATACCGGCGCCAAGCGGCTTTACGAAAGATGCCACCAGGGCGCTCATCTTTGACTCTCTTTACGATGAATATCGGGGAGTGATTCTTTATGTGCGCCTAGTAGATGGAGCAATATCCAGTAGCGAAGAGATTAAACTTTTGGCTACCGAAACAGAAGGAGTGGCACTGGAGGTTGGCTCACTAACACCAGAATTTGCTAAAGCAAAAACCCTAACAACTGGCACTATAGGCTACGTGGTTACTAATTTACGGAGTGTCCACGAGGCCAAGGTGGGCGACACCATTACGCTTAGTAAACAGCCAGCAAACAAAGCACTTCCAGGCTACCGCGAAGTGAAGCCATTTGTTTATGCCGGCGTCTTTCCTGCTTCAAACGAACAATACCCCCAGCTCAAAGACGCTTTGGAGAAACTAGAGTTGAACGATTCGGCTCTCAGCTACAGCGCTGAAAACTCGCAAATTTTAGGGTTTGGTTTTAGGGTTGGCTTCTTGGGCTTGCTCCACATGGACATAGTCCGCGCCAGACTAGAGCGCGAATACGATTTGGATTTAGTGGTAACCAATCCTTCCACCGACTACCAAATAGTCATGCTCAGTGGCGAAGAAGTGACCATCCGAAGCGCTGCAGATTTGCCTGATCCAGTTAAAATCAGCGAAATAAAAGAACCTTGGATAAAGGGTGAAATTGTTTGTCCCAAACAATATGTCGGCGCTGTCATTCAACTGATAATCGGCGCTCGTGGTTTGCAAAAAAATATCGATTATCTAGACGACCAGCTAGCACTAATTAGTTTTGAGGCGCCGATGGCTAATCTACTGACGGGGTTTTATGACCGACTAAAAAGCATTACCTCGGGCTATGGTTCGTTTAACTACGAGCTGGGGGATTACCGTCAGGAGAACTTGGTTCGCCTAGATTTTCTGGTAACCAGCGAGGTAGTTGATAGCCTCAGTGTTATGGTTCATCGCTCGGAAGCCGACAGTCTGGGGCGCGAAACAGTCAAGAAACTACAAGAGGTCATCCCTAGGCAGCTTTTTGAGGTGTCACTTCAGGCGGCTATTGGCAGCAAGATTATCGCCCGAGAAAATATATCGCCACTCAAGAAAAATGTTACCGGCCACCTATATGGTGGCGATGTATCTAGGAAGAAGAAACTTTGGGCCAAACAAAAACGAGGCAAGGCTCGCATGAAAAAATTTGGCAAAGTAGAAATCCCAGCCGAGGCGTTTACGGTAATGCTCAAGCGCGACTAGCACGTACCAATCCCGAGGAACAAAACCGGCATCTTCCCGTCCGCGCCTCGAAAGAGAACTCATCAAACAGCCAGAGCTCGCACCCAGAGTATTTGGCCACAAACACCCGCCCCTTAGCAGAGCTACATGTTCCCGTGCTTGCTCTATTTTCCAAGTGGCACTCCCTTTTCGCAAACAGCACCAAAATAAATGAGCCATAGGGAGTTACAGGCATTACTATGCAACATTTCTCCCATTTGCAAGGTGAGACCTTGCAAAAATACAACACTTTCGGCTTCAATCAATCTATCGCCAGGAGTTTAGAAGGTTTTTTGGGATTATTGTAGCGTGATATAGTATTTGTAGTATGCAGCCAGAGTTAAAACATTTCGACCAATTCCGAGCAGTCCTCGGTGACTACCAAATTAGTGATACTGGAAAAAAACTCCTAGGCAGGGTCAAACTGGTTTTGTTGACAGCACCTACTTCTGTTGGGCGAAACGCGATTATCGAAGAACTAGGGAAAACTGGTAAATATGAATTTATCGTTTCCGACACCACGCGCCCAAAACGAAGCAACAACGGCGTCATGGAGCAAAGTGGTGTTGAATATTGGTTTCGGACGGAAGAAGAAGTGCTAGAAGATTTAAAAAATGGATTATTTTTAGAAGCAGACATCATTCATCAGCAACAAGTTTCGGGTATTTCTCTGCGGGAGCTGGAAAAGGCGACCAATCACGGCAAGATTGCCATCAATGAGGTTTACTACATAGGTATCGACAATATTAAGAAGACGAAGCCAGATCTCTTTGCAATTTTCCTCTTGCCTCCGTCGTACGACGAATGGATGAAGCGACTGCTCAAACGTGGCAATATGAGTACCGAAGAAGTGAAGCGTCGTCTTGAGAGTGCTGAGCTAGAGCTACAATCAACCGCCGATAGAGATTACTACCAGTTTGTTGTAAATGACGACCTCGAAGAAGCCGCCAAAACACTTCGCCGCATCGTAGAGGACGGCAAATATAGCGACCAAGAACACCAAGCTGGCAAAGATTTGGCTTGGAAACTACTTTCACGGGTGAAGCAGCAGCTTTATTCTTGAAAATATTATCCATCAATTCTTGAACTTGCAAGAACAGTAAAACGAGTGTCAAAATAGCTGCCAGCACTCTTGTTCGGGTCAAGAGTGTCAATCATTTCATTTACCTAGCCCTATCTCAGCACTGAGCAAACTCTTTTCGCTCCGTTTCTTCCTCAATGTAGTGATACTGTATTTCGTCGGATACTCACGAAAGCAATTCGCTAGAGCACCAATCTGAAGGGTTCCGAAGCAATAACTTAGCACTCTTGACTAAATACAAGAATGCAAATAAATACCTCCGATAACTATCAGCTTGCCGCGCAGATGAATTCTTTTGGCTACGAGTCAGCCTCAAAGTAGCCAAGCTACAGTTCGGCAAGATTCTCGCCAAAATAATCCATCAGCACAACAAGATAACAGTTCTCAGAAGTATTTATTAGCACTCTTGCATTGCGAGTGCTAATTACTTATAATGGTGCTTGTATTGGCACTTTGGAGCTGACTCTGCCAACTCAGCAAGTAGCTTGCAGGGTGTTTAGTACGGAAAAATTGTTCAAATGACAGACAGACAAGAAAAAATACTAGCAGCAATAGTTGAAGAGTATGCCGAAGTGGCATCTCCTGTTGGCTCTAGCCTACTTTCAAAAACGTTTGATGTGTCGCCGGCGACGATTCGTAGCGACATGGTGTGCTTGGAGCAAGCCGGCTTTATTACTCAACCGCATACCTCTGCTGGTAGGATTCCTACCGACAAGGGTTATCGGCACTATGTCAACCAGCTGTCTGGTGTGGAAAATAACACTATCAATCGCAGTGCGAGGGCGATTGACACCCGAGTCTCCAGCGCGGGAGAGCCCAACTTAGCTATCCGTACAGCCGTTAAATCGCTTGCGGAATTAACCCAAAATGTTGGACTAGCGACGATAGACGGGTCGCTCTATGTCAGAGGGTTTGCCGATTTGTTTTCGCAACCAGAGTTTGCTGTCACAGAAACTGTGCGCCAAATGGCGAGTTTAATCGACAACCTGGAGCCATGGCTTAGAGAGACCAAGCCAAACGAAGCGCTGAATGTCTACATCGGCAGAGAGAATCCTATCGGAAAATCTTCCCAAAGTTCATTGATAATTTCCCGGTTCCGCTCGCCGTATAGCGACAAGAGCTATATTGGAGTTTTAGGCCCAACTAGGCAAGATTACCGAACGGTTATGAATCTAGTGAGCTATGCCGGTAAAACACTCGAGGAGGCACTGACTTAGATGGCAAAAAAGACTAAAAAACAACTAGAACAGGAAATTGGCGAGCTAACAGCAGGGCTGCAGCGAATCCAGGCAGATTTCATGAATTTCAAGCGACGCAGCGAAGAAGACGGAATTCGTAGTCGCATGAGTGGCAAAAGACAGATGGTTTTAGCTCTTCTACCGGTGGTAGACAACCTCGAAAGAGCTCTGCCTCACCAGCCAAAGGAGCTGAAAAGTAATGAATGGGCTCAGGGTATTAGCAAGGTAGCTTTGCAGCTGACTAAAAGCCTGGATGAGCTAGGAGTTTATAAAATAGTTACCGAGGGGCAAGAATTTAACCCCGAATTCATGGAAGCAGTTAGCGTAGAAGGTGAAGGCGATAAGGAAATCGTTAGCGAAGAACTGCAAACTGGCTACATCATGAACGAAGAAGTAATAAGACCGAGTATGGTCAAAATAAGAAGGAGCAAATAGCAATGACAAGATTAGACAGACATCCGCATGGAGCCGGTCCGGTATATCTAGAGGGAAGCATGCCCAGTCGTGCGGTATGATGGAGAGGCTGCGGTCAAACGAACGGCAGTAGCTAGAATGCAGAACACAAGTCCAAGCTCAACTGGCTTATCAAAGACAGCCTTCGAAACAACCGCCGAGAGAGACTTTGTCGAAACGCCGGGACGAGTAGTCTCTGACATTGTAAAAGACGGCGGGGAGGTTACAATTGCTCATCATTAGGCAACTAACTACTCTCGTAGCTACTGAGGGTTACGGCGCAAACACCGGTGCAAGACTGAAAGAGCTAGGACACATAAGTTTGGGGAGTTTTGCAGAATTAAATCCCGAAGACCCGTCAGTTCAAGAATTTTTAAACGAGCTTGGTGTCGATGAAGATACAGGGGCAATAAAAGATTTTAGTAACTCTCTCACACTTTACGATGACGTTACGGGCTACGTCTGCGGCGAACTACTTGGCGAGACAATTAACTACGTAAATGCAATAAAAGGAGAATAACAATGGGTAAAATTATAGGAATAGATTTAGGAACAACCAACAGCGCCATGGCGGTAATGCAGGGCGGAGATGCCGAGATTATTGCCAACAAAGAAGGCAATCGCACTACACCAAGTGTTGTCGCCATCAACAAAAACAAGGAACGCCTAGTCGGCCAGGTGGCTGGCAGACAGAAAGTTACCAACGCCGAAAACACCATTTTTGGTGTAAAACGGCTTATCGGACGACGCTTTAAAGACAAAGAAGTCCAAAAAGATATCAAACTGATGCCGTTTGAAATAGTAGACTCTAAAGGCGATGTCAAGGTAAAGATGGGTGGTAAAGAATATAGCCCAGAAGAAGTCTCTGCAATGATTTTGAGCAAACTTAAGGCAGACGCAGAGAGTTACCTAGGAACAGACGTTACCGAAGCGGTAATCACTGTACCGGCTTACTTTGACGACGCGCAGCGGCAAGCCACCAAAGACGCTGGCAAAATCGCCGGCCTAGAAGTAAAGCGGATTATCAATGAACCTACCGCCGCCGCCCTAGCCTATGGGATATCCAAAGACAGCAAAAAGGAAGAGAAGATAGCAGTGTTCGATCTCGGGGGAGGTACCTTTGATGTATCTATCCTAGATCTTGGCGACGGCGTTTTTGAAGTGTTGGCAACTAACGGCAACACTCACCTAGGCGGCGAGGACTTCGACATGAAGATTGTCGAACATTTCCTGGAAGAGTTTAAAAAGGAACATGGTTTAGATTTGCACAAAGACAAAGCAGCTATGCAGCGCCTAAAAGACGAAGCCGAGAAAACTAAAAAAGAGCTTTCAACTACTGCCGAAGCCAGCATCAACTTACCATTCCTAACTGCTGACGCCGATGGGCCGAAACATTTTGAATATAAAATGACGCGCGCCAAGCTAGAATCTTTAGTGAGCGAGATGATTGATCAAGTTGTAAAGCCTTGTGAAAATGCTCTGAAAGACTCTAAGCTAAAGAAGAGCGATATCGATGAAGTGATTTTGGTCGGCGGCATGACCCGTATGCCTGCCGTGCAAAAAAAGGTAAAAGAGATTTTTGGCAAAGAACCCAAAAAAGGCGTTAACCCCGACGAAGTAGTCGCTCTGGGCGCCGCCATTCAAGCTGGCGTATTGGCCGGTGATGTCAAAGATATTTTACTGCTAGATGTGACCCCGCTTTCGCTAGGCATTGAAACGCTTGGCGGCGTAACCACCAAGCTTATCGAACGCAACACCACCGTACCAAGTTCTAAAAGTGAGGTATTCTCTACCGCCGCCGATAGCCAACCCCAGGTAGAAGTACATGTGCTACAGGGTGAGCGAGAAATGTCTACCGACAACAAATCACTAGGCAGGTTCATACTTGATGGCATTGCTCCAGCGCCGCGCGGTGTGCCACAGATTGAGGTAACCTTCAACATAGATGCCAACGGCATTTTGAATGTCAACGCCAAAGACAAAGGTACTGGCAAAGAACAGTCGATTGTCGTTCAAGATAGCGGAAATTTGAGCAAAGAAGACATCGAGAAAGCTCAAAAAGAAGCTGAAGAACATGCCGACGACGACAAAGCCAAGCGCGAAGCTATTGAAATCAAGAATACGCTCTCTAGCGCTATCTACAGTGCCGAAAAACTAGCTAAAGAAAGTGCCGACAAACTTTCTGACGACGACAAAAAGGCTATCGAAGAAGCTGTGGAAGAAGCCAAAAAAACTGAAAATTCAGATGATCGAAGTGAAGTTGAAAAGGCTCTCAAAGAACTAAACGAAAAGATTCAGCCAATCGGCGCCAAATTGTACGAAGCCGCTGCTAAAGAAGCCCAGGAATCTGAGAAGGCTGACGAGAGCGACGACAAAGACAACAAAGACAACAAAGACAACAAGAAGACAGATAAGAAAGCTAACAACAAAAAGTCCTCTAAGAAAAAAGAAGACGAAAGCGTTGAAGGCGAAGTGGTAGAGAATTAAAAAACATGAGGAACCAAACACCTGAATCTATTACTAGAACCGACTGTTCAGTTGTTAATTTTAAACCGTTTGAAACGGGATTTATGGCGGGAACATTCGAGTTCGTAACTCAAAATTTTGGCAATGATGAATCATTCTCATGGATTTCAGATGAAGGGGAGAAACGATTCACAGTGAGCCTTGTTGGCGAAGGTTTTGCCGTTGACGACAGCTCGAAAATTACACTTTGGGATATTACGATACTAGATGATAATAATGCTGTTCAGCATTATCTTAGACTTGGTGAAGTCAAGGATGATGGTTTAGTCCACCCAACACTCATCGATCATGGCACTAAGAGAAAAGCTACGCCCTTTCAATATAGCGAGGTTATGAATACGGTGCTTGATTTAAAAGATGAACTTTCTCAGTCGCCGTATGATTCGGTGATTATATTTAAGGACGGAGAGCCTTATGCGGGTCGGGGAATGAGAGGTGGAGGTACGAATGCCTAAAAAAGACTACTACGAAACACTAGGTGTAAACAAGTCGGCTTCAGCGGATGAGATTAAGAAAGCTTTTCGCAAGAGCGCCATCAAGCATCACCCCGACAAAGATGGCGGCTCGGAAGACAAATTCAAAGAAATAAACGAGGCTTACGAAGTCCTAAGCAACCCCGATAAACGTCAACGCTATGACCAATTTGGTCACGCTGGTGTTGGTGGCGCTTCCGGCGCGCCGAGCGGAGCTTATGGCCCTGGTTTTGGTAACGGCCAGCAACGCGTGAATGTTGATTTTGGCGACCTAGGGCTGGGCGATATTTTTGAAAGTTTTTTTGGCGGCGGAATGCCAGGTAGCGGCAGGAGAAATAAGTCACGCGAAGCTAGAGGTAACGACATCCAAACTAGGGTAGCACTCTCTTTTAAGGAAATGGTTTATGGAGTAGAAAAAACACTGAGACTAAACATCGAAGACACCTGCTCTCACTGCAAAGGCAAAACAGTTGAACCAGGTCATGAGCTTAAAACCTGCTCTACTTGCCAAGGCTCTGGTCAAGTTACTCAGGTGCACAGAACGATAATCGGCAATATTCAACAAGCGCGGGTTTGCGACACTTGCAAAGGTCGGGGCAAAGTCCCTCAGAAAATCTGCACACTTTGCCGTGGGTCTGGAACCGAAAGAAAGAAAAAGGATGTCAAAATTAAAATTCCTGCCGGCATCAACGACGGAGCGACCATTCGTCTGCGTGAATACGGCGAGGCGGTAGCTCATGGTAAAAAAGGTGATCTTTATGTCGATATTCAAGTAACGCCGCACGATCAATTTACCAGAGAAGGCGACCTAGTTCTTGGCCAACAACACATCTCCATGAATGAAGCAGTTTTAGGAGCCACGATTGAAGTAGACACGGTAGATGGCCCGGTGAAAATGAAAATCCCAGCTGGTACTCAGAGCGGGACAGATTTTAAACTATCTAACCATGGAGTCAAAAGTGCCAGAGGCGACAAACGCGGCTCACACATCGTACAGATTCATGTAGACATACCGAAGAAATTATCTAAAAAGCAAAAAGAGCTTTTCCAGCAATTTGCCAGCGAAAAAAGTAAAAAATTCTGGTAAACATAGAACCAAGTCTTTTGTTTTACTGTATAGTTACACTTAAGACGCTGAACAATCCAGACTCACAGCAGACCGATGTCAGCATTCTTACAGGGAATCAAGACAATATATTTAATGTTCAGGCTTGATAAATAATAAGCCAAAGGAGTCCTCTTTTGTATGACGAAAATCGATAAACATATTGAAATAGTATCATCTTCTGATAGTAGATTAAGTTCAATGTCTTCTCGATCAAGGATGATGGTGAAGGAGGCGCTAGAGCAGTATTATACGAATGTTGGCATTACCTTGGTGAATGATTCCGAAGATTTAGAGCTGTTGATTGATAAAAATCCCGATCTTGTCTTTACCGGCATAAAAAAGGTGCCTCTAGGGAAATATACTACCAATAGCAAAGAGTATGTGCGGGTTTCTGGTTTTCTTGAGGACAGGGGTGTTGCGGTAACTGGGTCAGGGCCAGGCGCACTTGAGCTTGAACAGGACAAGACTAAAGCAAAAGACGCCATAAAAGCAGCCAATTTAACTACTTCACCGTATTTCATTGCAAAAGAGGGCGAATATGCAGATGAGTCTCAGTTACCATTCGGATTTCCTATGTTCTTGAAGCCTCACGACAGAGGCGCTGGAGTTGGGATAGATGACGACTCCGTTGTTCGTAATTTCAATGAATTTTCACGAAAAATGAAGTCTCTAGCTGATGAATCAATAGGCGATGTATTAGTTGAAAAATACTTATCAGGCCGTGAATTTACAGTTGCAGTATTACAGAGCGTCGATAATGGTGAATTAATGATTATGCCTATAGAGCAGCTTCCAGTTAAAAATGAACGTGGCGATGGCGTAATTGGGCATGAAATGAAATCTTCAAAAACAGAGACAGCCATTGGGGTTATCGAGGAAGGTGAAATCAAGCAGGCCGTTATCAGCCTCGCACGTGACGCTTTTAAAGCTATCGGCGCACGAGACTATGGTCGAATCGATATGCGTCTAGACGAAAATGGAATTCCATATTTCCTAGAAGCTAATTTAATACCGGGCATGATAAAAGCTTCAGGCAACTTTCCTAAATCGTATGAGCTCAACACTGGTCGAAGCTATGATGACATGCTTCTGCACATCGTAGCTTTGGCGCTTAATAGAGTTAGCAGTTAAAGAACGACCGTGGTTGCGATTCTGCACACCACGAAAAAAGCAAAGAACTGCCTACAATAACAGAAGCAAAAAGAGCTTTTTAGGCAATCTGCCTTCAAAAAAGTAAAAAATTCTAGAGCTATAGGCACTTTCGTGGTGGTTTTGGGTCTTCTGTTCGGCTGTAAAGGTAC
>CAYOYH010000003.1:0-31399 GCA_964408165.1 uncultured Candidatus Saccharibacteria bacterium | reverse complement strand
TCCGGTGTAGTTGGTTATTTCTTAGTCATGTTTTCGTCCATGGAGGTGGTTTTGCTACACTTTTTCTGTAAAAAGTGTAAATGGGGTACGCTCCCGTTTCTAGACGATAGACGACAGACGACAGATTCTAGAAGCTAGAATGGGGGAATGGTAGACGGTGGGAAGTGGGGAGTGAACGACAGACGACAGAGAAAAGGGTCGTGGGTCCGTAGCTTGTAGTTAGAGATTGGAGATTGGAGTCGAGAGCTTGGAGTTTTTTGTTTTTTGCTATCGTCTATCGTCTGTCGTCTGTCGTCTAGCCCAGGCGGACAGGCTTTTAGGAAAACTCGCGCTGACAGAACAGCGGTAAACAGATATACTGGTGTATATGAAACTTATAATTGGTCTCGGTAATCCAGGCGAACACTATGCTAAAACTCGGCACAATGCTGGGTTTATTGCGCTGGACGCTTACGCTCAGAAGCATGAACTGGGGAAGTGGAAACTAAAAGACAAATTCAGGGTCGAGATTATCCAAACAACAGATGAAAATGGCGACAAGCTCGTGCTCGCTAAACCCCAGACCTACATGAACCACAGCGGCAGGGCAGTGGAGGCGCTGAAGGCTTTTTATAAACTTACGAATGACCAAATAACTGTAATCCACGATGAACTGGACCTGCCTTCTGGTGAAGTAAGACGAAAAACTGGCGGCTCCAGCGCTGGCCACAACGGAGTAGAGTCGGTCATGGTTCTTATCGACGAAGATTTTCACCGAATACGCGTCGGCGTCCGAACCAAGCTAGCCGACCAAGCTGATACCGTTGATTTCGTACTTGGTGAATTTTCTAATAAAGAAATTGCTAAAATTCAGACGCTAAAGCTGATCTAGTTCGTGCTCAATAACCTCAAGCACTCTCTCTGGTTTCGTATATAGAGAGTTGTGGCCACAGTCGATTCTATGCAAAGTAAAACCCGCCTTATTAACTTTGGTTTCAAAGGGCTCGTCGTAGGTAAACATCGGCTCTCTGTCGGATACAATTACATGTACTGCCGGTCTCTGGGAAGGCGACAATGAAGAGTAGAAATCCGCTAGGCGTTCGACGGCATCATAGTTTATGCCACGCAGGCCCATAGCAACAGTGGTCCAAGGGTGACCGACAGTCTCGCTAAGACTATCACGCAAAAGCTTGCGATACCTTTTGTCTTCCGTACCTTCTACGGCGCCCTTGATAACGTTCTTTAAAACAGCTAAACCGCCAACGACTAGTTCTGGCGCAGTCTTCAATGTGGGTGGGTTTATTATGAATGCCCTTCGTTCAGGCCAAGACTCGTTTATCGCTAGTTCGCCAAGTGAATGGAAAAACCCTTCTGAAGATGCTTCTATTGCCTCTGTCGCTTTGTCGGGGTGCTTACGCTGATCAACTAGGGTGACGATCGCTGGCTTTGGAGCTATCCGCCCCCTTGCTTCAAGTTTCTTTGCGAAAATTTCAATACTGCCTTCGCCGGTAACGAAACCTGGAAAGAAAGAGCCCTTGTTGTTCATATCTAGATTAGTGCTCCTGCAATCATTTCTTCGGTGGCTCATAAAATTTCTCATCCTCTAGACCCTTGGGCAGATAGCTTTTACTGTCTTCGCCAGCATACATTTCATACCCCTTGCCATAACCCTCGCTCTTCATGAGCTCGGTAACAGCGTTACGCAAATGGCGGGGGACTTGGGCGCTAGGGTTGGCTTTGACAGTTTTCTTCGCACCATGCATCGCGTTTGACACTGCCCGTGATTTTGGCGAGGTAGCCATGGCTATCGCTGCTTGGCTCAGGGCGTATTCGGCCTCTGGCAGGCCAATTCTCTCTACCGCTTGAAAGGCGGACACCGCCAGCGTCAGAGCATAGGGAGCTGCCATTCCAATATCTTCGCTGGCAAAAATTACCATTCGCCGAGCAATAAACTTTGGATCCTCGCCACTAGCAATCATCCGGTGTAGGTAGTACAAGGAGGCGTCGGGGTCGCAGCCACGCATGCTTTTTATGAAGGCGCTGATGGTGTTGTAGTGGTCTTCGCCGTTTTTGTCGTATTTGAGTACTGCTTGTTGCATGGCTTGTTCTACTATCGCTGGCGTAATTGGTTTCCTTTTCGCCAATCTAGCGGCAACTTCCAAGCCATTTAACGCCACCCGGGCATCGCCCGAAGACATGCTGGCTAGAATTTCTATGGCTTTTTTGGTGATTTTGGCACTCGGTAATTGCTCCAAGCCAAGCTTTATCACCTGAATAATTTCTTCCTCACCTAAGGGTTTCAAAACTACAACTTTTGTCCGAGACAGCAGAGGGGAGATGACTTCAAAACTCGGGTTTTCAGTAGTGGCACCAACCAGTGTGATTGTACCGTTTTCTACATGTGGTAAAAAAGCATCTTGCTGAGCTTTGTTGAACCGATGTATCTCGTCTATGAAAAGCAGGGTGTCTTCGCCAAGGCGTTTGCGAGATTTTGCTTCTTCGACAACCTCACGAACTTTCGCCACCCCTGTTGTAACCGCAGACAACTCCACAAAGTGCATCTGGGAATTATCAGCAATAATTCGCGCCAAAGTAGTTTTGCCAACACCTGGCGGACCCCAGAAAATCAAAGATGTGGGCTGTTTGCTTTCGATGATGATGCGCAAAAACTGTCCCTTGCCAACTAGGTGTTGTTGCCCAATAAAACCATCTAGACTAGTCGGCCGTACTCTGTCAGCCAATGGGACATTCTTCTGCGCCTTCTCCAAGCTCATATGTTTATTATACCTGTACTTGCTATACTGGGACACATGAGTGATAGGGAAAAGTTTGGTCAAAGCATCAATCTAGTCGCAAAAATAGCGGTAGTTCGAGACGGCAAGGTTCTTTTGCTACGCAGGAGCAAAACTGCACCCACGCGAGCACTTGAGTGGGATTTTCCCGGTGGGGTAGTAGAGCCGGGGGAAGACCCGAAAAAAGCCGTAGTACGTGAAACTTACGAGGAAACCGCACTAGAGCTTTCCGAAGTCTCTATACTAGACCTGCACTTCCTCCCGTCCGAGCAATTTGACGGCAATGTATTGATACTGTTGTTCAAAACAGAAGTGGCTAATGGAGCTGTTGAACTAAGCTATGAACACGATCAATACGAGTGGATCGATTACAATGCTGCAAAAGACTACAAGATGCCAGATAGATACCATATCGCGATTGGGCTAATAGCCAACAACTAAACCTAAACTTCTTTTTCAGGAGTGAAGCGCGAGGAAGAATTGAGTAGCGCAGAGAGGCGCACTAGAGGGTGAGAGTTGGGAGTTGGAAAATAGACGACAGACGACAGATTCTAGACGATAGAGAAAAGGGTCGTGGGTAGGGTTCATAGCTAGAGGTTGAAGGTTGAAGGTTGAAGGTTGAAACCGAGAGTTGGGAGTTAGAGCTTGGAGCTTGAAGCCGAGAGTTTGGAGAGGGTTCGTAGTTCGCAGATCGCAGATCGTATGGCTACGGTTCACTCCTTTATTTTTTTGTGTTTCCTTGTGTTCATTCCTTGCCATCGATTAGTCCGATGATAAGAAGTGAAGGATTTATCGTCTAGAGCCGAGGATGTTTGACCCGCCAGCTGGCGGGGAGTTCCGCAGGCTAGGTAAATCCTTTACTTCTTAGTCATAGCGACTATGAGTCCCCGGCAAGCAGTTTTATGTCACTTTTGCTGTCAAAAGTGACGATGGAGCGTGCTGCCGAAACAGCACCAGTTGGTTTCCGCCGGCAGGCGGACAGGCTTTGAAAAGAACCCCTAGCTCTGTTGTTGTGCAACAAAAAGCATTGAAAATTCTGACGAAGAAGGGCTGGAGCAAGTAGCTTTGCTACTTGGCAGAGCCCTGACGAATGTAACGCTGAGCTTTTTTCAGGAGTGAAGCGCGAGGAAGAATTGAGTAGCGCAGAGAGGCGTACTAACGGTACGCCGAACGAGCAACGGAAATTCTGACGAAGAAGGGCTGGAGCAGGTAGCTTTGCTACTTGGCAGAGCCCTGACGATTCACCCTGAAAAAAGTTCAGAAAATAAAACAAGACTTTGCAGGGGTGGGCACCGCAAAGCCTTGATTAATCCCTTCAACCCACAATCACAGAGAGCATTAACGCAACAAAATGTACGCAGCCCGGCAAAAAGCCAGTTATTTAACCCATGATCTCCCACTACGAGAGCCCACCTGACTAAAAGTCAAGATTAGTTAGTTAAAGGGGTTAGTTTGCTGGTAACGCCGGTGCTCGAGGGCACTAGCGTAGAAAGTGGAGGGTAAATACTTTGAAACGCACGTTTCCAGCAATCTAACAGTTTTTTAATAAAACTGTAAAATTAGGGGTATAATGTACTTAAATCACATACTTTGTGATTACAGTCAAGTATACTAGCATTAAAAAGGCTTTGTGTCAACTACGAAATAACTTATACTTATGAAAATCAAGTGCGTAAAACATAGTTCTGACGAATTTCCAAGGAAATTACGTGATATCGACTCACCACCGAAGCAACTGTACATGCTTGGCGAAATACCCAAAAACAGTTCATACAAAATAGCGGTAGTAGGCACTAGAAGACCGACCAAGTATGGTCACTACGTAACTAAAACACTAGTGGGGGAGCTAGCGCAGCTAGGCGTAACGATAATTAGTGGACTGGCGCTGGGCGTTGATGGGTTGGCGCATGCCGCCACTTTGGACGCCAAGGGTAAAACAATAGCGGTCATGCCTTGCGGGCTAGATAAAATCTATCCTGCCAGTCACAGAGGCTTAGCTAAAAAAATCCTAGCTTCTCACGGTGCACTGATAAGCGAATACCCTGAAGGTATGCCACCTCTGGTGCAAAACTTTCCAGCTCGAAACCGTATTGTGTCTGGTCTGGCCGATGCCGTCTTAATCATAGAGGCCGCCGCGCGTAGCGGTACATCAATAACCGCAGGGTTTGCCCTAGAACAAGGCAAAACGGTCATGGCCGTCCCGGGGAACATTAACAGCCCGATGTCGGCTGGAACTAATAATCTCATACGAACAGGGGCTTTCCCGGTTAGCTCGGTCACCGATATATTAAACGCCTGCAGGTTGGAAGATTTGCAAGCCAACAAGACCAACCTAAGAGGTGACAACGCCGCAGAGCAAGCCATTATCGATCTGCTGCAAAGTGGTCCAGCCGATGGCGACGAACTTCAAAACCAAGCGAAAATTAAACCAAACGAATTCAGCCGAGCCCTAACGATGCTGGAAATAAAAGGCATCGTTAAGAATCAAGGCGCCAACACTTGGACACTTTAGTTTAGACGACAGCCCCGATGCTTCGGGCGGGGCTCCGATTGTAGCGTCGGAGACCGCAGATTCTAGGAGAAAGTAAGGGTGAGCACCAAATACCAAGTTTGAAGTTAGAAGTTGGGGATCTGCCTGCCGGCAGGCAGGTTGAGAGTTGGAAGCTATAATTTAGAATCTAAAAACTACAACGGCATCAACTACAAACCACAGACTACGAGGCGCGAAATACTAACTGCAAAATAAAACTTAAGAAGCTTGAGTGACAAAAATTAGAGATTGAAAAATAGGCGACAGATAAATCTAATGGTGAATTCTATAGAACTCACTATTACTAGAACGAAGATACTGCGAGGTGCAAGCACCAAATGCTCAATAAATGCGTTGTTTACCGGAAAGAGGACGAGGCTTGAATTCAAGACTAAAATTTCTGAGCTATCTTTACAGCTATAAGCCCTGCGAGAGTACTTTTGAGCAAACTTGTCGCAAGCATGCATGGGCGGTTTTTTGTGTATACACAAAAAAACAAACTCAACGCTCCCTAGGGTATCGCTCCAGTAAGTCATCACTCCTGTCAGCAGGGGAGCAACGAAGAAGGACTAGTGCAAGATGCCTTGCGTCTTGGCGGAACACTGACAATTTACCTTGAGGAAGGTTCAGATGCCAAAAAAGTTCAGTTTGCTATTTATAGGCAATGGCATTAATGTATTGCTTGCAATGAAGAACTTAGTGATCGTCGAGTCACCAGCCAAAGCCAAAACTATTGAGAAGTTCCTAGGCAAGGATTTCTCTGTTAAATCTAGCTTTGGGCATGTGCGAGATTTGCCAAAAAAAGGCATGTCCGTAGACATAGAGAATAATTTTACGCCGACTTATGAGGTAGCACCAGAGAAGAAAAAGACTGTCGCCGAGCTACGGAAAGCTGTCAAAGAGGCCGACATGGTCTGGCTAGCAACCGATGAAGACCGCGAAGGCGAAGCTATTGCTTGGCATTTGGCACAGCTACTCAAACTAACCGACAAGAACACTAAAAGAATTGTTTTCAGAGAAATAACCAAAGACGCCATACTGAGCGCCGTCGACAATCCCCGAAGCATTAACACCGATGTGGTCGACGCCCAGCAAGCTCGGCGCATACTTGATCGCCTGGTGGGATATGAGCTCAGCCCCGTGCTGTGGAAAAAAGTTCGCCCTAAGCTCAGCGCCGGTCGAGTTCAATCAGTAGCAGTACGCTTGATAGTCGAACGCGAACGAGCCATCGAAAAGTTTGAAACTTCTAGTACTTATAAAGTGAAGGCTGTTTTTGTAGTAGGCGCAGAAGAGTTTGAAGCCGAACTAAACCAGACATTTGACCGCCAGCAGGACGCCCGTAAATTCCTAGAAAGCCTCATCAACGCTACTTACAGCGCCCAGTCTATAGAGCAAAAAGACGGCACCCGCTCACCCCGAGCACCGTTCACCACCTCTACTTTGCAACAAGCCGCTTCTCAAAAGCTCGGCTTCAGCGTCAAGCAAACCATGCAGTTGGCTCAACGCCTGTATGAAGTCGGTAAAATCACTTACATGCGTACCGATTCTATGACTCTGTCTAAGCAAGCCGTAGCCAGCGCTGCCAATCATATAGAGAAAAAGTTCGGTAAAAATTACCTGCAAATAAGAACTTTCAAAACTAAATCTGCCAGTGCCCAGGAAGCGCACGAAGCGATTAGACCAACGCATTTTGACACTGTAGAAGCCGGCGCAGATGAGAGGCAAAAAAAACTATACCGACTGATTCATGCTCGGGCTCTAGCTTCGCAGATGGCCTCGGTGAAGACCAAAAAGACTACTGTAAAAATCACCATCTCGACCAACGAAGCGCTATTTGTGGCCAAGGGTGAGATTGTCGTTTTCGATGGTTTTTTGGCAGCCTACGGACGCGACAAAGACGACGAGCTTCTGCCAAATATCAAAGAAGGCGACTCCCTGAGCGCCAGTCCGATTGTAGCCACCGAAACCTACACCAGGCCGCCGGCTCGATTTACTGAAGCGGCGCTAGTTAAGCAGCTCGAAGAAATGGGCATCGGCCGTCCTAGTACCTACGCACCGACGATATCGACCATCCAAGACCGTGGCTATGCGCAGAAAGGTCAGGGTGAGAACGAAAAACGAACTCTAAATATTTTGACGCTAAGTAGCGGTAAAGTGGAGGCCTCAACTGAAGAAAAAAACGTCGGCAACGACAAAGGTAAGTTGCTGCCCACCGACATCGCCGAAGTAGTCACAGATTTTTTGGTCAAACACTTCTCGGACGTGGTCGATTATGATTTTACGGCACACGCAGAGACGAGTTTCGACCGCATCGCCAAGGGGGAAGAAAAGTGGCAAGAAGTAATTGCTGATTTCTACAAAGATTTCCACCAGAAAATCGTGGAATCGGAAAACATCAGTCGCCAGGAGGCTTCACAGGCGCGCGAGCTAGGCAAAGATCCTGAAACCGGCAAGCCGGTGCTAGCGCGTTTCGGACGGTTTGGGCCAATGATTCAGATTGGCACTAAAGACGACGAAAAAAAGCCAAAGTTCGCAACCATGCCAGCAGGTAAAAAAATCGATTCAGTGACTCTTGAGGAAGCACTAGAGATGTTCAAACTACCCCGTACAGTCGGCGAAACTGACGACGGCGAGGAGATAACCGCCAGCGTCGGACGTTTCGGACCATACATTAAATACGGTCAAACCTTCGTCTCCATCAAGCCTGAAGACCCGTTTACTGTTAGTTTAGACCGAGCCAAAGAACTAATCGCCGAGAAAAAGAAGCAAGAAGCTGAGAAGTTCATTATCCGCTTTGAAGACGCAGGAATCGATATAGTCAACGGTCGCTGGGGTCCCTACATCACTAACGGCAAAATAAATGTCAAAATTCCCAAAGGTCAGGATCCGAAAAGAATCGACCTCAAAAAAGCCGAAGAACTTTTGACATCGAAAAAAAATAAACATAAGCGATAGAGATAATTAGACAAATTGTCGAGATTGCTCTTAGGGTTCACATCAATTTCAAGAAGCGTCCATTACATGATATAATGCATGCATAAGGGAAATTTGTTTGACAGTATAGAGATACTATTTTATAATTCAATCAAGTTTGCTATAAAAACTTAAATTAATGTTTGTAAGGAGTACAATGAGCGACACGACACAACCAAGTGAACTCGATGTGTGGACATCTGTTAAGAACATCCTCAACACGATCGACAGAGATCGCGAAAGAGAAATTATAAGCCGGCGTTTTGGACTATACGACCGCAGAGAAACTTTAGAGCAAATCGGTGAACTTTTGGGAATTACCCGCGAACGTGTCCGGCAGCTGGAAAAAGCCATCTTAGCACGCCTCAAAGCCCAAGCAGAAACTAGTCTGCCGAGTATTAACGAAGTAGAGAAGGCTCTGATTAAAGAATTGCACGACCTGGGTCGCGTTGCCCGCATAACCAATCTTAGCGCCAAAATGACTAAGGAAAATTCCGACAGAGATCAGGCGCACCTAGCTTTCTTGGCAGTTTTGGCACCTGGCATATCAGTTGTCGACGAGAATGATCAGTATTTCCACTCCGTAGGCATACTAGAGTACAACGACACTAAATCTATAAAAAAGAATGTCGATGGCATCGTCGATGCCATTGAGGAGCTCAAGCAGCCTATCACCATCAACGAACTTCACACTCGCCTCAGTTACGAGCACCCCGACCACATCAAGGCCTTTGCTACTATTTCTAAAAAACTGGCAAACCTTAAAGACAAGTGGGGTCTGCTCAAGTGGCCGACTGTTAACCCGAAGAACATCCGCGATAAAATTTACGTCATTTTGCAGGACGAAGGTAAACCGATGCACTTTAGCGAGATCGCTCGTTCTATTCGTCAATCTAACTTCAAACGAAAAGACGTTACCACCCAGGCCATCCATAACGAATTAATTAAAGATAATCGATTCGTACTTATTGGCCGTGGAATCTACGCTCTCAACGAATGGGGATATAAAAAAGGTACCGTGGCAACAGTAATTACTGATATTCTACAAAAAGCTGGAGAACCGCTGCACCGCGACGAAATTATAAAGCGCGTCCTAAAAAACCGACAGGTTAAAGAAACTACCATCCTTTTGAATCTACAGAGCAAGCCTCAGTTCAAACGAGTAGCCAAGGCTACCTACACTACTGCCGACGACAAAAAATAGGCTAGAGGACTACTGTCTGGCGCACTCGATAAGACTGGGAATTGGGAGATAGATTCTGCATTTTATCGTCTAATGCTTAAGCTCCAATTTCTAACTTATAGATTCTAGCTTCCGACTCTCAACACTCCAGCATTCTCAATGTATGTTGGGGTAATCTTCCATCTCCTATTCTAGATTCTAATTTTTGGCCACCTACCGTCTACTGCCTACCATCTACTATCCGCCACTCCCCAGTCTAGATTCTAATTTCTAGTAGTTTGCAATTAGCCTCTGATTAGTCGAGAATAGACTGTAAGATGATTAATTCGTTTAGCTTCATAGGGTGGATATTTGGCCTGGTGAGCCAGTGGTGGTTCTGGTTGCCCGTGGCCGCTATTTTGGGTTATTTGACTTGGCAAAACCACCGCAAAACCAAAACAGTTGGCAACGACAGCTCAGTATTACTACTGTTGGAGATACCGCGCACCAACGACAAAAAGGAACTTGCTGCAGTGCAAATGTTCGCCAGCCTGCACGGCATCCTCCGTTCTAAAAAAGAACTCCGCCTGGAAGGTCGTCTACAGGAACACATTAGCTTTGAGATTGCTGCCATCGGTAAGCAGTTGAAATTTTATGTTTGGGTGCCGAAGCATCTGCAAAACTTCGTTGAAGGGCAAATATATGCGCAATACCCCACCGTTCAGATATACCAAGTAAAGGACGACTACACCGCGCGCGACATTAAACAGCCAGTAGTACTAACCACAGAGCTGAAGCTCAAAGAAAATGAAGTCCTGCCAATAAACACTTTCCAGAATTTCGAGGTCGACCCACTAGCAGCCATAACCGCAACGCTATCAAAATTAGAACAAGAAAACGAAGAGCTTTGGGTTCAAATTCTAGCTCGCCCAATAGACGATTCTTGGCATAGAAAATCCAGCTTATACGCCTCTAGGGTCAAGGGCGGTGGCGGTATGATGGCTGGCAGTGGTGGCTTCATGTCCTACCTCGGACAAATGTTTGGGGCACTGTGGCGACCACCCGAAGACAGCGCCGCCACCAAGGTCAAAGAGCTCAGCGAGCGTGATAAATCACGCATCACGGCAGTAGAAGAAAAAAGTCGAAAACTAGGCTACAAAGTAAAAATACGAATCATCTACCTAGGGCCTGACAAGGCCACGGCACGGCTCCGTATGCAGGCCATGGTTGGAACCTTCAAACAATTCAACACCACTAATTTGAACGGTTTCGAACAGAGTTCTAGCAGTTACAGTCCCGACGGGTTGGCGCAGTATCGAGCTAGGTTTTTTATGCGTGGTGGAGACACCCTTAACATCGAGGAGCTAGCTAGCGTTTACCATTTACCGCATACTAATGTCGAGACACCAAATATCGTTTGGGCGACGGCCAAAACCGCCGAACCGCCGCCAAATCTGCCGGCTGTCGGCACACTGCCAGATGCAGAAATAAGTCCATTTGGCACCACTAATTTTCGTGGTTCAAATATTCAGTTCGGCGCTCGTCGATCAGACAGAGGCCGACACCTGTACATTGTCGGGCAAACCGGAGTAGGCAAGTCGGGACTTTTGGAGCTTCTGACGCTCTCTGATGTCTTCGGAGACGAAGGCTTCGTGGTGATTGATCCGCACGGCGACTACGCTGCTAGCATTATCAAATTCATCCCGCCTCATCGCGTCAATGATGTTGTTTACTTCAACCCTGCCGATCGGGAATTTCCGGTAGGATTCAACCCCCTAGAAATACCTGACCCCACGCTCAAAAACCACGTCTCCTCGGAACTGGTAGGAGTCTTGAAACGCATGTTTGACTCCTGGGGTCCACGCCTGGAATACATCCTCAGATACACCATTTTGGCGCTACTGGATTACCCTAATTCCACCATGCTAGACATTACCCGCATGCTCACCGAAAAGGATTTCCGAGCCAAAGTAGTCGACAACGTCGAAGATCCAGTGGTGAGGAATTTCTGGATTAACGAATTCGGTAGTTGGAACGAGAAATTCATGACCGAGGCTGTCGCCCCCGTCCTTAACAAAGTCGGCGCTTTCACTGCCAACCCGCTGGTTAGAAATATCATTGGACAGCCAAAATCTAAATTCAACATTCGTGAAATTATGGACGGAGGCAAAATCCTCATCGTCAACCTTTCCCGCGGGCTAGTAGGGGAGGACAACGCCGCTATCCTTGGTGCAATGATGGTTACTAAAATACAGCTAGCAGCTATGAGCCGCGCTGATATTGCTAGTCTAGACGACCGACGACCCTTCTACCTGTACGTTGATGAATTCCAGAACTTTGCCACCGATTCCTTCTCGGTTATCTTGAGTGAGGCTCGCAAATACGGTCTGAACCTAACTATCGCCAATCAGTTCATCTCCCAGATGTCACCCGAGGTAAAAGACGCTGTATTTGGCAACGTTGGCTCGATAGTTTCGTTCCGAGTTGGCGCCGATGATGCCTCTAATCTGCAGAAATACTTTGAACCCCAATTTGATTCCCAGGACCTCATACAGCTCCATAATCGCAATTTCGTCGCCGCCATGACTATCGGGGGAGAGAAGACGCCGGCGTTCTCAGCAACGACTCTCAACATTCCCTCGCCTCAGCAAGACCTGTCAGCACAAATTATCGAAAATTCGCGCAGCCTATACGCCACACCAAAAGCCGATGTCGAAAAAACAATAATCGTCGCCTCTAGCGACCACTCCTCACCAAAAACCCCATCTAAACCTCGTATGAAACAAAAACCGAACACTCAAAAATCAACTAAGCCTCCCGCTCATGCAAAATTTAAATCTCACAAGTCTAAATCAAACCCAGTCAAACGCATCGCTAAGCCGAAGCCAAAACCTAGCGGCATCATCCGGGAAGATGAAATCATAAAGCTGCGTTAGGAACTAGACGAAAAACACCGCGCACCAACTAGCAAGCAGGGTGTGCGGGTAATCGCCACCAACTAACTACAATTTGCAATCTAGAAAGATGAGTTAGCGAGTGTCTTTTGAATATAAACATCATGTCGCACAATGTATATTTTACGCCGCGCCAAATCAGTTAACTCTTTCACCCTGTGCGCCCTCCAGCGGGGGATGCTAACTACGTACTGCGCTTATTCTCTGCTTGTTAAGTGCCCAGTGTGCGGCTAATATGGTATCTGCGCAAACCAGCTCTCTGTAGCAGTGGTGCTGTCTATGCCGGTTTGACTTTTCCACAACATGGGTACCTCATTTTAAGTTTTCACCAGTAGCGTCTCATGTCAACTACCCTCCACCACTACGTCTATTTGCTTTATTTGAAATCGGGTATTTAATATGCAAAATATGTTTTCTTGTTTACCGCGACAAGAACAAAACTAGAACTAGCAGTAGGGCGGAGCACCCCGTGTATCTGCTTCCGTCTAGGTACTTAAAACTTCTAGTGTTTAGTTTTGCCGGCGCAAACTTGCTGTTGTGCGCCCCACGCACAACTCCCCTGTTATTTATAGTAGACCACGCCATCTATGCGCACATCGATAAATTCAACTGGGCTTATTCCTTCTTGGTCGTAAAAACGAAGAGCGCTTTGAAGCGAATTCGTCTGGTCCACCACCGATCTATCTAGCTGCATTTTTACCTCGTACTTCTCTTGGCTTGGCTTTACAAATATTACCCGCGCCTTATCTGTTATACGGTAGCTAAATGTTTGGTTTTCATACTGCTTAAACCCTCTGAGAATTTCATTAGTATTTTCTATAAATTCAACTGTTAGCGCCGAAAGAAACTTGTTCGAGCTGAGATCGTAAACCATTTCGGTATCATCTGACAAAATGACCACTCTGTCGTTCTTTTCTGCTGGATCAAATACAGCGTACGCATAACCGCCACGATCAACAATGTAGTACCGACCATCACCAGTGCGCAGAACTAACTGCGCTTGTCTTTTGACGATCTCGACCTCCAAAGTGTTGCCGAAAAACGGCACTCTGATTGTCACCGATTCAATCTCGGGATATTGCTCCATTAAATCTGCGGTTAAAGATTGCTCAGATATAAACGGTTTGAAGTTGGCAAAGATATTTCGGTGAAGATGTTGCTGGATTTCATGTTGATAAATTTCTTGTTCAGCTCCCAGGACTACCTCTGTTACACGGCTATTGCTCCATAGAAAAACTAAACCGATTACTGCCACTAGGCTAATCACGGAAGTCTTCCCTAGCAATCGTTTTCTCTTAGCCGCTTGTCGTTTATTGCTGGTCTCAGTTCCCCGCTTTTTACGGGGTGAAATATAGCGATTCACCTTCACGTCAGATGATTTGTTCACCTGCCTCTGAGGACGCTTTTTTCTACGAAAAGGATTTTTCATGTTTTTGATAATATTAGTTTGGCAATGTCTTTGGCGGCGCTTGGCTTTGCCAGCCGATGAAGATTCGTTGCTAGCTTCTCTCTCTTAGCGCTCGAATTTAACAGATGTAGGACATTATCGAGGAGAATACTGGGATCCTGGATTGCTAGCTCTTCGTCAACAACCACTGCCGCGTTGGCCGACTGGTAAATTTTAGCATTTTCAAGCTGATGCCCATAGACTAATTTCGGGTTAGGTATTAGCACTAGTGGCTTGGCAGTGATTGCCAGCTCGGCCATAGTAGTAGTCCCTACCCTGGCAACCACCACATCGGCTGCCCCCAAATAAACCTGCATATCGCGCTCGATGAAGGGCAGTAGCTGATAATTACCCCTAGTTTCATCGGTTAACTGATCTTCGATAGCTTTTTTAGTAGCTTGGTACGTTTCCTGACCCGTTTGATGAATCACATGAGCTTCGTGGGCTAATCTAGCTCCTATGGCAACCACGATATTGTTCACCCGCTCAGCGCCGCGGCTACCACCAGTAATCACCACGACTCTTTTTTTCGGGTCAATGTTGAGCTGTTTTTTATACTTCGCTTGCAAAGCAGGGCCGACAAACTTGTAATCACTGCTCACCGGTACGCCAACGAAGCTAATGGTAGTGTTCCCTAGCTGGTAATTATCTTCGGGCATACCCACGCCTACTGCGAGGGCGTACCGACTGAGAATTCTGTTGGTCAGACCCATTTTAACGTCGGATTCGTGCAGAATCAGCGGAATCCTCAGTAGTGAGGCGCAGAGTCCTACCGGAAGCCCCACGTATCCGCCTTTGACAAAAACTACGTCCGGCTTTAGCAATAAAAGCATAAAAAAGCTCTGCTTCAAGCCAATCACAAAAAACAGCGCGTCGCGAATATTTAAAAGTTGCATCTTTACATCGAGCACTTGTTTTTGCCATGAAACACCGTGATATCGGCGAAATTTTCCAGCTGCAATCCCTTTGATTTGGTCTACGATATTTTCATCTGTATTTTTCAGCAAATTCAAAGTATCTTTGTCGCCAATTTGACGAACAAAAATTACTTGAGCTTCTGGCTGTTGGGATTTTATTTCAGCTGCGACCGCTAGAATTGGCTTAACGTGCCCTGCTGAACCGCCGCCGGTTACGACTACGCGCATTTTTTGACTCCTTAACTTTGTTATCTAAGCTGGTGTACCTGGAAATATTGAACACCAGTCCCAGTGCTGCCATCATCATAACAAGACTAGTGCCTCCAAGGCTAAGGAAAGGTAACGGTATCCCTGTTAACGGCAGTAGTCCCAACATGGAGCCGATGTTGATAACTGTATGGGAAAACAGCCAGCCAAACACGCCTGCAACCAGTAGCTTCATGTACGTATTGGTGCTTGTTGCCATGATTTTAAGTAATCGGACGAACAAAACACCAAACAGAATAATCACTACCGTTGCGCCTACGAAGCCCAGAACTTCGGCCAATATTGCGAAAATCGAATCGTTAGCTGCCGCCGGTAGGTAGCCAAAAACTTGAACACTTCTGCCCAGCCCTACTCCGAATAGTCCGCCACTACCTATAGCTATGAGCGCTTGATTTATCTGATACCCCGCGCCGTCAATGTCGGCGTAGGGATCAATGAAGGTCAAAACTCTTTGCAAACGGTGCGGGAAAAGCACCACCGCAGCCAAAGCTGCCGCAAATACTGCGCCGGCGTAAATACCGATATTTTTCATAGCCGCCCCGCTCATGAAATACATAAATAGGATTATGGACACGATGGATACCATAGTGCCGAGATCTTTTTGGAAAACGGCAATCAACAACGCCAGCCCAAAAGTAATCACCAGTATCGGCTTCAGGGTCTCGCTGACGCTGCCAAGAGTTTTTTTGCGTATTCTTTCGCTCAAAAACGAAGCTAAATAAATTACCAGGGCGAACTTTACTAGTTCTGATGGTTGCAGTGACAACGGACCAATTATAATCCAGCGGGTAGCACCGCTTATTTCCTGTCCGACGCCCGGTATCAAAATAACCGTTGAAAGTGCCAGTGCACCTACGATGAGTAGTGGTTGGATTTTTTGCCAAAATGTTAGCGGCACCGTAGCTAGCGTCGCGAAAACACCGACACCTATCAGCACTGCCAGTAGCTGTCTGTAGGCGTAGTGATGGTCGCCACCTATCAAATCTGAAGCACCCCCCCTTTGAACCAGTGCTGGGCTAATAGCAAAAATGGTTACCAGTCCTAAGAGCAACAGCAGACCAATAACCACCACCAAACCGTAGTCTGGCCGGTGTTTCCTTCTGTCAGTCCCCGCCTCTCGTTTGGAAAGACGCCGTCTGCCTTTCATTAGATGTGTCCGCCAACTAACGCCAGAATAACTCCCAGCACTGCTGCTACCTGTCCAATAACCCAAAAGCGCATTGTCACCTTGGCTTCTGGCCAGCCTATTGCTTCAAAGTGATGATGCAGGGGTGCAATAATAAACAATTTCTTCCCTCGGAGCTTTTTCGACAATATCTGCAACATGCTAGAACCAGTCTCCATCACAAACACCAGTCCGATGATCGGCAACAACACTAGTGTATCGGTAAGCATAGCAATAACCCCCAGCGACGCACCCAGCGCAAAAGAGCCTACATCGCCCATAATAAACCGGGCTGGGTAAATATTGAACCAAATATAGGCGAGCAAAGCACCGACAATAGTCATAGCGAAACCGGCAATTCCAATATTGCCCTGAAGCAGAGCTAATAGGCCGTAAGCAGCGAAGGCACTGGTCAACAGCCCCCCAGCCAATCCGTCTAGTCCATCGGTAATGTTAACCGCGTTGGCCGTAGCCACAACTACAAACGCAAATATCGGTATCAAGAAAACACCGACATGCACATCGCCAACAAATGTTAGGTGAAAGCTGTCATAGCCGAGTTTGGTGTAAAAATAAATACCGCCAAGCAGTGCCACTAAGCTCATCAGACCAAATTTGAGCTTAGTTTTTAGCCCGGCTACGCCGTTGCCGTTACCCCGAAGATTGATGAGGTCGTCTAAAAAACCAACTACTCCAGCGCCCAGCATCGCCACCACCGGCAACCAAGTTTGAGCTCGGCTCCAGTTGAAAGTTACAGTCACGGCCACCACGCTCAGAATGATAATTACACCAGCCATCGTTGGCAAGTGCCGGGCATGTTTCTTGGCGTGTAGCTTAGTGAAAATATGGCTTTTTTCACCGGTAGTTGTTTCTTTCCTAATCTTCTTCCAAAGCTTGTGCTTGTAAGCAAAATGCGTGTACACAGGTGTGAGTAGTATGCCCAGGGCAAAGCCCATGAAGCTAAGCAGCAAAATGCCGACGATTTCGTCGTATGCTAGTTGCGAAACTATGAGATCCATAGTGCTCTATTCTACCCTACTTATAGGCGTAATTTGATAATGGTCAATCAGAAAATCAATTATCTCGCTAAACACTGGTGTGGCTGCCTCGGCGCCAGCGTAACGAACTTTCGGTTCAACGATTTTAACCATCACCACGTAATCGGGTGTTTCATTAACCGATCTGCCAGAAACAAATCCAACAAAGGATCCGATGTGCCTAGTAAGGCTGTACGTTCCGTCTGGCTCCAGCATCTGAGTAGTGCCGGTTTTACCGCCAACGCTAAACCCTGGTCGCTCGGCATGGTAGCCACCACCACCACCGGTTACTACTTCCACAAGCATCTGTCTCAAGTCTTTCGACACCACATCAGTAACGGCATTGTTGCTGATAATTTCTGGCTTAATTACTGTCTCCTCCCCAGTAAATCCGTCGATTTTTGAATGAACAAGCTGCGGCTGAAAGAAATCGCCACCATTAACCAGTGCCACAAACGAAGCCGATACCTGCAGCATCGTAGCCGTGAAGCCCTGCCCGAAAGCCATGTTTGAATATCTAACATTGTTCCCCTGCACCTCTTGAGGCCCAATAACAATTCCAGCGTTTTCATTGGGCTGGGCAATCCCCAGCACGGTGCCAAAACGATAGTTGTTGGTGAAGAAATCATACAGCCCCATTCTCGCCTTGGTGTTAATTTCACCGCCACCCATTCGTTTAAGTACATCAATGATTCCAGTATTAATCGATTTTACGATAATGCCAGTCATGTCTTGTTGCCCCCAAGATCTTTCATGGGCATTGTTTATTACCCAGCCACCTATCTCTACAGAGCCCGGATCATAAAATTGACTATCAACATTTACCGCGCCACTCTGAAGACCGGCAGACATAGTGAATGCTTTTATAACCGATCCTGGCTCATAGGCATAACTAACAACCGGGTTGCTAAACACTCTGGGATCCTCGACCTTATAGAATTCATTCGGATCGTACGTCGGATAGTTGGCCATGGCCAAAATAGCTCCAGATCTGGGATCGATAACTATCGCACTTCCGGACACGCCATTGGTGCGTTTAACGCCTTTTCTAACCGCCTCCTCGGCGGCACGCTGCACGCCCCTATCGATAGTCAGTACTATATCTGCGCCATTTTGTGCTGGAATATCTATGCCTTCGGCGTCATCGGCAATAGAAAGAGGTATGCCTCTGACATCTGTTACGGTTCGAAGTAAGCCCGGCTTCCCAGACAGCAATTCGTTAAAATAGCTCTCCACTCCGTATTGACCAACGCCGTCATTGTTCACAAACCCAAGCAACTGTGAAGCTAGTGAACCTTCTGGATACACTCGCCTCGGGAAGCTCTGCAAGCCGATGCCTGGTAGCTCTCTGGAATCAAGCTCCTGCGCCACATCAGGAGCAACTCTATTTTTCAACACAACGTAGACCCTGTTTTCGAGCGAAATAAGTTCTTTGTACTCAGATGCCTCACCGCCAAGCACTTCACCAAGCACAGCAGCTGTGCGATAAACATCGTCGACAAACCTGGGGTCGGCGAAAACAATTTTATAATCTTGATTCAAAACTAAAGGAACTATTCGATCTCCATCGCGCATAAAAATAGACCCGCGATTGGCGGGGATTTCAAATTTACGCAACTGCTCTGATCTAGCCAACATTCTATAGTGCTCGCCGTTGACTATTTGAATGAAGAAGAGCCGACTAATAAAAATCATACCGAAAACGATGAGAATCAAGTAGATAAACCTTCGCCTGTTGCTATCAATGGTGCTCGTCATTGAACCTGCTTTTTTGTTTTAAATTACCACGAACTACTGCGCGTGATCAGCATTGTCGATGGGCAAAAGACCCTTGGCAACACTGCTAGTTTTAATTGTCTGCAGAGCTTGAAGCCTAGCGCTTTCCACTTGTAGGGACCGGTTCTCTCTGGCCAAATCTTGACGCGCTACTTTTAGCTCATTCACCTCGAAGCCGTAGCTACTAGTCTTGGTGATTTGAGTCAGATAAATCAGTCCCAGAACACTTATCAGCAGGGCTACGAACAATACATTGGACAATGGTCCAAGCGCTGCTACCTTAGTAGTGCTTCTGGCGTAGTTACGATTCTTGCGCAGAGCTTGTTTCTGCGAAATCGAGGCAATGTGATATGACATAAAATGTTAATTTCCTTTTTGTTTTTCTCACGAGTTTTGCATTTGGCTTCTGGGGTTTCCAAAATTGCAAGTGCGAAACTTATGGCTTGCGAGGTGTAGAGGCGCCTGAATTACCAGGCGCCCACCTCGAGCGCTCGTTTGCAACAGGTTATTTCCTGTGTACTGGAACTCGGAACGCTCTGGAGCTTTTAAGCTCTACTTTGATTTGTCTAGAGTTCATATACTCCTTTCTCTTTTTTTATATGTTTATTTTTACGGCGGCTCGCAGTTTTGCGCTGCGGGCTCGCGGGTTGTGAACATCGTTTAGGGAACCGCTGATTGGCCTTCGAGTGAGGATCCGAAGCCTAGCTTCATATCCGTTTTCCTCCTCTTCTTTGAGAAACCTCTTTACCAGTCGGTCTTCCAGAGAATGAAAACTTGTAATCGCTACTCTGCCGTCGTCCTGGAGTAGATTAGGCAATATCGGTAACACCGATGCGACTTGATCTAACTCTTGGTTGACTGCGATTCGCAGTGCTTGAAAGGTGCGCGTCGCTGGGTGGATTTTACCCTTCGACGGTAAGGTGTTTTTTATGACATCGGCCAGCTGAGTGGTAGTGCCGAGTGGACGAGCGTCCACTATAGCTCTAGCTACTAGGCCGGGGCGCTTCACTTCTCCGTATTTACGGAGCAGACTAGTTAAGTTCCCGTGTGAATACTCGTTGACAATGGTACGGGCCGTTAAGTTCTGGCTCTCGTCCATTCTCATATCGAGCGTAGCTTCTTTTCGGAAACTAAATCCCCGAGCTGCGTTGTCAAGTTGCGGTGACGACACCCCTAGATCGAGAAGTATCATGTCAAAAGATTGTTTTTGGCTCTGAAGGTTCGTGGCAGCCCTGACGAAATCACTGTGGATTAGTCTGGCTCCAGCTTCCTTCAAAGACACCAAAGAATCGATGGCATTTTGGTCTCGATCAACTAGTATCGCCCCTGATACATTTTTGGTCACTTCCAGTACTTTTGTGGCATGACCGCCGTAACCGGCGGTTAAATCTAGATAGCTCTCGCCCGCTTGGGGCTGGAGCAGTTCTAAAGCCTCCTTAAGTAAAACTGGGACGTGACTATAATGGTGTTTTTGTTTTTGCGAGGTCACCTAACTAACAGTCAACTCTTTGTTTTTGAAAATTTTTTGTTTTTGATTGCTAATGGAGTTGTTGTGGTGAGAGAATTTCAAAAATTCTCCTAAAATCCATAGCTTTGAGAGACTTAAAATGTGTGAGGTGGAGTTTTGGGAGGTGTTTGTTACCAAATAATGTGCGAGGGTTTTTTTAAAGCGGTACCCTTTTGTTCCACCGTTGACTGTCAGATAGTTGACCTCGGAATGCTTTTTTTGAGTTGTAAAGGTACTAAAAAATCTGTTTTCTTCTAGGTTTCGTTTGATTTGGCACTTAGGCGCCAATACTGCCCAACACGCACCGCTTCCACGTCGCGATCGATGCCGGCATAATCCAGAAGGTTCTGTTCTAGGGTTACTCTTCCCTGTTTTGTGTCCATCGGGCTTTCACTTTTGCCCCGCCTGAACTGAACATTGAGATCGGCTACTCGCTCGTCTAGAACGTCGCCGCTTAGTTTGGGTTCTACCTCTCGTTCCCATACTTCTCTGGTGTACAAGTGGAGGTATTGACCGAAACCGCGAGTCACTACTACGACACCGCTAGAGAACTCCGCTCGAAGCTCGACTGGTATAGTCAGTCGACGCTTGTCGTCAAGTTTTCTATCGAAATAATCGACCGTAGTCATCTTTCGCTTACCCTTCTGTGGGTTTATTTTAATTTTTACGTGGTGTTTTTGTTTTAGATTGGGTGGCTTTGGAGCTACCCGCTCGTACCCACTAGCAATAGTCTACTACCCACTACGCCCCACTTGCAAGCGCTTTATTGATAAAGTCCAAAATTTCGGCGAAGTTATCCACAGAAACAGCTATTTAGCGTAGTGACTACGAAGCACTACGCCAGAACTTGGTGCACGAGAAGAAGTTCCAGGCTTTTGCATTTAAAATGAAGCCCTAGGCTGACACTTGGGGTATCTTCATCAGTTGCTTGGATATTGCTTCAGCGTCATGACGGATGAATGTGTTCCCAGATTTCAATGTGTCACTACTATCTTTATGGTGAACCGTGTCCGATATGAAATTACTGCCAATGGCACGGTAGTGAGCATTTTTGAGCTTTTTTTCATTCCAATCGACTAAAAATTCTTTTTCGGCGGAATATTTGTTGAGCAACGCTGGGTCGGGCTGGTGGTTGTTGAAAAGGACGTAGTCCAGCCTAGGCGCACCGATGAAGCGTTCGATCTCACCGGCATAGTCCCCAACGCTAAAGCCGTCGGTTTGACCGGGCTTAGTCATTAAATTGCAGACATAGACTAATTTAGCTGGGCTCTTTTGCAGAGCTTCCTTGACTCCACTCACTATCAGCGCCGGACCGATTGAGCCGTAGAGATTACCCGGCGCAATCACGATTATGTCGGCGCTGGCTAGAGCTTGCTGGGCTCGGGGATTAATCTTGCCTTCAGGTTCAAGGCTTATCTGCGGTCGCAACTTACCCTTAAAATCCATGTGTCCTATGTTAAACTCACCCTTCTCTACCGAGCCATCGGAGAATTTTATTTCCAGCTTGACGCTGTCTAGGGTTATCGGCAGCACTCTGCCTTGGATATTTAAAACCTCGCTGGCAAACTCAACGGCTTCGGAAAAGTTGTCGGTCATCTTCTCTACCGCCGTCAAAAGAAGGTTGCCAAACGAATGTCCTTCGAAAGTACCTTCGGGAAACCGATAATTAAACAGCTCACGCATCTGATCGCTGGAACGTGACAACGCTACTAAGCATTGTCGAACATCGCCCGGTGGCAGCACCCCTAGTTCGTCACGCAGTACTCCTGTCGATCCACCATCATCGGCCATGTTTACTAGCGCCGTGATGTCCTGAACATAATCTTTAAGTACGCTAAGTAGCGTAAAGCTGCCTGTCCCGCCACCAATCATCACTACTTTCGGTTCATACATACAACTGACTGCCTCTCGTTTTTATCTGCTCTGCGCCAAATTGGCAGCGCCTGATGCTCCTGGAGATTATACCTCTACAGCTTTGATGCTTCCACCTTCGGCTTCATTTCTTTTCCAAATAATCCAACTCCCGCGTTTCGCGTTTCATTTTCGCTTCCCCCATCTCACTCACAAAATTATCCTTGTAAGCTCGACTTTACCGAGTGATTTTTCAAACGGATTGATTCAGGGTCTCTGGAGAATTTTCCCACAGCTCAACGCGTTGAGCTGTGGAATACAGCCGAGTTGGCTTTGAGTAGCGGCCTCAACACTGCCGCCTCAGCTTGGACGAAATGAATCTCCCCGAGTTAACACTCGGCCCGCCAGCTGGCGGATTCTTAACTCGCGTCCTCCCTCAAGCTGCGCACGAAATCTGTCCGCCTCGAGGCGGACAGTGCTAATCATCAGCAAGTTGCAACGCTAAAACCGGAGCCATCTCTCTTGAGCTCATGAGGCGCTAAGCTTAATTTACTGGAAATAATTTTTGATCTGAAAGAGTAGATATAGGCCGATAGCTACAGACAAAATGCCCACCAGTAAATCAACAACCCGCTCTGGTTGCGCCAGCCATATCGTCAAAGCAAACGCCAGGGAGAGAAACTGCAGGTAAAATAGTATCCTCCAGCCCTCTTCCTTCTGCGCCTTTAGAGGCGGCACTGCTATGATTGAGAAAATCAGATACATCGTCATCATCGCCAGTGCAATCCAGCCAAAGAATCCATAATCTGGCATCTCGGGTGCACCGACAGGTGCAGCAATAATTCCCATGGCTGCCAATAAATATTTGCCTGCAAAAACTGTTACCAGCGCCCCTAGTAGCACAAATAACCAAGCGTACTTCGCAATCCAGACTCTAAACTTTTTGGACAAGTTCGGTGCGCCCTTATACCATCGTTGTAGCTTTTTCTCTGCTCCATCAAGCATCGCTGTATTCATTTTCCCCTCTAGTGATTACTGCTTGAGCAAAATTATACCACAAGCTTGAATGACTGGAGGCGGCGTTTTAGTTTAGGTTCTCGGTAATTTCTTCAATCCCCACCCGTTCTTGCTCCATAGTGTCGCGATCGCGAATGGTTACGGCCTTGTCATTGAGGGTTTCGAAATCCACAGTGATGCATTTGGGTGTGCCAATTTCGTCCTGACGGCGGTAGCGTTTGCCGATGCTCTGGGTCTCGTCATATTCGACGGTCAGCCCGGTGTCACCAACCAATTTGGCGTAGATTTCATGGGCTATCTTTTGTAACTCCGGGTTCTTGCTCAGTGGCAAAATAGCTACATCTACCGGCGAAATACCCTTGGCTAGCTTCAAAACCACGCGCTTTTCGCCCTTCACTTCTTCCTCGGTGTAAGCCGAATGTAGCGCCGCCAAGAAAAGTCGTTCCACGCCAATCGACGGCTCGATAATGTAGGGCGTGATGTGTTCGTTCTTTACGGTGTCAAAATAAGTCAAGTCTTTACTGCTAGCTTGGCTGTGAGCTTTCAAATCGTAATCAGTCCTGTTGGCAATGCCCCACAGCTCTCTGGAGCCAAACGGATAGGCGTAATTGATATCCCAGCTGTCGGCGGCGTAGTGCGCTCTCTCGGCATCGCCGTGTTGATGCCATTGCAAATTATCCTCGTTTAAGCCAATTTCTTTGAGCCAATCCCAAGCAATTTGTTTCCAGTTTTCCAGCTCTCCATCGGCGTCGTCAGGATTCACAAAATACTCTAGTTCCATCTGCTCAAACTCCCGCACTCGGAACAGAAATTCCCGCGGGCTAATTTCATTCCTGAAAGCTTTGCCAATCTGGGCAATCCCAAACGGCAGTTTGGCGCGAGTGGTTTCTAGCACTTGATTAAAATTGGTGAAAATTCCACCAGCAGTCTCTGGGCGCAGGTAAGCTGCCGACTCGCTACCTTCCGTCGCGCCCACAGAAGTTTTGAACATCATATTGAAGGTCTTGACCTCGCCGTACTGGCCCGTCTTAGCACAAACACTACATTTCACATTTTTCAACAACGGTACATAGTCGACTAGGCTATCCATTTCTTCGCCGACCAGATGGTCAACGCGGTGCCTGGAATGGCATTCATTGCACTCGACCATCGGATCGTTGAAGCCACTGACATGGCCGCTAGCTTCCCAGAGTTTGGTGTTTTGAATAATTGCTGAATCTAAGCCGTGAATGTTCGGTACACTGCGCACAAAGGCATCCCACCAGGCGTCTTTGAGGTTGCGCGCCATCTGCGCGCCGTAGGGGCCGTAATCGTAAAATCCAGAAATTCCCCCGTAAATTTCAGACGACGGAAATACAAAACCCCGCCTTTTCGCCAGACTCACCAGTGTTTCTAAGCTAACTTTGCTATCTTTGCTTTTCATTAACCTCTAGTATCGGGGAAAGGGCTTTCTTAGGCAAGCTACAAGTGTTGATTGGCTTTCGCGTGCGCAAACTTCGGCTCCCCGAACTAGAAAAGTTTCACGAGAATCGTACCTAATGAATTCCGATGGCTGGTCTTTTTTTACGCACCAGGAGTGTTTTTATACATTTTGTCGATAAGTTCCGCTGTCTCCTCTACCGCCTCCGTAACTCCGACAACTCTGGCTATGACCTCTGGTTGCTGGGTGAGTAGCAGACGCCAAGTTTTTATATGGTTAGCCGACAGATTACTTTTGGTGTCTTTAGTCAAAGAGCCTTCGCGGAGATCGTACCTATAGCTAGATTGTGCGCTCAATTTGTCGCCTTTTGAATCTAGTGTCAAGTCTGGCTCCAAGCCCATTAATTTCAAGATATTTAGTTTGTACCAAGCCTCACCTAACACCACTGGTATTTCCAGATTATTCAAGGTTTTGAGCGCAGTGTTAAGAAGTTCATAAAACTCGCTACCGGCACCGTCCTCCGTTAGATCGCCAACGAACTTTATCGCCTGGTAAGCCGAGGTGATCCTTTCGTAATCGGTGATGATGTGTCGATAGAATTCTATCAACCGTGCTGAGGCCAAAATGCCCAAATCACCCCTGCCCTCCACAATCACTACATTGGCTTCGGAAAAGAGCTCTATACCGCCGGCTAACTTGCTCTTTTCCCGCCGAACACCCCTAGCGATGACGGCAATCTTGCCTTGATCTGGAGTTAGGAATGTGATTACTCGGTCGGCTTCACCGTAGTCCACACGACGGAGGATTATTGCGGTGGTGCTATAACGAGCGCTCACTTCAAAGCCTGCTTTGAACAATAAATTTCGCCATGTTTAACACCTGTTTGCCCGTGCCTGTACTCGACGCCCGCCTGAGGGGGTGTCAACACAGGCATGGTACAGTCTCAGGCAGGTGGCAAGCAGGCTTGGGATATATTTCTGAGACTAAAGTCACCCAACAATCTCCTCCGCCAATTCAACTACCGCACTCGGGGTTATCTGCTGTTTGAAAACCAGTTTGTGCACCGAATATTTGGCTAAATCTTTTTTGGCAATCTTGAAGGTCGACGGGTGGTTGTCGCTCATCAATATCACTGGGATTTTCTGCCAATCGCTATATGAGCTTAGTTCGTGAATCACTTCTACGCCGCTCCTACCAGGTAAAATTAGGTCCAGCAGTATCAAATCCACCGCAGTTTCATCAAGTTTGTTCAGGGCGTCCTGGGCGCTGTGGGCGCTGACTACTTTGTGCCCAGCGCCTTCAAAGCCATCGCGGTACATAGTAGCCAGCATTTTGTCATCCTCAACAATCAAGACTTTCATGTTTGCGAGAGTCCGAGGTCAAGCTGGTGAGCTATGGGGAGTTCAATGAAAAAACTGCTACCGCCTTGTACCGGCTTGACTCCGACCATGCCATTGAGGCTCTGAACCAAACTGACCGTTGCAAACAAACCCAGACCGCTATCTCCGGCGTGCGCCAGATTTGGCGAATCCATCTTGCCGATTGCCCGCATGACTCTATCCCAATCGCCCCTACGCACACCAACGGTTTTGTCGCGAATAGTTAGGCGAGCAAACCCCTGGCGCGAGGCCTTAGATGATCGGATTAGTATCTCGCTGTGGGGCTGGGAATACTTGATGGCGTTATCTGCCAAACTATAAATAGCATTTTCCAAAATGTTCCTGTTAGACAGCACCACCGGCGACTGCCGGCTACTTTTAATAACCAGCTTTTGATCGTACTCTTTAGCTTTGGGCCCGAGCTGGTGAGCAACGGTGCTGATGATTTCATTAATACTGATTGGCTCTAGCGCCATCTGTTGTTGTCCGGCAATCACCGAATCAATAGTCTCGATGGTCTCGAGAGTGCGCTCCATCTGCACCAAGCTCATGGCTATGCGCTTGGTGTATTGATCGTGCTTTTTTTTGCTAAGTTTGCCACTTCGCATCAAATCGTTTAGACCCTTGATTAGCGTTATCGGCGCTTTTAGGTCATGCGAAGCGGCACTAATGAGACCTAGTGCTTCTTTTTGTACTTGTTTGTCTTCAGACACTGCCACACACCTACCCTCTTGTATGGATACATTCTAGCAAACCTGCCTAGTCTAACGCGAGCATAAGTGAGATTAAATGTTCTTCGCAATGCCTGTCCGCCTGGGCTAGACGACAGACGACAGACGATAGACGATAGCAAAAAACAAAAAACTCCAAGCTCTCGACTCCAATCTCCAATCTCTAACTACAAGCTACGGACCCACGACCCTTTTCTCTGTCGTCTGTCGTTCACTCCCCACTTCCCACCGTCTACCATTCCCCCATTCTAGCTTCTAGAATCTGTCGTCTCCGACGCTACAATCGGAGCCCCGCCCGAAGCATCGAGGCTGTCGTCTATTTCCTGTTTCCTGTTTCCTGTTTCCTGTTTGCTGTTTCCTGTTTCCTGTTTGCTGTATTCTATCGTCTAACTCAGGGTGAATACGTCAGATTGGAGATAACCCTATTGAAATCGGCCATAAAATCTGTCGATTCAGTCCAGATTAGCAAAGTGTTGTCGCGCAGCGGAAGTAGCACAATTGCACCGGTTACGTCTCTTTTAATCAAGCCGTCAAGCCGGGTGCCTTTAGCACCAGAAACTTTTATGGCCGTAGCGGTTAGCTCGCCCCGCTCTACTGCCCTCTGGTAACTAGCTAGCTCTCTGGTGTAATCGGACCTAGACAAGCTAACGCGCACCGCATACAGGACATCGCTATTAGTTGAAGGAACATAGTTCGGGTGAAAATAGCCCTCTAATCTCAATGCGCCAGTCTCTTGCGTTTGAATGTAGGCACTCCAAGTTTTGGGGTAAATAATCTTTACGCTCCCAAGAGCGCTAGGGCTAATGTATGTTCTGTTCGGGTTTTTTAGTTCTTCTTCAAATTCTGCGCGCAATAGTTGTTCTTGAGCTTCCTCGGCGCTAGCAACTTCTGCGGCAACGATAGCGTCGACACTGTTCCTTTGATCACTGTAGCTAGAGTAGGCCCAGACACTAAATGCACCGAAGCCCAGAGCTAGGAGTAGGACTACTATGAACGGTAACATAAGAGGGTCAACACGCCCTTGTTCATTCAATTTAAGCATAAACACAGTTTACACGAGTCAGAAGAAAGATAGAAGCGGGAGTCCGCTGGACAGCGGAGGAGTTTCTTGCTTCCTGCTTTTTTTATCGTCTATCCTGTGGCATTCCCTATTCCCTATTCCCTATTCCCTATTCCCTATTCCCTATTCCCTGCTTCCTGCTTCCTGCTTCCTGTTTCCTGTTCCCTATCGTCTGTCGTCTGTCGTCTACTTGTTGCCATATTCATAAAGATACATCCCATTCTCAACCTTGGTGATTTTTTTGCCGGGGATTTTGTACGAATATGAAACCAGTGTCACTTTGGCACTGGAGCTAGAAATCATTTTATCCAGCCTTCGCAGAAACCGTTTATCTGAAAAAACATAGATGTTCTGGGTGTGGTCGTTTATCGGCGCCTGCCACATATTCCCCCACCTAGCGCTCACTAGGCTACGAAACTTGCGAGTTCGCCAAAGGGAAACCAGCCAAAGAATCGGGTTGAGCTCGTACCCCGTTGTCCGTACGCCCCTATGGGCAGCTGCGAGTAGCACTGCCCCATCGCCCGAGCCAAGATCCAACAGATGGTCGTCTTTTTTAAGACCAAGAATATCAAGCGCCGTTTCGACAGGTTGTTTGTGAGAGCGCACATACGGCGGTCCAAAAAACACCGTGACAGTAAAAAGAAGCGTCAGCGCCACAATGACTACGGAGAGAAAAAACATTTAATCTACTTCAGAGAATGATTTCTTTATCTTGGTAAATTTGTTCTTAGCCGATTTCACATCATCCTGTAGTTCGTTGGCTAGTTTTAGACCGCTCTCGTATTTGGCCAAAGCTTCGTCAATATCTACATTATCAGACTCAAACCATTCAACAATTTCTTCAAGCTGTTTCATCTTCTTCTGGATAGAACTACTGTTTTGGGCTAACATTTTTCACCTCTGTATCTATTAGTGTGTCACTTAATTCTAACACGACGAGTGATCCGACCCTCAGCCCTTCGCCAGACTTGAGCACCTTGCCGCCCAGTCGAGCTACTGCGTAACCTCGCCTAAGGGCTTGGCTCGGGTCGTAGCCTCGCAGTGTACGCGTAAAAGATTCAAGTCGCATCTGAGCGCTTTCGATAATTGAGTTCATAGCTTCATCTATGCGTTGCATAAATTCTCTACGCTGACCCTCAATCAACCTCTCCATTGAACTATGCACCTGATGCTCCAGTGCATTAATTGCATGGCTATAACTAATCCGATCATGTAAAAGAATCTCTGCGCAATTGCTCGGTGTCGACGCTCTAACATCAGCTACTGAATCGATAAGTGTTGCATCTGTTTCATGACCTATCCCAACCAAGGTTGGTGCTCTGCTAGATGCAACAGCACGAACCAACTTTTCATCGTTAAACACAGCTAAATCTTCGAGGCTACCTCCGCCGCGAATAAGTACAACTACATCTGGTATCTCTGACATTTCATTCATATACTCCAGAGCTTTAATAATCTGATTCGGCGCAGATTCTCCCTGTACCTGAACGTGAGCTAGGTGAAAATCTACACCTCCCCAGCGTGCGTTTGCTATCTTGACGAAATCTCCGTAGCCAGCTGAATCCTCCGATGTAATAATTCCTACTTTTTGTGGATACTTCGGCAATGGTCGTTTCCGAGCTGGGTCAAACAAACCTTCTTTTTCGAGTTTAGCCTTCAACAGTTCGTAGGCGCGCTTCAGCGATCCCTCGCCAGAAAGCTCAATCTTCTTGACCGTCAGACTGAACTGTCCTTTGTTGGTCAGCTTTGGGGTGGCTTTCACTTTCACCTTCATGCCATCCTCCAGGGGTACTCGTAAGCTAAACACCATCAAAAAACAACCAACGACAGCGGTTTCGTCCTTCAAATCAAAAAAGACAAACTTGCCTTGGTTGATACTGAACGAAGAAACCTCACCCACCACTTCCACTTCTGGATAGGCACCGCTCAAAGTCTGGTTGATTGTGGCTACAAAATCCGAAACTGTGAAAGTCGGCGCCAGTCCTGGTGCCTTCGTTTCGTTAGGTGCAAATGAATCTAGACTGTGGTTCATTGGGTTAATTCGCCGGCTTTAGGTATCGAGTGTAGACCACAAACCCTACCGGTAAAACGATAAGTTTGTTGAAGACTCGGTAAAGTAATGTGCCGGAAATAGCGACAGCAGGATCTACGCCGACAGCACTGAGTACAAGTATCATTGCTGTTTCGTGAACACCGACATCGCCAGGAACTACCGACAGTGCGCCAACTACATTTGCAAAAGTGAAGGCCATAATAACTATGCCAGGGTTCAGAGTTTCGCCTACCGCTACGTAGGCTAGATAGACTGTTGTCAGCTGGATCGTGGCAGCTGCGACCATGAAAAGAAAGGGTTTAATCATTTGCGATCTACTATTGAGCAGTCCCTTCGCTCCGTTGTGAAATTCTTTGAGATCGCGACTTAATGCACCAGCCTTGATAAGCTGCTTTTTTTTGAAAAACTTTCGGGCGATGTTGTTTACGAACTTAGACACCAGTTTGACAAATCTGTCTATGTGATTTTGCGAACTAAACAGGTAGCCTGCCAGCGTCAACGCCAACGTCAGACCGACAAACAGCGCTACTCCAAGCCAAAGAGCTGCAGGTTCAGCTTCTTGGTCGCGGATGAGCAGTACTAAGCCAACAGGAATAATAAGCACGTAGGCTGCGTAGTTGAATAAATACTTTGAAATTTGAATTATTGTCGTCAACCCAATAGATGCCACTGTGCGTAAGGCGTAGGCAATGTATGACATACCCGAAAGCCCGCCAGACGGTAAAATCTGTTCCACGAAATATATGGACACAACCGTGCCGTAGGCTCTGAGATGTGAAATTTCATGACCAAATATTCGCAATGCGCTCCTGTAGTACCCGGCGATGAAAATGTAGCTCACAAACTGTAGTAGCGGCAGGATTATCAATATCCGAATATCAACGTTTTTTAAGATTTCTACGGTATCGGAAATTATCGAACGACCAGTGTATAGGATTAGGAAAAATCCCAGCATAGCCAGTCCGATGAATAACCAATGCCATTTCGATCTTCTGCCCTGTTTTTTGACCATGACGACTATTATAGAGTTGGAAGTTGGAATATAGAAGTTAGAAGTTGAAAGTTAGAATCTAGAATGGGGAAATAGGGAGGAAAGATTTCAAGGGTGCGACCCTTGAAGCACCCTTGAAGCGAAATTATATCAAATGTCGTACGTACGACATTTGATATAATTTTAGATAATTAAGAAGGGTTGATGTTTCGTATTTCGTGACTCGTAGTTTGTAAGTTAGACGACAGACGATAGATTCTAGAAACTAGAGGTAGGGAGTTCCGAGTGCCACACCTCCCATCTCTAAACTCCCACCTAGTATTACTTCCTGTTTTTTCTACCGTCTACCCTACGACATTTAGCATTTAGGCATTTAACATTTGGGCATTTG
>CAYOYH010000002.1:23549-37953 GCA_964408165.1 uncultured Candidatus Saccharibacteria bacterium | reverse complement strand
AATTACAGAAAAGGAAATTTTAGAAAAACTAAAAAACTTTTTAGAGCAGAAAATATCAAGAAAAGAATTGGCAGATTGGGCAAAGAATATTGATACATTGTTTGATAAGCAAAAAATAAAGTACAATTATTACGAGCTTGATGATGCTATTTATGCAATGATGGAGGCAGAGGTCGGAATAGACAAATTGACTAAAAAAATAAAAGAATCAAAAAATGGAAGCCTGGCACAAGGAGTTTTAATTTCTTTTGAAGAGGAGGATTATAATCTTCAAAAAGAAGAAGTTGAAAAAATAATAAAATGGTTAGAGGGGTTGAGATAAAAAGTCAAATATTTTCATAGCTTATCTAAAGTTATAGAAGAAAATACAGAAAATCGTTGGAAAATATAAGGGGACTACACTTGCACACACAGTGGGCGGTGGCTTCGCCACCTGGCAGACTGACACAGCCAGAGGAACCTTCTAAGCTTCTGGTCGCAACAGCTGGAGCGCATAGCTTTGCTGTGCGGCAGAGCTGTTTATGACCAGAGGAATCTTCTGAGCTTCTGGCTTGGATGTAGTTTGCAAGTTCTTCGCGAGAAGCAGGGGTAGCTGTATGAGAAGTACTGCTACTCATGACTCGCAGTGAAAACTTGCAAACTACGCCAAGAGCAACAGCTGGAGCGCATAGCTTTGCTGTGCGGCAGAGCTGTTGCGACCAGAAGTTCAGAAGGTTACATAATCACTCTGCGTGGCTGTCTAAGGCGTTTTAACTTAGCTCCGCTAGTAACTATTTTAGTGATTCTGGCTTTTAGCTTCGTCGCTTCGTCTTCCATGCCAGCTTCATCGTAAGCGTCCAGCAGCAACCGTAGCGTCTGAGGAATCTTCTCCAGTTTTACTGCCTTCTCTAGGGCATCGACGACCTTCTTGGGGTTTCCAAGTTGCTGGTGAACCTTGGCATAGGCCACATAGCGCGCTGCTAGATTATCCTCCAGCTCTAGGGCATTCTCAAAAGCCAGGGCTGCCTTTTCATAGTTTTGGGTTTCATAGTAGATAAGCCCCAAGTTATGCAAACTCGAGGCACTGGGGTCAATACTGCCAGCAATCTCGAAACATTCAATGGCGTCTTTATATTCTTTTTGGCGAGCGTAGATAATACCCAAACGGCTATAGGCTGCCCCGTTGCGCTTGTCGAATTTTAAAATAGTTAAAAGGGCGCGCTCCGCTCGAAGGTACTTTTTCTCTCTAATACCAAGATTTGCAGCCCGCCATAACTGCTCGACTCTATCTGTGACTTTTCTAGATAATGGTTGTATGCTGTTTTCCACCCTGTTGATGGCTATGTAGCCAACGACGCCGAGCACCAAAACAACGAGTACTGAAAGCATGACGTTTATTATAACAAGCTCCCAGCAATTCCAAAACAGAACCTGTGCCTCCTCCAGGTTCACGCCCTGCTGACCAAAAGCCCTAGGCTTGTTTAGCTAAGGGGTAGGGAGCTCCTTGCAACTGGTGGGAATTTGGGTTTTCGTGCCTGCACAATTCAACGGCTCAACGCGTTGAGCCGTTGAAGAAAACGGAGTTTAGCCTTCGGTAATCCATCGCCAGAAATTGATAGGTTTTGTGCTTCACGGCTGCTGAACGGCGAATTAAATGTCCACCATCAAGCTAGTCAGATTAAGTCTGACGTTGCCGTTGGCTTCCAGGTTGTCGATGGTTCTTTCAGATTTTTTCAGTATCGCTAGCCAAGGCGAGGCGTTTTTGCCAGCCGAAACCGACTGCTTAAGCGCAATGAACGACAAGTGGTACATGTCCCGAGCTATCTCGGTGGCTTTGGCTCGGTCACTCATGGCGTTTTTAACCTCGATTAATCTTTCATAGGGCTCCTTGGAGAGTAGCTGTTTGGAAAAACCAAGACCCTCGTCTGCGCTTAGCTGGCTCAAGCCCAGAGCCTTGTAGATTTCACCAGCGCTCACAACCCAGAGCCTTTCTCTGTCAGCCTCACTGACGCCTTTTTTGAGTAGTGCATCATGAAATTCTGCCTCTGGCAGGCTATGGAGATTAAGCTTGGCACTGCGGGAATCAATAGTCGGTAGTACCGACCTAGCCGAAGGTACGCCTAGAATGAAGCTCAGATATTCTGGTGGCTCCTCGAGGAGCTTAAGCAGGGTGTTCTGCGCCTCCGAGGTCAGCGCCTGGGCGTCGTAGATAACTACCAGCTTGGATTCATCGCTACCCTTAGTGCCAGACACCTTGGCAAACTGCCAAGCGCCACGTATTTCATCTATCGAGATGTTGCCATTTTTGTTCGGTCGAATTATCAGCGCCCGCGGCGTATTCTCTAGGGTGCTTTGGTCGTTTAAGCCCAGGCGGTCCATGGCCAAGGCGGTCACCAATTCATCAACTCCACTGCCCTTACTGCCAGCAACCAGTAGCGCATGCGTCGGGCTTGCAACGTACCTTTTGGCTTCTTTGTGAGTTTTCGCCGACAACAGCAACTGGTCAATAGCTCTCATAAACTAAACTCTGTCGGCGGTTTTGATTCAAAAAAGCGATGCGTGCCATCTGGCAAATCTAACTCTAGCCTATTGGCGTGTAACATCACCCTCTTTGCCGGCACTCCTCCGTAGACAGTGTCGCCTATGATCGACAGATTCAAAAAAGCCATATGGACTCGCAATTGATGTGTACGACCAGTGGTGGGGCGAAGCTCAACTAGCACTTTGCCGTCCTCATTTTTTAGCACAGAGAACTCGGTCTGCGCCGATTTACCATTTGGTCCGACCCTGAAGGTGCTGGGCATTTTAGGGTTTCGCTCAATCGGAACATCGATCATCGCCTCCTTGTCGCTAGGCATTTGGGATAGCAAGGCTAAGTAAGTTTTCTTGACCCTGCGGGTACTAAATTGTTTTTGCAAAAAAGTCATGGCTTCTTCGTTTTTAGCGCAGATCATGACGCCGGAAGTTGTCCGATCCAGCCGATGCACTATGCCTGAGCGCTGAGTTTGCTCTCCTTCGTATTTGCCCTTCATGAAATCGGCGACGGTGAATTCGGGGTTGAACGCTCCTTTTGAATGGGAGAGCATACCCTCGGGCTTATCGACAACCACCACACTGGCGTCTTCAAAAATTATCGGCAAATCTATCGGTTCGATTTTTTCATCTGGCAAATCAATCTTCACAATATCGCCTAGCTTTACTTTGTAGCTGGTTTTGGGCGACTTTCCATTGACTCGCACTTGCCCGCCAGTGATTACTTTCGACCAATAATTTCTGGAGTTACCGTCTAGATGCCTGGCCAGTACTGCGTCCAGCCTGCCTCCATAGTCTGCCTCGGTAAGTTCGATAGTTTTTTGCATGCTACTTCTTCTTTAAGAGCTTAGTCCGATTGCCTGTTTTATTTGGTCTAGTTTCTGGCCGGCAATCATGTTGGCCTGTTCCTCTCCGCGCTTCAGGGCTTTTTTGGCATCAGCTCGTGAAATGGTGGCTAGTTTTTTGGTAAAATCTTCCAAAAATGCACTAACTGCTTCGGCAACCGCTGTTTTAAGCCGGCCATATTCGCTACTGCCAGCCCATTCATCGGCTACTTCCTGGACACTTCTACCACTCAGTAGAGCTAGAATCTGGAGTAAATTTGATATCCCTGGCTGGTTTTGAGCGTCTAGGGCTACCGAGGCTTCGTTGTCTGTTTGGGCGGACATGATTTTCCTGGTTGCTGCCTCGGGCGAATCACTCAGGAGAATTGTGCCTTTAGGATCATCGACAGATTTACTCATTTTGTTCTTGGGATATGCCAGTGATTTTATTCGAACACTGTTGCCGCGCTTAGAAAATTCCAACTGCTCTTTCCAGGGTTTAGGCACTGTGAATATGTCGCCGAATTTTTGGTTCATTCTCTGGGCGATTGTCCGCACCAATTCCATATGTTGTTTCTGGTCTTCACCTACAGGCACGTAGCCGGCGTCGTAGAGTAAAATATCGGCTGTCATTAATATGGGGTAGTTGAACAGTCCCACGCTCACCTCTTTGTTGCCTAGTTTTTGCGATTTATCTTTAAATTCGGTCATTCGACTGGCCTCGCCAAAGTAGGTAAAACAGCTAAGGATCCACTGTAGTTCGCTGTGAGCAGAGACTTGGCTCTGTCGATAGAGGATGGATTGTTCGTTGTGTGAATCTATCCCTGCAGCCAGGAAGATTCGGACATTTTCTAGGGAGTTTTCATGCAGCGTACCGTGATCTACCGGCGTAGTGAAGCTGTGCAAATCGGGAACGAACATATACAGCCGGTCCTCATGAGTGAGGGATTTTTGCAGCTCAACCATAGGCAAAATAGCCCCCAGATAATTACCAAGGTGCAGATTGTCATTGGCTCGCAATCCCGTTAGTATTGTGCTCATTGCTATAAATTATAACCTAGTCGCCCTTAGTCGCCCAGAAGGTTTACCGACAATTAGTTGGGAGCTTACGGACTTGGTTGCTACTTCTTTTCCTTGAGGGGCGTTTCTACCGAAATCCAGACATCGTCAGCTTTGCACTCGTAGCGGTTATTGTCGTACTCCCTGTGCAGTTCGTCTATTTTGAAATTATTACTAATCTCCCAACGAACCTTCTTCATGTCTTTTTTGCAAACTGGGCATTCCATGACGCTGCCATAACATGAAACGCTATCAATAAAAGTGGTCGCAGCTTACAGTCTGAGCCTCTGGCTTGAGGTCAGTGGTAAGTTGTCCCCGAGAAGTGACTAAAGCTGTGTGAACATACTGCTTTAGTTGCCTCGGAGGGGAAACTTGCCGCTGGTGCCAAGAGTAAACAAAAAAGAGTGAAATAAATTCACTCTTCTTTGTTTGAGGTCAGTGGTTCAGAAGTTAGCGTTTGGAGAACTGTTCCTTCTTGCGGGCTTTGCGCAGTCCATACTTCTTCCGCTCCTTCTCCCGCGGGTCTCGTTTCAAAAGTCCAGCTTTTTTAAGCGTAGTGCGTAGGTCTTCATTCATTTCTGCCATAGCCTTAGAAATAGCTAGCTTCATAGCATCTACTTGACCAGAGGTGCCACCGCCAGAAACGACAATCGTGATATCGAATGCCTTTTCCTTACCAATAAGCGCCAAAGGCCTACTGAGTTCCCAGATGAGTTGTTCATTGTCGTCTAGGTAGACATTTGCCGGTTTGTCGTTAATCGTAATTTTACCGCTACCGCCAAATAATCGCGCCCGAGCGGTAGAGCGCTTGCGCCGTCCTAGTCCGTAATAGTATGAATCTTTTTTAGTAGCCATTATTAACCCTCCAAAACTTTCTTCGTTGTATTGGTTTTAGAAAGTTTAGGCGGGTTGACCTCCAGAACTTTCTGCTTCGTATTTGAAATCTCAGAACTAACGTCCTTCTTGATTGCTGAAGGTTTGACCGAGCGAACTTCGGTTTTCTGCGGTTCCTGAGCGCGGTGATCGTGCTCGCTACCAGCAAAAACTTTCAGGCGAGCCAGACGGCCACTTTGTAGCTTGTTTTTAGGCAGCATGCCTTTGATGGCGTCTTTGATGACTCCAGTCGAATCGTCAACCATTCGGCTTTTGAGATCGATGGTTTTGAGCGCGCCAGGGTAGCCCGAGTGGCGATAATATTTTTTAGATAATAGTTTACTGCCAGTCACTTTTAACTTATCAGCGTTGATTATCACTACAAAGTCACCACAATCGATATTTGGCGTATACATCGGCTTACCTTTGCCGGTCAGATACCTGGCGGCAACAGTCGAGAGTCTCCCCAGGGTGGTTTCTGAAGCGTCCAGAAGCAACCATTGGCGCTCTACTTCCGAGGGTTTAGCTGAATATGTCTTGGTGTTTTTCATAAAAATTAAACCTTTGCTGCCTTTTCTTTAGCTTTGGCGGGAGCTTTCTTGGCCGACGCTTTCTTCTCTGGGGCTGGCTTTTTTGGCTCCTCAATCTCATCTACGAACGACACCTCAGCCATTTGGGTGCCATCGCCTCGGCGAAGCGTTGTCTTCTTCAAGCGTAAATATCCACTGTCCCGCCCCGTGGTAGAGGGCGCGACGACTTCAAACAGTTTATTGGCAGCTCTAACACTTCCCAGAGCCGAAATAACTTGCCGGCGGTTATGCAGATCGCCAACCTTGGCTTTGGTAACTAGTTTTTCAGTAAATGGAATAACTTCCTTGGCTTTTGGTAGTGTAGTTTCGATGGATTCTTCTAAAATCAGCGAAGTTGCCAGTCCTTTAATCAGCGCTCGGCGTTGATCCCGCTCTCTGCTTAGTTTACGACCCTTGTAGCCGTGTCTATGCATTTGTTGAAACCTCCCGTTTCAAAGGAATAAGGAAATAGGAGTTAGCAATAAGGGAAGTCATATCCCCTGTTTTCCTGTTTCCTATTTCCTGTTTCCTGCTCATCTTATAGCTCCATCTCAGCTAGTTTGTCTTTGACTTCGTCCATGGCCTTACTGCCAAACCCCTTGAGGTCGCGCAGTTCGGCACCACTAAGAGTAACTAGCTCTTTGATGGTTTTAATCTCGTTATTCACTAGCGCATTAGTAGTGCGAGCGGACAGATTCAAATCTTCAATAGAAGTATTTAGCTCGGACATGTCATCTTCGGCCTCTACTGGCTCAGAGAGCGGTGTGGCTGCTTCAATCCTAGTGGTGCCTGAAAGAGCTTCATATTGACTCAAAAGAATGGCGTTGGCCTCTTCGAAAGCGTCTTTGGGGGTGATGGAGCCGTCAGTATCGATAGTGATGTGCAGTTTGTCCAGATTGGTGATTTGACCAACACGAGTGTTTGATACTTTATACCTTACCCGAGTAATCGGGCTAAACAGCGAATCGATGGCAATCATGTCCGATGGTACGTGTTTGGCAGTGTTTTCCTCGATAGCACGGTAGCCACGGCCAACTTCTACTATCAAATCCATGACTAGGCTAGCCTTGGCGTCGTCGATGCTGGCAATAACGTGCCTTTTGTTGACTACCTCGACATCGGCATTGAGTTCGATATCGCCAGCAGTGACTGGTCCTTGCCCTTTCTTGATGATGCGCAAAGTCTGCGGCTCCTGGGAATAAACCTTGAAGTGGACGCCCTTGAGGTTGAGCATAATATCAACAATGTCCTCTTTGACACCTTTAACAGTAGTGAACTCATGAGTCGTGCCCTCAATCTTGAAGGCTACGACTGCAGCGCCGCCAATACTAGTTAGAAGCACCCTCCTCAGGGAATTCCCTAGCGTCATACCGTAACCGGTATGTAGCGGTTGTATTTCGAAGGTGGCACTGGTCTTGCCGTGCTCTTCGATGTTTGATAATTGTGGGGCGTGTATGGTGTTTGACATATTGTTCTCCTCGCTCTTCTACTACCGTGAGTAGTATTCTACGATTAATTGTTCATTTATATCCGGCTCTGCCTCTTCACGCGTAGGCTCGCCAGTTATCCTAATTTCCATCTTTTTAATGTCGGACTTCAGCCAACTAAGTGGTGGCTGTTCGACATCGGCAGTGTATTGTTCTATGTTTTTGAAATATTCGGTATTTTTACTGCGGGTTCTGGTGATGATCACATCGCCGTTACTAACTTGGATTGACGGAACGTCAACCCGCCTTCCGTTTAGTTCGAAGTGTCCATGGTTTACTAGCTGTCGAGCGCCACGGCGACTAGACGAAAATCCGCCTCTATAAACTGCATTATCTAGACGGCTCTCTAGCAGTTTTATCAAATTCTCACCTGTCTGACCTTCTCTCTTGGAAGCCTCTTTCATTAAGTTTTTGAAGGGTTTTTCTAAAAGTCCGTACAGTCGCTTAACTTTCTGTTTTTCGCGAAGTTGCAGTGAATACTGGCTTGGTTTACCGCGCCTACGGCCACCATCGGTGCCTTGTTCGCCGGGAGTGTTGGTGCGTCGCGCCATTATTTTGTGAGCTTTGGGGTGCAAGGCGTAGCCTTCGCGGCGACTTTGTTTGGTTATAGGTGAACGATCTCTAGCCATAGAAGTTAACCTCGCCTTGCCTTTCGTGGCCGACAACCACCGTGCGGAGTGCTTGTGACATCAGTTATCGAATCAACAACTACATCGACGCTATAGAGTGCACGCATGGCTGCTTCGCGTCCCATTCCGGTGCCTTTGACAAAGATATCTACTTTCTTCAATCCGTGGTTTTGCTGTGCAATAGAGAGGGCTTTTTCGCCAGCTACCTGCGCGGCGTACGCCGTGCCTTTTTTAGACCCACGAAAACCACAAGCTCCAGCACTAGAAAAAGCAATGACATTGCCTTTGATATCAGTAACTGAGATTATCGTGTTGTTGAAGGTAGCCTGAATGTGAACTTGACCAACAGGTACAGACCGCTTTTTAGCCTTGGATTTAGTGGCCTTCTTAGGCTCAGCTTTAGCGACGACAGAAGCAGGCACCTCTTCGGGCATGGTCTCTTGGGATTTGGTGGTTTCGTCTTTGGGCATCTAACTTCCTTTGTTGCTTAACTTTTCTCTTTAAGTCTTGGCTGCTGACTTAGGTTGAGCGCCGCCGACGGCTACGCGCTTGCCCCGTCTGTTGCGAGCGTTGGTCTTAGTTCTTTGGCCTCTCGATGGTAGGTTCCTGGCATGGCGTCCGCCTCTGTACGAATTGATGTCTTTGAGGCGCTTGATGTTGGTGCGAACGCGTCTTTGTAATTCGCCTTCGATTGTCAAGTTTTCACCAATGTAATCACGAACCTGCTTTAGCTCGGATTCGGTCAAATCTTTGACTCGAGTTTCACCAGACACACCGGTACTTCTGAGTATTTTCTCTGATGTGGTGACACCAATTCCATGTATGTAAGTGAGCGCCACGACTGCGCGCTTGTTCGTAGGAATGGTAACACCAGCGACTCTAGCCATTTACCCGCCCATAGCTTTTTGCTGCGGTTGTACTGATCATAGTTTGGTTGAGATATTCATTATGCATTTCTTTCAAAGAGCTTCCTGTCGGACTAACCCTGCCTTTGCTTATGTTTAGGTTTTCGTTTATTGATCACGTACACCCTGCCCTTCCTTCGGACAATTTGATCATCGGGACTGATTTTCTTGACACTGGCTCGAACCCTCATCTTTCCTAGTTCCTGTAGGTAATCCTACCTTTAGTTAAATCGTACGGGGTGAGCTCTACGGTAACTTCATCGCCAGGAACAATACGAATGTAGTGCTTACGCATTCTTCCAGCTACATGGGCAATAATCTCGTGGCCGTTCTCTAGTTTAACTCTAAATTGAGCACTAGGTAGGGTCTCAACGATTTTACCAGTTAACTCGATGACTTCTTTTTTGCTCGCCATAATTACAAAGGTGAATTATACAGTAGTCCATCAGATGTGTAAACACTTTTTTAGACTTTTTTCGAAGTGGGTTTCGATTTCAAAAAGTGACGATTCTGGTGGAGAATCGATAACCGCGAGAGAGGTGCAACAGTGGTTGCAGTGAGCGAGACACCTGATTGATTCTCCGCAAAAATAGCATTTTTCGAACCGTAAGCTTATTCTTGAAGAAGTCTTATGGGTTTTGGTCGTAGGTAATCATCAGGGCGCGCGACTCTATTTGTCGCAGTGATTCAATCGCCACCGACACCACAATCAACACCCCAGTTCCACCTACGGTCAGTTGGTCCGTGCCCAGTAGCGCTTGAGCTACGAAAGGCGTAACCGCTAGGAAGCCCAGACTCATAGAACCTACGAGGTTCAGCCTGGAGACAATCTTCTTCAGATACTCCTCAGTTTGTTTGCCTGGTCGTATGCCGGCTATGAAACCGCCTTGGTTCTGTAGGTTTTCGGCAATTTGATTGGCGTTAAAAACTATGCCAGTGTAGAAGTAAGTAAATAGTATCACTAGCAGGAAATAAGCTGTCGGATAGATCCAGGGGTTTCCGACCGTGATAGTTCCCTGAGCCCCCATGACCTGGAACCAGCTAACAAGATTAGCTCCCCAGCCCGCCAGCAAAGCCGAATCCATGTTCATCATTATCTGACCCAGGAAACTTGGAACCGACAAAAACGCGAGAGCAAAGATGATTGGTATAACACCGGCAATAATTAGCTTCACCGGCAACACACTATCGACACCGCCGTAAGCTCTGTTACCGCGAACCCTCTTGGCGTAGCTGACAGTTATGATTCTTCGGGCTTCGTTTAGTTTCACTACAAAATAGACCAACATTAACGACACTAGCAAAAATGCCGCCAGTATCATTATTAGAGTTAGGTCCACCGGTACAGTAAACAACCCGAAGACTGAATACTGAATGGCGCCACCGAAGCTAATTACTATTGAGCTGAAAATAGTTACCATGATTGCCGGAAGCTGACTGATAATACCAGCAAAGATTAGTAGCGATATACCGTTGCCAATGCCTTGCTCTGTCATCAGCTCGCCAAGCCACATCAAGAGCATCGAACCGCCCGTTAAGGCTGTTATCATCAGAAGCCACTGGATCGCTGACGAACCAGCTGTGAGATCTATGCCGCTCACAGCCCCAACCTGCTGCTGTACTAGTAGTAAAATACCTACCGATTGAAATACGGCCAGCGGCAGAGTGAGCGACCGCGTGTATTGGTTGAGTTTTCTTCGGCCGCTCTCACCTTCTTTTTGAAGCTCTTCAAATTTCGGTACCGCTTTTTGCAGCAACTGCATGATGATCGAGGCGTTAATGAAGGGGCCAAGCCCCATCAAAACTATTGAAAAATTACTTAGTGCACCGCCAGATAATAAGTCCAGAAACCCTAGTAGTTGCTGGGATTCAAGCAGTCCATCAAGCAGTTGCCTTAGTTGCGCTGGCTCGTCTAGAGGAATCGGGATAAACGACAGCGCACGAAAAACAAGTATCATTGCCGCGACCAACAAAAATCGTTTGCGCATGTCGGCATTTTTGAATGCTTTTACGATGATTCCCCAGCTCACTTTTTGTGTACCCTCCTGGTAGAAAGCTTAAAAATTATTCGACACCCAGCTTCTTGGAACTTCGGTCTTTCGGTGTCTCGACTTTGCTAAAAGATCCACCGGCTTTCTCTATCGCCTTAACTGCATTTTTAGACGCCGCCTGTAATCTCACGGTTTTTTTTGATTTTAGCTTACCGCTACTGACTACTCTAACAGGTGTGCCTATCTTTTCAACAACATGACTGTCGTGCAGTACCGAGTTATCAACAACCGTGGTTTTTATTCTCTCGAGGTCGCGCAATGTTATGGTCTGTGAAGCTCTGCGCCTACTGGTAAAGCCGGGTAATTTAGGGACGCTTTTGATTAGAGGGTTCTGACCACCCTCAAAACCAAGACGAGTTCCACCGCCAGTTCGTGCATTTTGCCCCTTGGTTCCGCGTCCAGCAGTTTTACCTCCACCAGCGCTGATGCCACGGCCAACGCGCTTGCGGTCTTTAGGAGCAGGAGTTTTTAGCTCATGATATTTCATTACTTACTGTCCTGTCTCGGGGTAGTCTTTTTTGCAATTGGCTTCTTGATGGCCGGCTTCTGGCTTTCGGTCTTTTTAGCAGGTGATTTCTGGTCTGACTTCGTTGGCGAAGGCATTTTCTTCCCTCTGTTGGTTACCCACTGGTCGGCAGGAACAAGCGCCCCAAGCGCTTCTACTGTAGCGTAGGCCACATTGACTTTGTTTGACGAACCCAGAGACTTCGAAAGTATGTTTTCGATACCAGTTACATCTAAAACTGCTCGGACAGTGCCACCGGCAATAATACCAGTACCCGGACTAGCGGGTTTAAGCAAAATGTTGGCACCACTGTGTTTGTACTGAGTGGTGTGGGGTATGGTCGTCTTGTAGGTAGCGATGGTAATCATCTTCTTTTTAGCTACTTCTACGGCTTTGGATATGGCTGACTGGACATCAGAGCCCTTGGAGACACCAACTCCTACTCGGTTCTTGCCGTCCCCTATGACAACCAGCGCCCGAAATCTAAAACGTCTTCCGCCTTTGACCACCCGAGACACTCGGTCAATAGTAATGACTTGCTCATTGAATTCTTTCTTCTGGGGTTCATAATTTCGATCACCTCTGCCCATGACTAGAACCTTAATCCTTCCTGCCGAGCTGCGCTGGCTAATTCTTTTACTCTTCCGTGGTAGAGTCTACCGTTCCGATCAAAAACAACTTCCTTGATTTTGGCTGTTTTAGCCTTTTTACCAATCTCGGCGCCAACCCATTTGGCTTTGTCGCTCATATTGCCTCTCGGGCTGGAAATGGACTGACAGCTCACTGCAGCTAGAGTTTTGTTAGCGCTGTCATCAATAAGCTGGGCGCTGATATGCTTATTGCTTACGAAAACGCTAAGCCTCGGCTTGGTAGCAGAGCCTTTGACCCGCTTGAAAATGCGCTGTTTTCTAAGCGCTAGCCCAGTTCGTTTGTGTGCTAATCTATTCATTATTCTGCTCCTGACCCTGCTGTTTTACCAGCCTTCCTGATGATATATTCATCGACGTACCTGATGCCTTTGCCTTTGTACGGCTCTGGTTTTTTAAATTCACGAATTTGAGCGGCGCTTTGACCAACCAATTGCTTGTCTAAACCTTCAACGGTAATGTTCAACCCCTCTACGGACAACTGAATACCTTCGGGGGCCCTAAATTTAACTTCGTGCGAAAACCCCAAAGCTAGTGTTAGCGTATTGCCGTTTAAGTTTACTTTGAAGCCCACGCCTTCAACTTGCAACTCTTTTTTATACCCTTCGGTTACGCCAATCACGGTATTGTTGATGAGTGAACGTATTAGACCATGGTAGGCCTTGGTAGATTTATCTTCATTGAATCTCGACACCGTTATGACGCCGTCTTTTTGGGTAATTTTGACATTTGGATTTGCCAGAGGAGTCGTTAGCTCGCCTTTAGGGCCGGTTACTTTGACGTCGGTTTTACTAATATCAACAGTTACGCCAGCCGGTACTATGATTGGTGAATTTCCAATACGACTCATGCGCGACCTCTGGTCGGGGCAGGAAATAGGATACAGGAAATAGCAAAAAGGGTGAGAACTGTAGCCATTACCTTCTTCCCATACTTTCTACTTTCTACTTTATACATTCTACTCATTAATACACCTTGCATATCAACTCCCCGCCAACACGCTTTTTTCGAGCTGTGTCGCCAGTCATCAATCCCTGGGAAGTGGAAACTATTATCACACCGCGACCATCCATGACCTTCGGAATGTCGGCGTATTTCGCATACATTCGTCGCCCAGGCTTAGAAACCCGCTCAATTTTGTTGATGCGAGCGTTGGTTCCGGGAGCATTGATAGTTAGAACTAGCCGTTTAAAATCAGTAGTTTTGTCGGTTTTTACGGCGTCAATAAACCCAGCGCTCTTCAGTTCTTTAGCTAGTCGTTCTTTCATCGAAGAATACGGCAGGTTAACCTCGTTTTTATTTACTAAAACCGCGTTGCGGATTCTGGTAATCATATCTGCTATTGGATCTGTTGAAACCATCATATCTCCTACCAGCTCGCTTTCGTTACGCCAGGTATTTCACCCTTAGCGGCGTGCTCACGGAAAGAAATTCGGCTCAGTCCAAACTTCCTGATGTAGCCTCGTGAGCGACCAGTTTCACTGCAACGGTTGTTCCATCTGGTTGGACTGGAATTGCGGGGCAGCCTGGCTAGCCCCTCCCAATCACCGACAGCTTTAAGCTCAGCCCGTTTATCCGCGTATTTTAAAATCATTTTCTGGCGCTTTTTGTCTCTTTCGATAAGTGCTTTTCTGGCCATTACTTTCTCTCCTTATCGTCGACATGAGACAAACCTACGGTTTTTCTCATCGTCCGCCAGCTGGCGGACTGCTCTTCCCTAAAAATCTCAAAACGCATTATTTTCTCTCCTTTTCAAACGGCATGCCCATGCTTGACAGCAATGCGTAGGCATGGTCTTTGTTATTGGTGGAAGTCACAATCACTACTTGCAGGCCGTGTAGTGTGGCGCTGTCGCCATAGTCTAGTTCAGGAAATACGGTTTGCTCAACGAAGCCGATGCTGTAGTTGCCACTTTTGTCGAAAGCTTTCAGTGGAACACCACGAAAATCTCGGACACGCGGCAGTACTACATTTATGACTCTGTCCAAAAATTCGTACATTTTAGCACCGCGCAGCGTTACTTTTGCGCCAATCTTCTGTCCTTCGCGAAGCTTAAAATTAGCAATCGATTTTCTGGCCACAGTGTAAACCGGCTTCTGGCCAGTTATCTTCAGTAGAGTAGTTTCAGCTACTTCGAGAGCCCGCTTGTCTTCCTTGACTCTACCGAGTCCAACGTTAACAATAATCTTTTCTATCGCAGGAACCTGATGAATATTGTCGAGCTTAAGATCGCTTCTGAGCTGAGCTCGTAGCTTGGTGGTATATGCTTCTTTTAGGCGAGGTTTTGCTGGCGCAACTGTTGTGGTCATTACTTTATCTCCTTATTGGAATCTTGGCGCATGAT
>CAYOYH010000002.1:0-23522 GCA_964408165.1 uncultured Candidatus Saccharibacteria bacterium | reverse complement strand
TTAATCTCGTAGCCAATTCGGCTGGCTTTAGTCTTGTCGCTAGCGCGAACTATGCCGACTTTAGAATATCTAATTGGTCGGGATTCTTTGATTACTCCACCCTGCGGCAATCCTGTGGAAGGTTTTTGGTGGATGGTGCGAATATTCAACCCATCTATCAGCACAGTCATGTTCTTCGGGTCAGTTGAAGTTACTTTTCCGCTCTTGCCTTTCTCGCGACCACTTCTGATTATCACGGTGTCGCCTTTTTTAATCTTCATGCCACTCATAAGCGACCTCTGGTCGTGGCAGGGAATAGAAAACAGGAATTAGCAAAAAGGATGAGAACTGCAGCCATTGCCTTCTTTCCATACTTTATACCTGCTACTTTATACTTAATACTAGTCATAGTACCTCCGGAGCTAAGCTAACAATCTTCATGTAGCCTTCTTCACGAAGCTCTCTTGGGACCGGTCCGAAAATGCGCGTTCCTCTAGGTTGTTTGTCTTCGTCGATTATCACCGCAGCGTTATCATCAAACTTAATTGTCGAGCCATCTTTCCTTTGAATGGTGTCTCTGGTTCTGACAACCACAGCTCGCACTACTTGCTTTTTCTTTACAGTGCCGTTTGGCGTTGCCGCCTTGACCGTAGCCGTAATCACATCGCCAACGCGAGCATAGCGCCTACCGCTACCACCCAACACACGGATGCAAAGTATTTCCCGGGCACCGCTGTTGTCTGTTACTCGTAATCGACTTTCTTGCTGAATCATTTCTTCACTCCTGCGCCTTTGCTTTAATTTGGGTCAACACCCAGGTCTTATTCTTGCTAATCGGTCGCGACTCTTCTATCTCTACGACATCGCCGATTTTTGCCTGATTCTTTTCGTCGTGTACGTGGAATTTGCGACTAGTTTTATAGCGTTTTTTATAAATCGGATGCATTCTTGAATCAGAAACCTTGACGACTATGGTCTTGTCCTGCACATCCGATGTTACCATAGCAATTATTCTTTTCTTCATGACTTTTGAGCGCCTTTCTTTTCCGTTAGACTCTTTTCTCTTTTCAGAGTTTCTAGCCGAGCTATGCTTTTCCTTACTTTGCGGATTTGTGAATTTTCAGTCACATCGTTCACCAACAAATCCTTGCGCAACTTGGCTAGTTTTTCACGAAGTTTCGCCGATTCTTTAGCTAGCTCGGTGCTAGTTTTGGTTTTCATGGTATCTAGCTTCATCATCTTTCCTCAAGCACCCTTCTTAACAAATTTAGTTCGCACCGGTAATTTGTGAGCTGCCAGCCTCAGGGCTTCCCTGGCCTGTTCTTCAGTGACGTCATCCATCTCGAAAAGAATCGTACCAGGTTTGACTTTGGCAACAAAAAACTCAGGGTTGCCCTTGCCGGAGCCCATCTTTGTATCCTGGGGTTTGCGGGTTACCGGAGTGTGCGGGAAAATTCTTATCCAAATACGGCCACCTCGTTTGATGTAGCGAGTCATCGCCTGCCTGGAGGCTTCAATCTGCCGTGAGGTTACTCGCTCGGCATCCATAGATTTGAGGCCATAGCTACCAAAAGCCAACGACGCACCACGAGTTGCCACGCCTTTGTTCTTGCCTTTTCGTACTTTTCGGTACTTGGTTTTGTTGGGCATTAACATGAGCGACCTCTGGTCGCAGAAACTAGCAATAAGGGATTAGCAATAAGGGAAACCTGTGATTTTCCTGTGATTTTCCTAGTTGCTAATTGCTGTTTGCTATTACCTTGCATCATAGCGCCTCGCCCTTATGTATCCATACCTTCACGCCGATAGTGCCGGCTCCGGTGTGCGCCGTAGCCAAGGCATAATCAATATCCGCCCTCAAGGTGTGCAGCGGTACTGAGCCTTGGATTTCTTTTTCACGGCGACTCATGTCGGAGCCGTTCAAACGACCAGCCACTTCCACGCGAACACCTTTAGCGCCAGCGCGCATAGTGGCGGCAGCTGTCGACTTGACTGCTCGGCGGAAATTAATTCTTCGCTCTAACTGATAGGCGATATTTTCAGCGACAATCTTTGCTGAGAGCTCAGATTTCTTCACTTCTTCGATGTTCAGCCGAACCGTCCCTGGAATAATCTTCGACACCTCCGCTTTTAGCTCGGTTACGCCAGCGCCACCCCTACCAATAACCACACCAGCCTTGCCGGTATGAATAGTAACGTTGACTAAATTAGGCGATCGCTCTATGTCAACTTTGCTAATCGAAGCTCGTCCTTGGTACTTGTTTTGAATCAGTCTTCTGACTGCTAAATCTTGGTTTAAAAACTCAGTATAATCCCTTTTGGAGGCGAACCATTTTGAACGCCAGTCTTTATTGAGAGACAGACGCATACTGATTGGATTTACTTTTTGTCCCATTATCTGTCACCCCTTCTTCCGGTTCGTTGTTTAGCAATCTGCGCATCTTTCTTCTTGCCAATACCGCGGATAAAGCCCTGCTTCTTCGGTGTCTTCTTCCCTGATCCGGCCTCTGGTGTAGTCTCTGAAGTCTCGACGGTCTTCTTTTTGATTTTAGGTGAAGAGGGTCCAGTGGCGTCCTTTTTAAAGACAGCTTTTTTGGGAGATGATTTCTTCTTGGGCTTTTCTTTGCCCTCTACCACAACGCGAATATTAGTTGAACGCCTCATGTATGGCTGAGCGCGACCACGCGCGGCCGGTCGATACCTTTTAATCGAAGGGGCTTGTCCAATATCCAGATCGACTATTTGCAGTGTTTTGCCGTCCAGATTGTAGTTGTTCATCGCATTAGCCTTGGCACTTTCGATGGTTTTTTTAATAGGTTCTGCGGCTCGCTTAGGCGTATGCTCCAAAATAACAATAGCGTCGGCAACGGAACGGCCACGAACCAAAGATGCCACCAATCCAATCTTGCGTGGAGCTTGCCTGACCGCTCTTGAGACTGCTACAACTTGCATTTTTTTATCCTCTAGCTAACTTTCCGCCATGAGCGCGGAATTTACGCGTTGGTGAAAACTCGCCGAGCTTATGCCCAACCATATTTTCAGAAATAAACACCGGCACATGAACCTTGCCGTTGTGCACGGCGATAGTTCTGCCGACCATCTCTGGCGAAATAGTACTGTACCTAGCCCAGGTTTTGATCACTGTTCGGTCGTCTTTAGAGAGCGCGTTGACCTTGTCGGCTAGCTTAGGATCTACAAATGGTCCTTTTTTTAGACTTCTACTCATGAGCGACCTCTAGTCGCGGCAGGAAATAGAAAACAGGAATTAGCAAAAAGGGTGAGAACTGCAGCCATTGCAGTTTCCCCATACTTTGTACTTAATACTTTATACATAATACTCATTCTACTTCCTCTTCGCTTCTTGGCGTTTTTTGATTATAAACTTATCGGTGTCTTTTCGTCTACGAGTTTTATAGCCTAGTGTCGGTTGCCCCCAGGGAGTCTTGGGGTTTCTGCCAATTCCATGCGCACCGCCGTCGCCACCACCATGTGGGTGATCAGCTGCGTTCATAGCCTTGCCGCGTACGCTCGGACGCCAACCTTGTTTTCGCCTGCGTCCAGCCTTTCCAATCTTGACATTTTGGTGCTGTTCGTTGCCAACCACGCCAACCGTAGCTTGACACTTCAAATTCACCAATCTGACTTCGCCGCTAGGTAATCGAATCTGAGCGTAGCCATTGTCTTTAGCCATTAACTGAGCCGAGGCTCCAGCACTGCGAACCATTTGACCGCCCTTGCCGATATTTAGTTCGATATTATAAATCGAGCTACCATCAGGAATTAGCTCCAGCGCTAATCGGTTGCCTTGTTCAATGGCTGCTTTGTGGCCACTTTCAATAGTCTGTCCAACCTTCATGCCACTACCGGCTATAACATAGCGGTAAGTCCCGTCCTGATCCTTGATCCGGGCAATACGTGCCGAACGGTTCGGATCGTATTCGATAGCTTCTATTTTCGCCGTTGTCCCTGGCGCTAATCCGAAATCAACCACTCGGTAGAATTTCTTAGCACCTGCTCCGCGATGGCGAACAGTTATTCGTCCTCTATTGTTTCGCCCAGCTTTGGATTTATTGACTCTAAGCAAAGAACGAACCGGCTTTTTAGCGGTAATCATCGAGGTGTCCTGGGAAGTCATTCCGCGACGACCAGGTGTAGTAGGATTGTACTGCTTAATGGCCATTATTTACTCCCTTCTTCGAAGTTATGAGACAAACCTGCGGTTTTTCTCATCGTCCGCCAGCTGGCGGACTGCTTTTCCCTTAAAAAGGAGTTGAAACGTATCATTATTTACCCTCCTCAAACACTGGGATATTGTCGCCCTTTTTTATAGTCACATAGGCACGCTTGGTGTCTTTGCGCCAGCCTGCAATCGGTGCAACTCGCTTGCGTACAGAAGTCTTCTTTTTGCCTTTACTGACAGCTACTCGCACACCGACAACTGTAACACCGAACTGCTCTTCTACAGCTTGGCGAATAGTCAACTTGTTAGCAGGCAGTGGCACCAAGAAAACGTAGGTATTGCTCTCTGAGAGCAGGAAGCTTTTTTCGCTAATCTTTGGTATCAGTGGCATGTGGGTGGCGTTGTACATTATTTCACTCCTCCTAGCCACTGCTTGATGATTTCTAGTGATTCCTTGGTGAATACCGCATTATCGGCGTTCATAACATCGTAAACATTCAGATAGTTGGCGTTAACGGCCTTAAGGTTGGCGATGTTGCGCGTAGCGCGATCTACCAGTTCATCTTTGGTGCTAACAACTAGGAGTACTCTGCGTTTGGCACCAATCTTTTCGAGCAACTTGGTTGTTTGAGCTGTTTTGCCGTCCTTGCATTCAAAAGTTTCGATAACGCTCAGTTTCCCAGCTGCAGCACAAAGTGTCAGCGCTTGGCGCAGTGCTTTACGGCTGGCTTTTTTGGTCATTTTTTTGGAATAGTTCTCTTCCCCGGTTGGACCAAAAGTGATACCGCCACCACGCCAGATTGGGCTGCGAATAGACCCGTGCCTTGCCCGACCAGTTCCTTTTTGCGCCCAAGGCTTTTTCCCACCACCACGCACATTGCCCCTGGTGATGGTCTTAGCTTTGTTGCCTCGTTTGCCAGCCAGATACATCTCATACGCCTGCTTCAAAAGCACATGATTTTCGATCTTTTCAGAAAATACTTCCTCTGGTAAAGTGGCGGAAGTTGAGCTCTTGGTGCCAGTTTTAGAATATGTTGCCACTGCCATTAGAGTTACTCCTCGCCCTTGATCATGACATACGATTTACGCGGCCCAGGAACAGCGCCCTTGATGCCCAAAATATCATTCTCTTCATCCACCAATGCCACCGAAAGGCCGCTGGTAGTTACTCGCTCAGCGCCCATCTGCGAAGGCATCTTTTTACCCTTCCAGACATTTTGCGGATACATCGAGCCGATAGAGCCTAGTCGACGAACAACACTGTTGCCGCCATGAGTTGAAGCGCTGGTTTTGAAGTTATACTTCTTCACCGTCCCGGCAAAACCCTTGCCTTTACTCACGCCAGTAACCTTGACTTTGTCGCCCTCGGCAAACTCCGAAACATCAAAAGAGTCGCCAACGGCGGCTGCTTCATCAGTTCTGAATTCTCGGATAACCTTAGGGAATACTTTCGATTTCTTCAGATGATTCTTTTGCGGTTTCTTGGTATGTTTGGCTTTGCCAAAACCTAGTTGGACGGCGTTGTAGCCGTCTATTTCTGTGGTCTTTACCTGAGTTACGGTCACTGGGCCAGCCTGAATAAGCGTTACATTAACAACCTCTCCGTCCTCGCGGATAATACTGGTCATTCCTAGTTTTTTACCGATAGTGGCTTTCACTTTGAAACCTTACCTCACTTTTAGCGTTAAAAAAATTGGCTCCTGCCGGTTCTCAGTAGTTGAGCCTTCGCATTTACCAATCCAAAACAAAGTTTTGAAAACTACCGGGTAATTTTAGCAATCATTCATCCAGAGGTCAACCCTTGTTTGGTATTTTATCGGAGTATGAGAATTAAAAACTATCAGGAGTTACCCGCTTGGATGCAGTTCGAGGCGCGAGGGAAAAATAGATTGAACCATATATGGCATATGGTGAATGATATTTTCCCCGAAACAACGAAGAAATGCGCCAAGTGCGTAACTCCTAAGCTATATCAAAATGCCAACTGGCAGATAGAAGCTAAGCACCATTGCAAATAGCAAAACCACATACTCAATCTTGCGATCAATAGCAAAATGCTCATGCCGAACAAAGAAAAGCCCCACAACGAACCCTAGCGGAATACTGAAAGTAGCGTCACCAGCCCCCAGACCTACCAACCGCACCCACATCGCGCCCAGCAAGAAATAAAAAACTATTTTCATGAAGAAAACACTATCCTTCTGTGGTGGCTCGACTTTCTTCTTTCTAGTTGTTTTTCGTTTCTTTGTTGTAGCCATTAGCTACGATTATACCATTCGTATTTAGTAGATAGTAGCTCGTAAATCGTCTGCTGGTTCTAAAACTCACTATCTGCGCCCAGAGCAAACAAAAAAGAGTAAATCTATTTCACTCTTTCTTGTTTGAGGTCAATGGTGCAGAACCAGAGTGCTTGATTGAATTGCTGACGAGGCATCAACGAGGAATCCTTGTAGCTACATGACCATACTGCATTAGTCGCTCGCTTCTGACAGAGGCGATTTCTTTGCTAGCGAGGCGGCGATGAGCTATTCGAGTAGTTGTATGGAAATACTACTACTCGAGCCTCGCAAGTTTCCTGGCGCATCCAGAAAGTACAGTCTTCTGAGCTACTGGCTTGAGTGCAGGTAGTGAGTTCTTCCCGAGAAGCAACTAGATAGCTGTGTGGACATACTGCTTCGGTTGCCTCGGAGGGAAAACTCGCTACCTGTGCCAAGAGCAAACAAAAAAGAGTGAATTTACTTCACTCTTCATTTGTTTGAGACCAGTAGCTCAGAAGTTACATTTTAATCTCGGCGTCGCACCCCGCCGGAAGATTCAGATTCATCAACGAATCGATAGTCTTTGGCGTCGGGTCACTGATGTCAATAAGGCGTTTGTGCACTCGCATCTCAAAAGCTTCGCCGCCCTTTTTGTAGACATGCGGGCTTTTAATAACGGTATAGGTAGATCGACGAGTCGGCAAAGGTATTGGACCGGAAATGTTAGCACCAGTCCTGAGCGCGGTGTCAATAATCTGCTTAGCAGACTGGTCGATAATCCGGTGATCATACGCCTTTAGACGAATGCGAATCCGCTGTTTATTTTCTTTTTTAGCCTGAGCCATAGGAGCTGTCCTTTCTGGGATTACCCAGTGGGCGTTGTAACATCTTCTGATTCTTCGACCAGCCGACTTTTAGTCAACACATTAGTTAGTAGTCATAAATTAACACAGTTCAATGAGGCTGTACAGGTGTTAGTAGTTGCAATCATATCCGCCAGCTGGAAAGTCGTCCGATTTCTGTGGTGGTTGACTTTCAAATTCAGCAACCATCTTCTCGCCTATGGTTGTGAGTTCGGACACCACCGATGAACCTATTACTCCAAACATTTGGCCAGCTGAAGGCATATCGGGAGGTGTTGTAGATATTTCATAGGTGCCGTCTTTCACGCCCTTCATCAAATCGCTAATACTAATGCCATCCATCTCCTGACGTGAAGCAATTTCATCATGTTGCTTTTTCTTTTCATCATGCTCAAAAATAATTTCCTTGCCTCTGCCCGACATCTCTATCATATCAGGCAGATTCAGCATATGAAAAAGCTCAAGTTCGCGTGGTGTTCGCCAGTACACGTCCGACCCATCATTGCAATTATTCTTTATGCCATTTTCAAAAAGAAAGTCTCTATCCTCAGAACTTAGTGATTCCATATTGCAACTGTATCATACTCCACTTATTTGTCAATGCCCGCAAATATGGGCTACAAGGGATTGCTGTTTTTCTGGACTGAATAACCCTCGTCTTTTATGTTCCTTTGCTCGTCTTGCTGTGTATGAAATCTCTAATATCCTCTGGGGATGGTAAATCCACCATCAACCCTGCTACATAAGTGGAATACGGAAGTTGGGGGTAGACGATAGATTCTAGACGGTAGAAGCTGGAGGCGCAGGCATTTGTATTTTGCTGGCTTGGTTATCCCCCCTCTAGTTTCTGTCGTCTATCGTCTAATTCCGTTCCCTGCGTTCCTTCCTTGCCATCGATTAGTCCGATGATAAGAAGTGAAGGATTTATCGCCAATGAGCCGAGGATGTTTGAACGATTCGCTGTCCAGCGAAGAGTGAGTTCCGCAGGCCCTGGTAAATCCTTTATTTCTTAGTCATAGCGACTATGAGTTCCTGGCAAGTGGTTTTATAATACTTTTGCCAGCAAAAGTAATGATGGGATGTGCTGCCGTTTTAGAGCTTAGAGCTTTGAGGCTGGAGGCTGGAAACACTGTATTTCTTCTTTGGCGCTTCCCTGCGTTCCCTGCCGACACTAAAGAAAAACTGATTTGCTTGGTGGTTGTAGCTTTGCGAATCCGCCTAACAGGCGGAGAACGAGGACAGTCGATTCGCCAACCGGCGGAGAGACCGACCAAAGGGAGTTTCCGCAAGTTCAGCAAAGCTACAACTACCAAGCAAGTAATGTTTTTTGTCCGTGGAGGTGGTTTTGTATTACTTTTGCCCATCAAAAGTAATGATGGGGTACGCTCCCGAGAGAGCGTCTTTTGGTTTCCGCCGGTAGGCGGACAAGCTTTCCAAAGAACACTCCTTTGCTGTCAAAAAGGACGCTGGAATGTACTGGCTGTTAGTAGTGCCCTTTGGCTTCCGCCAGCAAGCGGACAAGCTCTTCCAAAAGAAAACACCCCTTTTCGGGGTGCTCTTCTAGCTTCTAGAATCTGTCGTCTAGCGTCTATTTCGTAATTTTCGTCACTACCCCTGCCCCAACAGTCCGTCCACCCTCACGGATAGCAAAGCGCAGTCCGTTATTCATAGCGATAGGCGCCAGCAATTTTACCTTAAAGGTAATAGTGTCGCCAGGCATGACCATTTCTTTGTCTTTTGGAAGTTCAACTTCGCCCGTTACATCGGTAGTTCGGAAGTAAAACTGGGGCTTGTAGCCTTTGAAGAAAGGAGTGTGTCGTCCACCTTCTTCTTTGGTGAGAATGTAGACTTCCGCATCAAACTCGGTGTGCGGAGCTATGGAGCCGGGCTTAGCCAAAACTTGACCACGCTCAATATCGTCTCGCTCTAGACCACGAAGCAAAATACCAACATTGTCGCCAGCTTGACCTTGGTCTAGATTCTTTTTGAACATTTCTACACCGGTAACAACCGTCTTAGTCGTGTCGCGGATACCAACAATCTCAACTTCTTCGTTGACTTTTACGATACCTAGCTCAATACGACCAGTAGCCACGGTACCGCGACCTTTGATAGAGAAAACATCTTCAATGGGCATCAGGAAATCTTTATCTAGCTCTCGTTTTGGCTCCACGATATATTCGTCTACAGCCTTGACCAGCTCCATGATATTGTCCATCTCTTTTTCGTCACCCTCGATAGCCTTCAAGGCTGAACCCTTGACGATGGGGGCGTTGTCGCCATCGTATTCATATTTGGTCAGAAGTTCGCGAACCTCAAGTTCAATCAGCTCAACCAGTTCGGCGTCGGCCATATCCATTTTGTTTAGGAATACTACGATTTTCGGTACGCCAACTTGCCTCGCCAGCAGTACATGCTCGCGGGTTTGCGGCATAGGGCCGTCGGCTGCTGATACTACCAAAATAGCGCCATCAATCTGTGCTGCACCAGTAATCATGTTTTTCACATAGTCGGCGTGTCCCGGCATATCAACGTGAGCATAGTGACGATTCTCTGATTCATATTCTTGGTGGGAGGTGGCAATGGTGATGCCACGCTCTTTTTCCTCTGGAGCATTGTCAATCTCTTCGTATTTCACTGGTTTGTTGATGTCGCTAGGAAGCCTCGTAGCCAGCGTGGAGGTAATTGCTGCTGTCAGTGTAGTCTTGCCGTGGTCAACATGACCCATGGTTCCTACGTTTACATGTGGTTTGCTTCGATCAAAATCTGCCATTTTATTCTCCTTCTTATGGTGGTACTTAAAAATTAATTTCATCTTTTAGCGCAAGTGAAAACACCCCGCGCGAGATACCAGATGATTATAGAGTAATCACTCTGTTGTTGTAAAGCTTAAAATTTAGACGCCAGACGATAGAATCTAGATTCTAGAAGCTCCCACCTCCCGCCTGTCCCGACCGTAGCGTCGGGAACTCCCACCTCCTAACTCCCAGCCCCCAGCTCCTGCCGCCTCCGCCAACTATTACTTCCTGCCTATTCCCGCTACCCCTGTTCTAACCATGGTGAATTCTATAAAATTCACCAGGACTTTACCTGCTGTCCAAGCTCCATCCCCATACTTATTACTTTCCCTCGCTATCTGCCATCTGCCGTCTACTATCTACCGTCTACTGCCTTACTACTGCCTATTCGTTTTTAGCAACTATGGCTTCGGCAACATTCTTCGGAACTTCACCATAGTGATCTAGCTCCATTGTCGAGCTAGCTCGACCTTTAGTCATGGAACGAATATCGGTGGTGTAGCCGAACATCTCGGCGAGTGGCACGTAGGCGGTCAGCACTTTGGCGTTAGAACGATCTTCCATGCTGTCTACTCGGCCACGCTTGGAATTGATATCACCCATAACATCGCCCATGTACTGCTCAGGTGTTACCACTTCTAGCTTCATTACCGGTTCCAAAAGCACTGGTTTAGCAGCTTTTACGCCAGCTTTTAGCGCCATAGAACCAGCGACCTTGAAGGCCACTTCAGATGAATCAACATCGTGGTAAGAGCCGTCGTAGAGAGTCACTTTCATATCCACCAGCGGGTAGCCAGCGTAAACGCCATTAGACATGGCTTCCTCGATGCCGGCTTTGACTGGATTGATATATTCACGGGGCACTACTCCACCTTTAATGGCATCGACAAATTCAAATCCAGCGCCGGCTTCTTGTGGCTCCAGCCTCAACCACACATGCCCGTATTGACCGCGCCCGCCAGTTTGTTTGACTAATTTACCTTCAATTTCCGTCATTGGCGCCTTGATGGTCTCGCGGTAAGCAACCTGTGGCTGACCGATGTTAGCTTCGACGCTAAATTCACGCTTCATGCGATCTACCAGGATTTCTAGGTGAAGCTCGCCCATGCCGGAAATGATTGTCTGACCAGTTTCATCATCTGTGCGTATACGAAATGTCGGGTCTTCCTCGGCTAGGCGCTGGAGGGCTTGGCTCATCTTTTCTTGGTCGGCCTTGGTTTTGGGCTCAATAGCGATAGATACCGGAGGATCTGGGAAATCGATGGATTCTAGAAGAATTGGGTCGGATTGATCGCAAAGAGTGTTGCCGGTAGTCGTGCCTTTAAGGCCGACAATGGCGGCAATATCGCCAGCCTCAACTTCTTCGGTGTCTTCACGAGTGTTGGCGTGCATCCGCACAATTCGCCCGACGCGCTCTTTGTTGCCGGTAGACGAATTGAAGATATAGCTCCCAGCCGTAACCTTGCCAGAATAAACCCGGAAAAACGCCAGCTTACCGACAAACGGATCGGTGGCAATCTTGAAAGCCAGGGCTGAAAAAGGCTCTTTAACATCAGGTTTGCGTTCAATCTTGTCGCCAGTTTTAGGGTGCATACCCCAGGTGGATCCTCGGTCTAGTGGGCTGGGTAGATAGTTGTTGACCGCTGTCAAAAGCTGCTCCACCATCACTCCACGACCATCGCCACCAGACACAGCGAAGAAATCGCCGCTCAAAGTTGCCCGGCGAATAGCTCGATGGATTTCTTCATCACTCAGAGATTCTTCTCCTGATTCGAGGTATTTTTCTATAAGTTCGTCGTCATGTTCAGCCGCCGCCTCCACTAGTAGCGAACGGTAACGCTGAGCTTTATCTTTCATATCCCCGGGCACATCGACTTCCACCATTTCTTTGTCGGTGAAATCTTTATAGGTGTAGGCCTTCATGCTGACGAGGTCAACAATGCCCTTAATCGACTGCTCGAAACCAATAGGCAAATGAATAGGGTGGGCGTGCTTGGTTAGTCGCTCACGAATACTGTCTAGAGATTTGTAGAAATCGCCACCGGTTTGGTTGATTTTGTTGACAAAGCAAACTCTGGGTACGCCGTATTTGTCGGCTTGGCGCCAAACAGTTTCAGATTGGCTCTCCACTCCCATTTTGCCATCAAAAACTGTCACTGCGCCGTCAAGCACTCGAAGCGAGCGCTCTACCTCAACGGTAAAGTCAATATGACCGGGCGTATCGATGATGTTAATCTTGTGATCCTGCCAGTAGCAAGTCGTGGCGGCAGAAGTAATGGTAATGCCGCGCTCTTGCTCCTGCTCCATCCAGTCCATAATGGCTTTGCCTTCATGTACGGCACCGATTTTGTAACTTTTGCCAGTACGGTAAAGAACGCCTTCCGTAACAGTAGTCTTGCCAGCGTCAATATGAGCAATAATTCCGATATTTCTTACATCTTTCAGTGGATATTGTTTTTCTGTTGCCATTTTACTCCTTTACAGTACGTGCACTCTCACTGAATGGCAGCCCTTGCCTTCCCCAGTGTGCTTCTATTGAAATTGCCAATTGCCAAGCGTCTTCTAGAGTCAACGCCAGTCCTATTTCGTCGCTGGCGATAACTGGTCTTGCTTCTCCATATCTTGAGGTACGAATGTCATATTCACTAAAGCCGACTTCCCTGTCCGTACTTACTATCGACAAAGCAACATATTCGCCGCCAATATAACGAGTCAACACTTCTAGAAGTTCCTCGTCGTGAATTCTGCGCTCAGGACTATTTAAATCGTGATTTACTTCAGTTTCAATAGTCATGTTAATACCTAGCGAAGTGAGCAAAAGCTCGGTTTGCTTCTGCCATTTTATGCACATCTTCTTTGAACTTAACGGCCGCGCCAGTGCTGTTGTTGGCGTCGACAATTTCGTCGGCAATGCATTTGTCTAGCGATTTACCTTTGCGAGCTCGCACTGCCCCTGCGAACCACATCAAGGCTAGGTGAGTTTTTCGGGTACCTTTCACCTCGAAAGGAATCTGGTAGTTGGCTCCGCCAACTCGGCGAGATTTTACTTCCATGGCTGGGTAGATATGCTTCATGGCTGCTTCTAGCGCCGCTAGTGGCTCCTCTACTTTGAGTTTTTTGGCGGCCTGCTCCATGCCGGCATAGACCAGCCTCTCGGCAGTCGACTTCTTGCCGCTTAACATCAGTTTATTGATAAGGCGCTGAACCAACACCGAATTGTATTTGCGATCGGGCAGTATTACTCGTTGCAAGGATTTAGTCTTTTTTCTAGGCACGGCAGAACTCCGTTCTGCGAGTTGAAAGTATAAAGTGGAAAGTAGAAAGAGGGGCAGGAATTAGCAAAAAGGAATTAGCAAAAAGGGCAAAAACTGCAGCCATTGCAGTTTTCCCACGCTTTATACTTGCTACTTCATACTTGCTACTTATTTCGCTACTTATTTTATACTTAATACTCAATACTTTATACTTTATACTCATCACGGTTTTTTCGCTCCGTACTTTGAGCGGCGTTGTTTTCGCCCCTCAACACCCTGCAAATCTAGCGCGCCACGAACAATGTGGTAGCGCACACCCGGCAAATCGGGAACTCTACCACCGCGAACCAAAACCACAGCGTGCTCTTGGAGGTTGTGTCCTTCGCCACCAATGTAGGCCCAGACTTCCTGTCCGTTGGTCAAGCGCACCCTAGCAACTTTGCGTAGTGCCGAGTTCGGTTTACGCGGAGTTCGGGTTGTTACCTTGATGCAAACACCTCTTTTCAGCGGTGACGGCTTCTGATACTTCTTAGTTTTGAGCGAGTTACTAACCCACGCCAAATCAGGAGACTTAGATTTCTTCTTAGTCTTCTTGCGGCCGCTTCTAACTAATTGGTTAATTGTTGGCACTAGACCACTCCCCTGAAACTATTTTCGTTAATCCAGATGAATTTAACAGATATGACATTATTCGTCAACCTCTGTTGGTTCACTAACTGCTCCGGTGCCGACAGGAATCTTGCGACCAATAATCACATTCTCCTTCAGTCCGCGTAAATTATCTAGCTTGCCGCTAATGGCTGCCGCTATCAAAACACGGGTGGTGTCTTGGAAGCTAGCCGCCGACAGGAAGCTATCCGACCAAGTTGAAACCTTGGTAATCCCTAGAAGCATTTGAGTGAACTGAGCCGGCTCTTTCTTAGCCTTCGCTAGCTCCTCGTTCTGTTCAACAACCGACGCTTTAGAAACAATATCGCCGATAACAAAAGTGCTATCGCCAGGATCTTCAATCTGTACCCTGGAGAACATTTGCCTAATCACAACTTCTAGATGTTTATCGGCAATGTTTTGACCTTGCGATGCAAAAATCCCAAGCACTTGGTTCATGATGTAGCGCTGGGTGGCTTCAATACCCTTGAGCCTCAGTAGATCGTGCAGGTTCAGCGATCCATTGCTCAGGCGTGCTCCAGCTTCGATTGTTTCACCGTCAACAACTGCCAACTGCTTGAAGCCAGGGATTCGATAACGAACCACTCTGTCGTCGCCAGAGGCAATGACCAATTCATCCTCGAACACCTCTACTGTACCTTCGATAGGTGCGACGAGTGGTTTAGCATCTTTAGCAGTCACAGCCAACACATCACCAGCAGCTACTTCGGTGCCAGATTTGACCTTGGCCTTTCGACCCTCCAATTTCAAAACTTCGGTCTTGATATTAGCGGGAACGATTTGAACTACGTAATCATTGCCGTCCTCCCAGACACTGACTGTTCCAGAAGCTTCGCTCATGAAAGCCTGACCCTTCGGTGAACGGGCTTCGAAAATCTCCTCTACACGCGGTAGACCCTGGGAAATATCCTCACCAGCTACACCACCAGCATGGAAAACGTCTAGTGTTAGCTGAGTTCCAGGCTCGCCAATAGACTGAGCGGCAATCACACCAACCGGTTGCGCCGATGCCACCAATTCGCCAGTGGCCAAATCGACTCCATATGATTCGCGGCTAACTCCACGCAGATCCTTACAGCTAAGAACGCTCTTTATTTTCACGCCCTCCACCTTGCTTTTCTCAATAGCTTCGGCGATTCTCTTGGTTATCAAAGCATTTTTCCTAGCTATTTGCTTGCCGTCGACTTTGACGCCAGCCGCCAAAACTCGGCCAGTTATTCGGTGTGCGAAATCCAAACCAATGTCTTCTGTTTCAGCCCGGTCAACAATAAATCCGGGGTCATCTGAATTCTTATCGTTGGTAAACACATCCTGCGACACATCTACCAAGCGCCTCGTAAGGTAACCCGAATCTGCGGTTTTGAGCGCGGTGGAGATCATGCCTTTTCGAGAACCGCGAGTGGAAACAAAATACTCTAGCGGTGAAAGACTGCTTTTGTAGCTGGAGCGGATAGGTAGCTCGATTTCTCGTCCGGTGGCATCGACAGTCACACCAATCACACCAGCAATCTGTTTAATCGAACCAATGTTGCCTCTAGCGCCAGAGTTGACGGTCAGGGATGTCGTGGTATCTTCTTTGTCTAGTTTGTCTTGGAGGGCGATAGCCACCTGCTTATCAACTTCTTTCCAGGCATCAACCGTCAAACGGTAACGCTCATCGTTAGTGATGAACCCTTGTTCGTACTGAGTACTGATGGCTGCGGCCTGTTCCTCTCCGACATTCAGTAAGTCGTCGAGTGATTCCAAATCAGTGTAATCATCCATACCTGTGGAAATGCCCGAAACCGTGGCGTATTCAAACCCAATGTCTTTCAAATCGTCCGCTATTATTGCGGTAGCTTCAGTTCCGTATTCGTTGTAAATGCTGATCATGACTCCGTATAGCCTTTTCTTAGTCATGGGCTCGTCCTGATATTCGAAACTTTCCGGGAATATCTCGTTAAACAGCGCCCGTCCTAGCGTAGTCTGGCGTAGTTCTCCTTTAACCCTTAGCTGGATCGGAGTGTGAAGCTCTAGGATTTCATTTTCGTAGGCGTAGATGGCTTCTTGGATATCTCGGTATGGTTTAAGGGTTAGCCCAGCCAAAGCAGGACGGTCGTAAGTCAAATAGTAGCACCCTAAGACAATGTCTTGTTCTATGTGCAAGATTGGTGTTCCGTCGGCTGGTTTCAGCAGATTTTTAGCTGCCGACATAATCTCTCGGGCTTCTTTTTGTGCCGCCGCTGAGAGCGGTAAGTGAACTGCCATTTGATCGCCATCGAAATCAGCGTTAAAACCTTTACACACTAGTGGATGCAGCTGAATAGCCTTACCTTCGATTAGTCTGGGCTGGAAAGCCTGTATGCCAAGACGGTGAAGCGTCGGTGCGCGGTTCAAAAGCACATACTTGCCTTTAATCACTTCATCCAGAGCATCCCAGACAGCGGTTTCGCCCATTTCAATCATGCGTGAAGCTGATTTGATGTTGTGTGCTTTCTCGCTTTCGGTCAGATGTCCGATGATGAACGGCTTAAACAACTCTAACGCCATCATCTTTGGCAGGCCGCATTCGTTAAGTTTTAGGTCAGGGCCAGAAACAATGACCGAACGACCAGAATAATCTACTCGTTTGCCGAGAAGGTTTTGGCGGAAACGACCTTGCTTGCCTTTCAGCATGTCACTGAGTGATTTCAAGCGTCTTCGATTTCCTGTAGAGCTAACAGCTCGGCCACTCCGTGAATTATTGTTGTCAATCAGCGCGTCGACTGCTTCTTGAAGCATACGCATTTCGTTCCTGGTAATCACACTGGGGGCTTTTAGATCCAAAAGTTTTTTCAGTCGATTGTTCCGATTGATAACGCGTCGGTACAAATCGTTAAGATCAGATGTCGCAAAACGACCACCTGTTAACTGCACCATTGGTCTCAAATCTGGTGGAATTACCGGTATGACCGTCAGCATCATCGATGCCGGCTTGATTCCAGCACGCAGCATGCCCTCCAGTACTTTTAGGCGCTTCAAAAGTTTTCGCTTCCTTTGACCCTTAGTACCTTCAGCTTCTTCACCTAGTTCTTTGATTAGCTTTTGTAGCTCAACAGCTTCTAACAACTCTTTCATGACTTGCCCGCCAATGCCTACGTCAATGATTTCCGTCATTTCTTCTGGTAACTCAGCGTATTGAAGTTCTGTCAGTAGGTTCATCAGCGCCAAAGAAACCAGTTGAGCCTTGCGCTCAACGTATTGCTCCATGTTTTCTTCCAGCTCCTTGGTTTGTGCCTCGGCTAGCTTTTTGATGTCGGCGCCTTCGACCTTAGCTTCCTTCTCCCAGCGAGCTTTTATAGCTACTTTGGCTGCCTTCGCCTGAGCTTCCATGTCCGCAACCAGCTGTTCTTTTTTCTCCTCATCGACGGCTTTGATAATGTAGCTAGCAAAATAAATTACTCGCTCCAAATTCTTAACCGTCATACCCAACACTAGCCCCATAGAGGAAGGTGTGCCTCTCATGAACCAGATGTGCGCCGTTGGTGCAGCCAATTGTATGTGCCCCATCCGCTCTCGCCGAACTATGGATTTGGTTACCAGTTCGCCTTTCTTATCTACAGCTGCTTCGCGGTAGCGGACACCCTTTAGCTTGGTGTCATGTGGATTTATATCTTTAACCGGCCCAAAAATCTTCTCACAAAACAGTCCATCGCGTTCTGGTTTTTGAGTGCGGTAGTTAATAGTTTCCGGCTTGGTTACTTCGCCGTGTGACCATTCCAAAATGTCTTCGTTGGAGGCAACGGTAATGCGCACCGCATCGAAGTCTAGGATATTGTTTTGGGGTTCGTATCTACTCATTTTACGCCTCCTCCTTTGGTTTTAGCCACCTTGGCAACTTCGTCTTTGTCGTATTCATCTCTAGCAGCATCAGTGGTGACATCTACTTCTGGCAAATCAGCAGTTAAGTTTTGTGGCATATTAGCAGCTTCCTGCTTAATGACTTCCTCTAGCACTACCTCTGCATCAACTAGCTTCTTGGTTTCGTGAACCACCAAATCAATCTTTAGCCCTAGTCCCTGAAGTTCCTTCACTAAAACGTTGAACGATTCTGGGATCTTAGGGCCAACGATGGGCTCGCCTTTGATTATCGATTCATAGGCTTTCGAGCGTCCGTAGACATCGTCGGACTTAATGGTTAGCATCTCCTGCAAAGTGCTAGCAGCGCCGTAGGCTTCTAGCGCCCAAACTTCCATCTCTCCAAAACGCTGGCCACCAGATTGAGCCTTGCCGCCAAGAGGCTGCTGGGTAACCATGGTGTAGGGCCCGATTGATCGGGCGTGAATCTTGTCGGCAATCATGTGATTGAGCTTGATCATGTACATTGAGCCGACGGTGGTTCGTTCCTTGAACGCCTCTCCGGTGCGCCCGTCGTAGAGCTGAGATTTGCCGTCTTCGTTGTAACCAGCTTTTTTGAGCTCACTCTTAATCTTGTCGATTGGTACACCATTGAAAGGCGGCGATGCTACCTTGTAGCCCAAGGTTCGAGCCGCCATTCCGAGGTGGTTTTCAAACAACTGTCCAATATTCATACGGCTGGGAACGCCTAGTGGGTTGAGTAACAGATCGACTGGCGTGCCATCTTCCATGAACGGCATGTCGGCTTCGGGTAAAATTCGGGCGATAACGCCCTTATTTCCGTGCCGCCCACCCAGTTTGTCGCCGACTGAAATTTTTCGCATCTGCGCCACAAATACCTGAACTTGCATCAAAACACCAGCCTTTAACGTGTGGCCGTTTTTCTTAGAAAAAATCTTAACCCCAACAACTTTGCCATGTTTGCCGTTACCCATTCTCTGCGAAGTATCGCGTACATCTTTGGCTTTTTCGCCAAAAATTGCCCGTAGCAACCTTTCTTCGCTAGATAGTTCGGTTTCGCCTTTGGGAGTAATTTTGCCGACCAAAATGTCACCCTGTCGGACTTCGGCACCAACTCGGACAATACCGTCTTCGTCCAAATGTCGCAGGGCTTCTTCGGAAACATTTGGTATGTCCCGAGTTACAATCTCTGGACCAAGCTTGGTCTCACGGATTTCGGTCATGTAATCAACGATATGAATAGATGTCAGCTCATCATCTTTGACCAAACGCTCCGAGATGATGATCGCATCTTCGAAATTATAGCCACCCCACGGCATGAACGCAACCAGAAGATCTTTACCTAAAGCTAGTTCACCGCCCTGAATCGACATGCCTTCTATGAGTATATCGCCCTGTTTTACTTTGTCGCCAGAATCAACGACAACTTTCTGGTTAATACACGAACCTTCGTTGCTGCGTACAAAGCGCATAGGGAAGTATGATTTTTTAACTCGGCCGTATTTGACAACTACTTCGTCGCCGTCAGCCTTGATTACTTCACCGCTACCCTCGGCAACAATCAACTGGCCTGAATTATCGGCTGTAACACTTTCCATTCCAGTTCCAACGAGAGGTGACTCCGGGTTAATCAGTGGCACCGCTTGACGTTGTTGGTTGGCACCCATTAAAGAACGGTAGACATAATTTTTCTCAATGAACGGAATCAAACCGGCCGATGAGCCAATAATCTGAGAATCTGACGCGTCCATATGAGTGACTTCATTCGCGTCTACCTCACCAATGACCAAATGGTCCCGAGCCGATACTCGTTGGTTGACAAAATAGCCGTTTTTGTCGGTTTCGTTTCCGGCGCCAGCTATAACTGACGCTTCTTCAGCATAAGCATCGAGGAGAACTACTTTACTGGTGACTTTGGCTTTAACTGGAATCGTTTTAGCTGAGAGTTTAGCTAGTTTCCTGGCATTGGAAGCAGTAATGGTTTCACCGGCTCGGACTATCACCTTGCCTTTTCCATCTTCTAAATCAACGCTGGCAACATGCCCGGAGGCATCTTTTGGAATGACGGCGTTGACAACTTTCCTGTAAGGTGTCTCCAGAAAGCCATAATCGTTTATTCGAGCGTAGTTGGCTAGGTTTAACACTAGTCCAATGTTGGCGCCTTCAGGTGTCTCTACTGTGCACATGCGTCCGTAGTGAGTGGCGTGGGCGTCTCGAACTTCGAAGCCGGCCCGTTCTCTGGATAAGCCGCCAGGGCCCATCGAACTTAGGCGTCGTTTGTGTGCTAGCTCAGAGAGCGGATTAATCTGATCCATGTACTGCGAAAGCTGGGAACTAGCAAAGAACTCACGCACTGCCGCCACGATAGGGCGGGCGTTTATTAGCTGTCCTGGCACCACTGTCTCTATTTCGGACATCGACATTCGGTCTTTGGCGTTGCGCTCCATTCGAAGCATGCCGATTCTAAATTGCCGTTGTACCAGCTCGCCAACCAGCTTGATGCGTCGATTAGCCAAAGAATCGATGTCATCAGGAGCTTCCTGGGTGTTGTTTAGGCGAATAATTTCGGCGACTATGGCGCTCAAATCGCTAAGCTGCATCACTCGCCCTTTGGTGGTGTTGGGGGTGTTTAGGTTTAGACGCTTGTTGATTTTGTATCGCCCAACCCTGGAGAAATCGAACCTTTTGTAATTGAAAAACATGTTCTCAATCAGCTGCTTGGCATTCTCTACCGTTGCCAAATCGCCAGGTCGAAGCCGGCGATAAACCTCGATAAGGGCGTCGCTGGAGCTGGAGCTAGGATCTTTTTCCAAAGTAGCGTCGATGTAATTGAATTCGCCAGTGTCGACGTGCTTGAAAGCATCTTTCATCTTAGCATTCGAAGAATACCCCAAGGCTCGGAGCAAAGTCGTTACTGGGATTTTTCGACGTCGGTCAATCTTTACAAAAATAGCGCCATTTTTAGCGGTTTCAAACTCCAGCCAAGCGCCTCTCCCGGGGATAACTTTGGCGCCAAAATGACGCTTAGAGCCAATGGTGGCAGCAGTAAAGAAAACGCCAGCGGAACGAATTAACTGGCTAACAACCACCCGCTCGGCACCGTTTATCACAAAAGTGCCTCGTTCAGTCATCCACGGATAATCACCTAGATATACCTCAGACTCTTTTATCTCGCCTGTAACTTTGTTAGTTAGCTCAACCACCGCTTTGAGCGGTGCATCGTAGGAGACATTGTTCTCCCGGGCTTCCAGCTCAGTTATTTTTGGCGGTTCGAAACGATGCTTTTTGAAACGAAGCTCTAGCTTTTCTCCGGTGTAGTCATCGATAGGATTGATTTCGGTGAAAATCTCTGCCAGTCCGTCTTTGACGAACCAATCAAAAGATTTTTTCTGGTGTTCTATTAGGTTTGGAAGTTTTGTTATTTCGTCTACTTCGCTGAAATAGACGCGTTTAGTGGCGGTGCTCTTAGCCATATAAATGCGCGCTCCTACTTGGGATTATGATGTTTTACTAGTGTTATTTAGTTTGACTTTTTAGAAGCCACACTAAGCTGCCCAATTCACGCGCTCTATTTTTGGAGCAAACTAAACCATGCGGCGACTTATTCTTCTTCTTAGCACAGTAGTTTGGGTAATGTTTGTCGAAAAGTCAAGCCGAAGTTGGGAGTTGGGAGTCAGAATCTAGAATTTAGAAGTTAGAATCTAGAATGGGGAAATAGGGGCTGTAGGCAATATCGTGTTGGTTTTTAGACAACTTTCCCTCTGTTATTGACTATGAATTAATGTCGTGAGACATTAATTCAATAAAAAAAACATACAATTACCATTGCAAAACATCAGCCGGCAAGCAACGCTGGAAGTGTCAAGTACAGTACGGTCGTTAATTATACTAAGCCCCAGTCTCCGCGACACTTTAGCTTTAAGATATGATTTTAGACAAGGCTCTCGCCCAGCAAAACTAGCTAGTCCTGCTCCTTTCTTGGTTGTTTATTGTACTGGTTAAGTAGCTTTTCGAGTTCGGCTTCCATTTGTTCCTAGCTTCTAATATGTCTCCACTCGCATTTTTTGAGAAATAATTCAAAGTAAGTCTTCCTGACGCCATTCTTACGCTACATTCTTCTTTTGGTGAAGCTCCAGAAGTTTTCAATACCGTTAATGTGATGACCGTGGCTATCACTCCGTTCGTTGTTACTGTGAATAATACGGTAGTGTTTGTCGTAACCAACATCAACTAGTCTATCGTAGCTGCTCCAGCCATCAGAGTTAATCTCAGCATTAACAGATATGGTATGAGTAGCAATGTCCTGCAAGATAGCTCCTGAACAATTGGGGACTATTTCGGTGTAGACTCGACCATTTCGTTGTGTAGATACCAAGCACCGGTTGTTTTCTGGTGCCTCGACCACGCTTTAGCTTCATATGGAAACCACGGAGTCTTCTAGCGCCAAAGTAGCTCTCATCTATCTCTGCTATGCTCCCGAGCTTGGTGAAAACTTGCTTCTGCTGGACATAAATAAGTTTACGAAAAAGGCTGTAGTAGCCATCAACTGTCTTGCCGATTCAGATCCAATAGTTTAGTTGTTTTAGAGGCTTCAACATCAACATGGGAGTGTTTTGGGAATTTTTCCAACTTTGTAACTACTCAGTTCTCCACATGGTATCTGTAATTTCATTGGTTTTAGCTTAGAACTAGGATTTTATCTGGGCAAGAGCCTTCCTAATTTCCAGTTTCTATACTCCAACTCCCAGCCTCTAGTCCACTATCCACCATGCGCCGTCTACTGTCTACCAATTTAGATTCTTCCACTGGGTAGCGCACTGGGCAGTGGATTCCAGATTCTAACTTCTACTCCTCACTCCGCATTCGGTGTCTCCATATGGTGAATATTGCTGTCGCCAACAGACCGAAGCCAAAGACATACAGCCAATTAAAAGTTGCCTGGTCTTCTGTTGCTGGTTTTTGGTCTTTCGAAACATCATTTTGTTGAGTTGAGTCGATTGTTTCGTCAATATTACTATCGACCGATTCAAAAGTTATGCTTGATACGCCAGAGACATTTCCGCTACCGTCTGTCTGGGTAATCGATAGTGTCACAGACCCTGACCCTGGATTAACCACTACAGGAATAGAGTAAGCTCCGAGCACATTGCACGCTCCAGTAGTTGGGTTCGGGGTAATATCCGGTGAGGTGATGGAGATCGTCGCTCCCGCTTCACAGGCTCCAGTAATAGTTGGGTTGAGGCCTGTTGCTTCCCCGCTAGTTGGTGAAGTTATAGTTGGCGCTACTGGTGCTGTGACAGCATATTCGTTTACATCTGTAACCTGAACAGTAAATACTTGGTCGGCTGTCGAAGTATCGGCAGAGGTTGCTCTAATTGTGATGTTATGACTGATAGCTGTTTCGTAATCAAAACCAATTGCTGTTGTTGTTACGATTCCTGTATTTGTATCAATCTGAAATCTACCGCCTGCATCATCTGTTAAAAAGTAAGTTACAGTATTATTTGTTCCATCAGCATCAGTTGCGTTGGCTGTTATTTCAGTAGCTATTCCAGTTCCCGCATTTTCTGCTACTGTGTTAGCAATTGCGTTTGTATCTGCTGGTGCTGTGACAGCATGTTCGTTTACGTCTGTGACAGTAACGGCGACTGCTCTATCGTCAGTAAGTAAACCAGAGTCTGTTG
>CAYOYH010000001.1:0-38805 GCA_964408165.1 uncultured Candidatus Saccharibacteria bacterium | reverse complement strand
CCTCCGGCGGCTGCGTGTTGGGGGGCTGCGTCGGCGGCAGCGTTGTGGTGGTCGGCGTCGGCGGCAGAGTGGTCGTCGTTGTTGTCGGCGGCACAGTCGTGGTCGTCGTGGCTTCAACCTTGCGTGGCGGAGCGAACTCCGGCAAGGGTGGATTGCCGCAAACGGTCGAGAACAACATCTCCGTATACACGAAGTTGCTTTTCTCATCGACAACGATAACTGGCACGCTCGCCTTGCGATCGATTTCGATCCTCTTTCCACGCTGGGTGGAAAGGTTCACAATGTCAAACGCAATGCCATCATCCAACTGCACCATATGCACTCGAAGGTCGGAACCTTCAGTCTGCAGGCGCATGTTGATAACGGATGGCAAGATGACATCGACAAGGGTCGGAACCCAGTCGGGGTCATCAGGTGACACAGTCACATTCTGAGCCTTGAAGACGGTTCGGAACCCCGAATCGTCTGACTCGCCGTGGTTCCGACACCCTGTGGTGCGGAAACTGGTTGGAGTCTTGACTACAGACGTCCAGGTTAGTTCCTCGACGAGGACCATCGTCTTCGATGGGTTTTCCTCATCCCAGGAACCAGCCCCGTTCAGAGCTTCTACCAGCTCAGGTAACCAAGGTTTTCCCTTTTCCATGAACTTCATCATGTTGAGGGCAGCCGTAGGCAATTGTTGCCAGTAATCTTTGCGGAGCACTTGATAGCGCTCATTGAAGATGTCGAGGAAATCCTGTTCGGACTCCTCTGTAGCAATCTGAACCGCACTGATCCATGCATATGCTTCTGTTTCCGAAGAGAAGAAGCTACACATGGTGCTATCCTGCACTAAGTCTCCAGCGTTAAACACTGGAGACCACTCGGCGACTTCCGCAACCATTAGGTTTCCCGACTCTTCGTCGGCGATGGTTACGATGGTCGTCGTGGTCGTGGCAGGCACCGTGGTCGTTTCCTCAGACGGCGCTGTTGCGTCGCCTGATCCTTCTTCGTCAGTGCTAAATGCACCAACGAGAAGCCAAATCATCGCCATCATGGCGATGATCAGCGTTGTTAAAGCGAAGAAGGCCTTCGCTCCGTCACGCCAGGTTTTTTGACGCTCCATCTTAAATACCTCCTAAGGGTATAGAGCGACGGCCTCTAATTTCTTTGAGTCCCCAGAGGATTATGGGACTTAGCGGATGTATGAGAATTTGCATCTCATCTAGCTTGCACCAGGGCAATTCTAGCCACATCCGAGCAATTTTTATGAGTTGCTAACTCGTAGCTGACTAGATTAGGAGAGTACCTCCTCGTCTAGCCAGGAACCCAACCATCCACCGAGGTAGAACCCCGTGAGGGTGGTTGTAGCACCGAGCGCCCACTGACTGGTTGTTACCAGCCAGCTCCATCCGGCGGGACCGAGTAAAAACTCGGATATCGGACCGGAGGCAGGCATGACGACGAATCTTAGGGTTAGAAACCCCGCGATGATCGCCGTTGCCCAAGCCAGCCAACCCCAGTTACGGGGGTGGCGGACGATTGCCGTGGGGGCAGTCGTCGGCTCGGGTGCTGCTAGAGGCGGGACGACTTCTTCGTCGTCTGTCTCCTCCTCGTCGCCATCTGGCGGCGAGGACACGGGCGTGGTGCCCGTGATAACAGCTTCGAGTTGCCCAGCTTCCTCGCCTGCCGTGGCGGTCTCCTCGGCGACTTCGCCGATTTCATCAGCAATGTGCTGTTGAACGGCTCGGGCGCCAATTTCGGCGACTGAGCTTTCCTTGCTTAACTCTTGGAGCTGAGCAAGGAGCGCGGCTGCCTCTTTGGCCGCTTCGGTGGCGCGCTGTCGGACAGCAACGCCAAGGGCGGTAAGGATCTGACGACCCTCATCAACCCCGTCAACGTTTTCCATGGACATTATCAAACTCCTTCCCTTGCGGGATAGCTTAAATAGCCGAAGCTACTACTGTCCCGTTTGGGCAGTGTGCTACAGGCGAATTATCGCCCGCAATACACTGCCCGAAATCAAAGAAGAAGTATCAAATGTTCTAAAAACAGGTTTTATTGAGTAGTGTTACAGAGTCTATAGCCGAAGCCATAGACCTACTGCCTCATCTGTAATAGACGAATCCATTACGCACTGAAAGCAGAGAAATATGCGCAGGGTGAATAATTGCGGCATGCATTTATAAAACCCCCGCGCACATATAGCTGCTCTCAGTAAACGAAGCAAAGTTATTTTTTCGTATTCTGATTAGACGAACACAAGGCGCGAACGAAGCAGCTTTTTAGCTGTACAAGATGGTACCGCTAAAAAGTTACTGGAGTTCAGCAACGATGTAGTCGCCAATAACAGCAGCGAATTCATGAATTCACTTCATGAACTGATCTGCTGTGTCAGAATTCGAAAAATAATAAACTGTAACGATTTGACTTATTAATGTGCCCACTCGTCCTACTTGGCTCAGAAACCTGCATGAGGCGTATTTCGTCGTCAGAACCTGGCGCGCTTCGTTTGCAGTATTATTCATACAGCTCACTCTAGTGCTCGGCTCTTCCTCGAACTCCACTCTCATACAGATTTCTCGCGGTTTAATGCGTTGCCTATATGCGAGAGTCTCCAGAAAACAAAAAACTAATCTAGACAGTCCGACTGAAACGTCGGACCTATCGAATAGTCCTGTATTCTGATGTGAAACTTCCCAATCTTCCCGGGGCGTCCAAACGGTCATCCCGCTTGTTCGTGAGTCTCCACCTCACATGCCGCAAAACGATGATGGCTACATCCTACAATATAAAAATGATTATGTCAATGCTTTTATAATATAATCTCAAAAAGCACAAGGGGGAATGTCGAGCGAGCGTTTCATCCGAGTTTTATAAAAAACCACAGGATGGTTTACTGCCGAGGCAAGTATTTTTAAAACACCACCGCCACTGCCAGTGAAGTTTTAAGCCTGTGCAAGATAGCTTCGACTTGTTTCTCGTTGTTTTTTCGAGAGACACGACCACAGATTTTGGTACAGTTCTTATCTGTTGCCGGGGAATAATTATTATACCAAAACTCACGATCGTAACCTTTTGTATAATAATCGAACTTGAGGTCGCGACCCAAATTATACATATATGACGGCCGTCATATATGTATAATAGTGAGAATGAAACGGCGAGGTAGTTGTTTACTCAAGGGGCGATATTTACAGTACTTGCCAGCAGGGACACCTCTGTCAGTTGACTCGCAAGAGCTGGCAAAGACTGCACTCTGCTAACTTACTAAATTTACAGATGAAATTATAATAAATACTCCGGCCCTCAGAAAGTTATAATAACAGGACTTACGAGCGCGTAAGTCCTGAATAATTGAATTTGAAATGTCAGGATTGCGGTGCGGTTTTAAGTAGTTATTCACGACTCCTAGAAACCGATGCCTAGCAACAACTTTTACTGGGGCCAGGATGATGTTCGGCGTAGCCGAGCTGGTGTACTAATTCATGAGCGATGTCGTCAGCGTGGTCAGGGGTTAGGATTTCTGCTTCAGGGTGCACTTTCAGAACGATTCGACCATCTATCTCGAGGATACTGACTATTGATTCTGAACCATTTTGGCGGAACGAAACAATAGTTTCGTTCTCGTTTTGTTCCAATACCACAGAGCCTCGCCCAATTCTAGGAGCCTTCCCTAATTCTTTTGCAATTTCCTCCGCTAAGGTGTCTAACCACCAGCCCACAGGTGTAAATTCAAAATCGTTAAACACGCCATGAGGTGTCGATTTCTCAGGGTTCATGCATCTAATAAAAACACCCAATCGCTTCTATGTCAAAAAATGTCACCAACACTTCTGTCAGCGCGAGATATAAGCTATAATATCGTTCGTCTTTAGCGGTCCCATCGTCTAATGTGAGGAATGCTGGGAGCATTCCGCAAGACCGGAGCACCGGCGCGTGTTAACGCCCGATGCGAGGTGTGGCGACGGCTGATTCGCTACTTTGTAGCGAGTAAGACCGTGGTAGAACTGCTAGTGGCATTTCGCAAGGCCGGAGGCATGGGCGGCGCCGAGGTGGGCTCGACGAATTTGTCACCAGACAAATATCGGTGAGTAGGACACCTCCCGATTCATCGGGAACTACAAGTAGATCAACATCGTTAAATTCAAAATATTGTTACAATAAAAACACGGTCCCATCGTCTAATGGTTAGGACACCAGGTTTTCATCCTGGAAATACGGGTTCGACTCCCGTTGGGATCACCAATCAAACATGCCACCCTTGCGGTGGCGTTTTTGATTGGTACTTCTCTCCGGAGAAGGTCGAACCTCGGTTCGCAAACCAAGAGCACGTGTTGAAGTGTTGCTGTTTCTTTGAGGTTTATTCGAAAAAACCATAAGTGTTTTGGTACACTAAGACTCAAGATGTTCAATAAAAAAACCGTTCGAGATATAGATTTTACAGATAAAGCCGTTTTGGTGCGTGCTGATTACAATGTGCCAATGAGCGACAGCAAAATCACCGACGATTACCGCATCCGCAAAAACATACCAACAATCCAGTATTTACTAAATCAAAACGCCAAAGTCATCATCATTTCCCACCTAGGGCGACCTGGCCCAGGGGTAAGCAAAGATTTAAGCCTAGAACCTGTAGCCCAGAGGCTGAGTGAACTTCTAGGCCAAGAAGTTGCTTTTTCACCAACAACTGTTGGCGACGGCGCCTGGCAAGCTACGAAAAAATTAAAGCCTGCCGAGGTGTTGTTATTAGAAAACTTGCGTTTTCACAAAGAGGAAGAAAGCAATGACGCTGAGTTCGCCAAACAACTAGCCAAACTAGCCGATTATTTCGTCCAAGATGGCTTCGGGGTAGTGCACCGCTCGCACGCCAGTACTGACGCCATCACTCAGTTCTTACCAGCCGTTGCCGGACTACTGCTAGAGGGCGAGGTTTTAGCCATAAACAAAGCGATTAACGACCCCCAAAAACCGCTAGTAACGATGGTCGGTGGCGCCAAAATAGCGGACAAGATTGATCTGTTGGAGCGCTTTTTAGAAGCTTCAGACAGCATGATTGTTGGCGGAGCGATGGCCAATACTTTTTTAGTGGCCATGGGCTACGATGTCGGCTCTAGCAAATACGACCCCCACGAAACAGACACCGCCAAAGAGGTAATAGAACACTGCGAACTGAGCCAAACCAAACTAATACTACCGACTTTTGATGTAGCAGTGGGGACTAGCTTTGACCAAAGCTCCGAAAGGCATGATGTTGCCACCGAAGATGTCGCCAGTGCCGACATAATAATGGATTTTGGTCCCCGCACTATCGAGAATATTAAAAAAACCCTAAAAACCGCCGGCACGATTATCTGGAACGGCCCCTTAGGTGTAGTTGAGTTTGAAAAGTTCAAAAAAGGCACCGAAGAAGTGGCCAAGTTTATCGCCAGCCAAAACTTAAACTGTATTATTGGCGGTGGCGACAGCGCTGGGTTTATACATAAGCTTGGCTTAGTGGACAAATTTACTCATGTTTCCACTGGTGGTGGAGCTAGCCTAGAGCTGATGGCTGGCAGAGATTTACCAGGCGTTGAAGCGCTCCTGGATAAATAATCCGATTTCTTGGGTAGTCAAACAGGCTTGCTAGAGCCAGGTGCTGACTTTTATTTAAGTACCTGCGCATATCCGAATTCACCGCCAGTCAGCCACTCTAGTCAGCGGGAAAGTTTTTAAAGATACTACGACAGGACTCGAGTTCGTGTTGCCAGTTTCGCCTCGGTAACTTATGATAGTAACCATAAGAACGAAGGTGGGCTATAGAAAAACTTATGCGTAAAAAACTAATCGCCGGTAACTGGAAAATGAATCTAAACACCCATCAGGCCAGTGTTTTACTGCATAGACTTGAGAAAAATATCGAAGCGCACCGAGATGTAGAGGTAGTTATTTTCCCTAGCATCATGTCTATTCAGCCACTCAATCTACAGACCAACAAACACAAAATGAAACTGGGCGCTCAGGACGCATTCTACAAAGATGAAGGCGCCTACACCGGCGAAGTATCGGCAGCTATGCTTCATGGGTTGGTGGATTACTGTCTGGTTGGCCATTCCGAAAGACGGCATGTTTTCGGCGAGACCGACGACATCATCGGCAAAAAACTCTCAGCCCTAGTGCGAAACAAAATAAAGCCAATCTTGTGTGTCGGCGAAGCATCAGTCGATCGCGTTAGCGGTGAAACCAAGCAAGTGCTACACGATCAATTAATGGCCGATTTGCGCAATCTAACCGCCAAAGAAATTCAAGATTTAGCAATTGCTTATGAACCGGTTTGGGCCATAGGCACCGGTGACTATGCCAAGCCAGACCAAGTCAAAGAAGCAACAGACTTTATCCGACATAATGTACGCGAACTTTATGGTCCGAAAGCCGAACAAGGACTAAGGGTGCTCTACGGTGGAAGCGTAAAGCCAGACAACGCCAAAAGCTATATGAACATCGAGGGCGTAGACGGTCTCTTAGTTGGCGGTGCCAGCCTCAATTACAAGCAATTTGCCGAGATTGTTAGCTCGGCGCACCATTTAGCCGGGAGTTAGCAAATGACAGCCAAGGACACACCCCAAGATAACAATGACGAAGACATGTCTATCGACGAGCTGTCAGCGGCTATTGACGCTCATATGGACGAGATAGCCACTAGACCAAAGCTGATGGAAAAACCAGCCTCGAAGACTATTGTTGAAAATGAGCCAGCTTCCACAATCAAGAAGCAAGAACAGTCCAAAGAAGTTGCCGGTGACATTAAGATTGTCACAAGAAATGCCTACGTAAAAAAAGATGAAAAAACTAGTATCGCATCTCCCGGAAAAGGGGAGAGTCAGACTATGCTTGTTTCCAACACTAAACTTAAGCCAATCGGTGAGTCGGCCAATGATACGGTCAAAGTAATGCCTAAGCCTACGGCAAGGTCTATTGTGGATGTGGTTGTGAGACCACCACTAAAGACAAAAGAGTCCAAAAAAATTCAAGACCAGCCGATGACTGAGGAGTTGCAACTAAAGCAGAGGGAGCCGGCCAAAGAAGAAGCTGAGGCAGCGCCAAAGAAAAAACTAGAGCCAGAAAAACCTGTCATCAAGACCCTACCGTCAAATCCTGTTCTTGCCGAGCAGAGCCCAGGCAATACCGACGAACTAGAGGCTCAGATACCTAATGCAAAATCAACAGAAGGAACCATTGGTGCCTCAGGAGGTGAGGCGCTCAAAACCTTCGACACCAAGCAGTATCATGTACCTATAAAAATCAGTCACCATCACCGCCAAAGCGGATCTATCAAGGTGTTCATCGCTGTTTTGGTAGTCATTTTAGCCACGGCCTATGTGTTGAGTGAACTAGAGATAATCGATTTAGCTTCTTTGGTTGCATTAAGCTAATAAAAACCTCCATCTACTGCTAGGCCTCAACACTTCGCATTCAAAATCTTTATAATGAGAATTCGAGTTAAATCCGCTTTTCATGAAATATCGAGTGCCAGTTGGCATTCTTTGGTTACATCAAGATGAAACTCTCCGGCCGATAGCAATCCCGCAGGAACAAAACTGACATCTTCCTAGCCGTGCCTCAGTAACCAAAAATCCTAGGCTGGTTACGAATACTACAAGGTCGCAAGGGGTAGCCCCTTGTGAACCCAGGGGCCTCCTTTACGAAAAGTATTTTTCCGAAGGGTTTTCAAGGGTGCCACCCTTGAAACCTGTTTGTTTGAGAACCGCCAGGTATGCCTCAATCGAAGAAGTAGTTTTTGACCCCCCAGTAATTCATCACCAGGAATTTAGGGCTTTTGTACCTGGAGGATTGCTATAGACTATTTGTGTAGTGAATATTTTCGAGGGGTTAAACGATCAGCAAAAAAAGGCTGTCCAACAAACCGATGGACCGCTTTTGATTTTAGCTGGTGCCGGCAGTGGTAAAACCAAAACTCTGACGCACCGCATCGCTTATTTGGTGAGTGAAAAAAACATTGCTCCAGAGAATATATTGGCGGTCACTTTTACCAATAAAGCGGCTGGTGAAATGCGCAATCGAGTTTACGAACTCATGACCGGTTCTTCACAGTCCGCCCCAAACCGTGGCTGGATGCCGTTCATGGGGACTTTCCACTCTATCTGCGTACGCCTCTTACGCCTAGATGGCGAACACATATCGATTCCAGCTAATTTCGTCATTTTCGACACGCTAGACCAGACGGCGGCAATTAAAGAATCTATGAAACGCCTTAGTATTGATCCCAAGCAATACGCGCCCAGAACTGTGGCTAGTCTAATTTCCAGCGCTAAAAACGAAATGCTGAGCCCGTCAGACTACACCGCTACTGCCTCTACACCAAACCAAAAGGTAGTCGCTGATGTGTTTGTTGTCTACCAGAAACTACTCAAAGAAGCCAATGCGCTGGATTTTGACGATTTGTTGCAAAAAACGGTTCAGATGCTGGAAAGTTCTACGAAGGTTCGCGCCAAATGGCAGAAGCATTTTTCACATATCTTGATAGACGAATACCAAGACACTAACGCTGCGCAGTATCAGCTGGTGAAAATTTTAGCCAAGAAACATCAAAATATCTGTGTTGTGGGCGACGACTGGCAATGCCTCCTTCCTGGCACAAAAGTTAAAACTGCTAACGGCGAGATGAATATTGAAATCGTAAAAAAAGGCGACATGGTGCACTCAGCGAGTGGCTACGGCAAAACAGGGTTTTTTGAGGTTACGAAGTTGCGCAAGTTTAAATACCAAGGTGCCGTGGTGGTTATTAAAACAGCTTCAAACCAGAAGTTGCGCGTTACGCCAAACCATCTTCTGTTCGCTAGGGGGGGTAAAATAGAGGGCTACTTTGTGTATTTAATGTATTCGCGCGGCAAGGGTTACAGGATCGGAATCACTAAAGGTTCGCGCAGCGATGGAAGAGGGTACGACAGCGGACTACGCGTTCGTGCCAATCAAGAAAGAGCTGATCGAATGTGGGTGTTGAAAATTTGTGCCAACCGACAAGAAGCTCTTTATTGGGAGTCTTTGTATTCGTATAAATACGGAATTCCAATGCTCCTTTTCCATGCTTATTCCAACAGGCAAATGAAGTTTGACCAAAAATATATTGACTCGATTTTTTCCGAAATAGATACAAAAGACAGAGCCCAAAAACTAATGAGCGATTTAACAATTAATTTTCAATATCCACATTTCCAGCCTCAGGCGACCGTGCGCAATGGGTTAAAGCGAGTCAATCTAAATGTTGTACTTTTTGGAGATAGACGCATATCTACTACCAGCCCTTGGTCTGCAAGTAGATTATCGGTCAATACCACCAGTAAAAAAGACCTAAAAGTTTTCGAAAAACTGGGCCTAAATGTGAGACAAGGCAAACAAGGAACCTATCGCGTAGAAGTGTTTAGTAAAGATTTTGGAAAGATCGAACAATTGCTCGACAGGGTAGCGGCGAATAAGGAAATAATGCAGGTGAATAAATTTGCCAATATTTCTGATAAAAAATACTCATTCATGCCCGCTGGGCAAGTTCACGCCGGCATGGAGTTGCCAGTGATGAAAAAAGGTAAAATTATCAACGACAAAGTGGTCGAAGTCAGTAAAGACAGCTTCAGTGGCGAAGTGTATGACCTAGACATCGACCAGGTGCATAACTACGTAGCCGCAAATGTGGTTGTGCATAATTCAATCTATTCTTGGCGCGGGGCGGATTATCGCAATATTTTGAATTTCGAGAAAGACTATCCTGACACTACGCTCATCAAGCTCGAACAAAATTATCGCTCTACGCAGTCGATACTGGACGCTGCCCACCAGATAATTACCAAAAACCAAAGTCGCTCAAAAAAAGAGCTTTGGACCGACGCCCAGGCTGGTTTGCCGGTGCAGGTGGAGAGTGTCCGCGGCGAACGAGAAGAAGGCGAGCATGTCATACGGGCAGTTCGCTCAGCAGTGAGCAGGGGCAAAAGAAAATATAGCGATTTCGCTGTTTTGTACCGCACCAACGCTCAGTCCAGGGCGCTGGAGGAAGCCTTTGTTCAATACGGAGTGCCATATCGCATTGTCGGCGGGGTGCGTTTTTATGACCGTAAAGAGATTAAGGATATCGTGGCCTACCTGCGCTTGATGTATCAGCCTAGTGACAGGGTTAGTTTCCTGCGTATCGTCAATGTTCCTGCTCGGGGTGTTGGCGCCAAATCGTTGGAGAGCTTTTTTTCCTGGCAGGAGGCTTCGGGGCTTAGTTTGCCAGAGGCTATGAACCAAGTAGCAACCCACCCGAAACTCACCAAGCGAGCTCTAAAAGGCTTAGTTGAGTTAGCGCAGTTACTAGAAAAATTGCGTGAATATTCGCAGGACGCGTCGCTTCAAAATGTGCTAGATATGTTGATTCGCCAGATCAACTATTTTGACTATCTGGACGATAAAACCCTGCAGGGCGAATCAAGAATTGAGAATGTGCGGGAACTGCTGTCGGTGGCGCATGAATATGTCGAACTCGGCATAGACGGGTTTTTAGAGGAAGTAGCTTTGCTTAGCGACATCGATAGCTACGATACCAAAGCCGATGCCGTTACTTTGATGACACTGCATGCGGCAAAAGGGCTCGAATTTCCAGTGGTGTTTATGGCTGGTATGGAGGAGGGTATATTTCCTCATTCCAGAGCTTTCTGGGAACAGGCGCAAATGGAGGAGGAGCGAAGGCTCTGCTACGTTGGCATGACCCGAGCTAAAGAAGAGTTGCACTTGGTTCACGCCGGCAATCGACTGCTTTATGGTGCAGTGCAACACAATGCTCCGTCGCGGTTTTTGAGCGAGATAGATTCGGAAGTCTCAGCGGCAGGCGACCTTGAAATGGCTGGTAGCGAGCCGACTGTCGAGTACGACGCTCAGGAAGCGCCGATAAATCTTCACTGTGGTGACCGAGTTAGACACCCAGTGTTTGGTGTTGGGATCGTTAAGGGTGTAGACGGACAAACTGCGGAAATAAAGTTCGGTGCTCGCGGCACCAAGAAGCTTAACGTTGCTTTTGCGCCACTGGAAAAAGCTTAGTGAGCGAAAGAATTGGACGATTTATCTTTTTTGTCGCCAAGCCTTTTGTCCGTTTGTTTATATCCAGAAAGTTGCGCACTCGCGGATTAATAATTTACAAAAACGAAGTACTACTGCTTCGTAACTGGATTGGACTACAGAAATGGGTTCTGCCGGGTGGCGGTCTTCACCGTGGGGAGACGCCGAATCAGGGTTTGAGCAGAGAAATAGCCGAAGAGTTAGATGTGAGTGTAGATCCTGGATTGCTCAGAGAAATCCTAAGAACTAGACAGCACGAAGACACCGTCGTTTTTCCAGTAGTTGTTTTTGAGGTTTCGTTGCCTCAAAAAGAGGTTTTTGTAGTGCGCCGTCCTGAGATAATCGAAGCGGGCTGGTTTGACATTAGTCAGCTTCCCGAAAACCTTCACCCACTAGTCAAAGAAGCGCTGGGGTTTAGACGATAGACAGTATCCGCCGGTGGGCGGAGGGAGTTGGAAGTTGGGGGCTAATTTCTAGATCCTAAATCCAATCAAAGTTGCTATTTACCACTGCGTTTTGTATAGTTTTCAGTCGAAGACAAAACAAAACTACAGTTCAAAGTTCGACAGACATTACCTAGGTGCGCTAAAGATAAGAGAGTTCGTAGTTTTGAAATCACTTACATTTCATGAATCACTGAAGGACGGTCTGTTTATATTCGTAGCCGTGGTTTCAACTGCGGTAATCGTAATTTTTATGACTACCCCTACAGGCGCCCAGGATAAAACGATTGTTACAATCCATGACGCTCAAATCGAGAGAAGTTTTGTCACTGAAGCAGGCACGGTATCGGAGGTACTTAGTCGAGCCGATTTTGTAATTGGTTCAAACGATCTAGTTGAGCCGGGGCTCAATGAGGTAGTTGCTGGTGGCACATTTAGCATTAATATCTACAGAGCACGGCTAGTTACGATAGTTGATGGCAACACTCGAAGTATTGTTGCTACAGCCTACCAAAGCCCCCAAAGAATCGCCCAAGTAGCCGGTCTTACGGTTCATCCGGAAGATGAATTCGAGACGACCAGAGTAAACGATTTCTTGAATGGAGTGGTCGGCATGGAGTTGGCAGTTGATCGTGCTGAACAGATAGAGCTCATCCTCTACGATACTGTAGTAAAAGCTCGCACCCAAGCCACAACAGTCGGCGATTTCCTGGATGGCAAAGGGGTTGTTTTAGCGGAGTCAGATGTGGTCGAACCCGGACTAGACTCGTCAATAACTAATGGTATGCGTGTAGCGGTGACCAGAGAAGGAACGAAGGTTGTCGCTCAAGAGGAGGTGGTAGCTTACGGGCGTGAGGTTATCAACGATCCCAACGCACCCATTGGTAGTGAACGAGTGAAGATTCCGGGTGAAGCCGGTAGGGCTCTAGTTGTGTACAAGGTGATTCTTAGCGGTGGCTTAGAAAACGAGAGAATTAAACTTCAGAAGGTGACACTGCTCGAGCCAGAGGACGAAGTGGTGATTATTGGAGCCAAAGAAATTGACATTTCCGGAGATAAACTGTACTGGATGAATGCAGCGGGAATTGCCCAGTCTGACTGGCCGTATGTTGACTTTATTATTACCAGAGAAAGCCAGTGGAGGCATCTGGTTTGGAATACTCTTGGCTCTGGTGCGTATGGACTCTGCCAATCTCTACCTGCTTACAAAATGGCTAGTGCGGGTGACGACTACATGACTAACCCGATTACGCAACTTCGCTGGTGCGATAAATACGCTCAGGCTCGATACGGCTCCTGGTCTCAAGCATTTGCTTTTTGGCAAGATAACTATTGGTGGTAGAGGTAAGCGACCTTTGGTCGCAGGAGTTGGGAGTCTCAGACCTCTCACCTAACATTACTTCCTGCTTTTTCTATCGTCCACCCTGTGGCATTTTCCATTTTCTAACTTCTAGCTTCTAAATTCTAACTTCTAACTTCTAGATTCCAATCGCCAATTCCTCTATACTTGCCTGTAATGGTTTTTGCAAAAGTAGATGATGGCTACATGGTGCGCCTGGAGAAAGGCGAACTGATTATTAGTACGCTGACGCAATTTTGCATAGACAAAGATATTCAATCGGGTGTGGTCAGTGGAGTTGGTGGCGCCCTTTGGGCTGAGCTGGCGTTTTATGATCTTGCGCAACGCGCTTATGAGTACGAGCGCCATGATGAGCTACTGGAGATTACGAACATCAGCGGTACAGTTGCGTTAATTGGCGACAAACCAGCCCTTCATTTGCACGCGACCATGGCCGATAGCAATTATCATGTTTACGGCGGCCACCTTAAAGAAGCGGCTACCGCGGCTACCTGCGAAATATATATTCGAACTTTCTCTAAACCACTAACTCGAACCCACAACGAAGCTGTTGGTCTTAAGGTTTTAGACGTACAAGAATGAAAACAGACAAAAGTCTGGGACAGCACTGGCTCAAAGATAGCGCCTCGCTAGAAGCGATGTGCGAGGCTGGTGAAGTCAAAGAAAAAGACGAAATACTGGAAGTTGGGCCAGGTCTCGGTGCCTTGACAGACTTACTACTGGCTCGTGGCGCCAATGTTGCGGCTGTAGAATATGACAAACGGCTAGTAGAAGACCTTACTAAGCGCTATAGCTCTGAACAGATCAACTTAGTGGAGGGTGATATATTGCAGTTTGATTTGAAATCCATGAAACCAAATTACAAGGTTGTCGCCAACATTCCATACTATTTGACATCAAAACTCCTAAGAAAACTTCTAGAAGCCAACAACCAACCGTCTCTAATCGCCTTGTTGGTGCAAAAAGAAGTTGCCCAGCGCATCGCAGCTAAACCGGGCAGCATGTCAGTGCTTAGCGTTAGTGCGCAGTTTCACGCGCAGGTTGACTTAAAAGAGGTGGTTTTGGCAGAGTTTTTCGAACCAGCGCCAAAAGTTGATTCACAAATCATACAGCTAAAACCTAGAGATGAACCGCTATACGCGCTAGACCAGGCTAAGTTTTTTCGCCTAGTAAAATCTGGCTTCGGTGAAAGGCGAAAAAAACTTATCAATTCGCTCTCGGGCGGGTTAGGAATGACCAAAGACCAAGTCCGCGCGATAGTGCTTGACGGTGGACTTGGTGAAAACTCAAGAGCTCAAGAGCTCAGCCTGAAGCAGTGGAAGCAGTTGTATGAAAAACTGCACTAATCACACAGTTTCAAGATTTTCGCTCGCCAACGACAACATGGTGAAAATAGTCAAATCGGCACTACTAAGTAACTTAAACATTACTCACGGTTTCACCGAGCGCAGTGGTGGTGTTAGCCCAGCGCCGATGGATTCGCTCAACACCAAGGTCTCGCCTCTTGTGCTCGATAAAATTAAGAATGTTACTACCAATCTCGCCAGTATATTTGATGAAGCCAATCCACCGATTAAAAAATGCGCCTTACTGTACTTAGAGGGCGGGAGCAATGTAGCTTCGGTAGATAAATGTGACGGGCTAATGACGCTTTATGGCGTTGACGGTGCTGCAACTAAACTAAAAAACTTGGCATTGGCAGTAACTGTCGCCGATTGTGTACCAATTTTGCTCGCAGATAAACAGTCCGGTGTCGTTGGTATTTCGCACGCTGGCTGGAAGGGCAGTGCCGGTAAAATTACAGCTAAAGTTGTAAAACAGATGACTCGGCTCGGCGCTGAGCCTAGCCAGATTATGGCGGTAATTGGCCCGGGAATTTGCGGTAAATGCTATGAGGTCGGACCAGAAGTAGCCGAGCGTTTTGACAGCGAGTATTCAAAGTCGCGAGAGGGCGGTAAGTATGGGCTGGATTTGCGGGGCGTCAACATGGCTCAACTTCGGACTGAGGGTGTAACCCAAATTGAGGACGTAGGTATTTGCACCTACGAAAACACCGATCGTTTTTTCTCGGCCCGAAAAGAAGGCCAAACTGGTAGATTTCTGGCGTACATTCGAGGTTAAAACGGTGCGTGGTCGTAAAATTTCCACCAAGAATACCCCTGATTAACATTAAGTGAGCTGTATGCTTGGCGGGCAAACAGCGCTCTGCGTATCAAAAAGAGAACCATTTTCGGTAGTCGTCACTTCAAAATAGACACTTTCAGGGCTTACGCGCTCGTAAGTTTGTGACCGTTCACACCAGACGGTTCCAGGCTTATTTTTCTGGCGCTAAAACGTAGCTTGGCTATGTTTTCACCAGAGAAAACAACTCTGGATTCCACCTGGAGCAAACTAGCATCAAACTTACGAACACGTAAGTCCTGATTATAAAACTAGTGTTTATTCTTCGTTCGTCTATAATCGTGCCCGCATGATAACTTTCTTTTCCACTATCCCTATTTTCATGATAATCCTCCTGGGATATCTGTTGAGGAGGCACGGTATTATCAAAAAAACCTGGACGAGGATGCTCAGTAGTTTCGTTTACTATGTTTCGTTGCCGGCGTTGATAATCTACAGTTTTACCACAGTTTCTTGGAGTGAAAACGACATCATCTCGCTCATTGCCTACAATCTTCTCTTCATGCTTTTGGCTGCATTCATAGTGATAGCTATTCTGGCGTTTCTCCCGTTCAGTCGCAAAACGAAGGCGGTGATTCTGCTGGCAGCAACCGTAGGCAACACCGTCTATTTAGGGATACCTTTAACGGATAGCGCAATTACAGGGTCAATAAATAGTGACATCAACAGCCTAATTACAACAGTCGGGGTGGTTCAGTTAGTGGGCGGGCTTACGCTAGCTCTTGTTGTGTTTGAGTTTTATTATTTTGGCACCAAGAAAGCCGGATTTATCGTTAAGCAGATTATGCACAACCCTCTCATTATATCTGCGGTTTTCGGGGTAGCGATATCTTTGGCGGGTGGCTGGCCAGAATGGACAGAACAAGTACTGGTAGTTCCCCTGAAGATGATTGCTACTACTGCGTCGCCTATTGCATTGCTGGCGCTGGGGAGTTTTATGTATGGTCATAAGTTCCGAAAATCTCGTCTCCCCCAGTTGTCCGTCGTGCTGGTGCTTAAGATGGCAGTTGTTCCGTTAGTGGCATGGATGGTCATGCTCTTTAGCAATCAACCCTCTCCCAATTTTGAGATCACGATACTTATGGCGGCCATGCCTGTGGCGGTTACAGTGTTTGTTATGGCAGAGATGTACAAGCTGGATGTTCAGTTTGCAGCCATGACACTGTTGGCATCGACCGTGGTTAGCGTGGTGACGATTACAGTACTGTCGAATTTAATCGTATAGCTTTGCACGAATAGCATCGACAGCGCAGATTGATGTGTCCATGCCGTAAATCCGCGAACTCCAAGTTGAGAAATATGTGAGTTTGCTCGCACTGACAACCATGCCAGGAAGTACGCCTCTTAGAACCTAAAGCGAGTTGTGTTAAAATTGTCACCATAGAAGATGAAGCGATTACTGGCGCTGAGCGCACTGACTATTTTATTTGGATTAGCTATTTTTGGGCGGTCATTGGCCGTTTCCGATATCAGCTACTCCATTGACAGTAGCTACAAAGTCACTAGTGACGGGGTGGGTACTGTTAGCCATGTGATTAATGCAAAAAACACCTCAGCCGCCCCAACCCCAAGGGTGTTAAAGGTGCCTCTTGCCGGCAGCGAAGTTAGTTCCGTCGTTGCTAAAGTAAACGGTAGCAGTGTCTCGGCGACGGTCAGCGATGACGGCAGCACGGTGGATATTGAGTTGCCACCAGGCTTAGCTGGTAAAGACAAGACCTGGAGATTAACCCTAGACTATAAATCTCAGATTGTTAGCGACCTAGGCAGATCCAAGGTTATACAAATACCCACACTTAACAATATTGGCCTAGCTATAACCAGTCAGAGAACTGTAATTTCTGCTGATTTGACCATAGGTTTGGCGGTGGCGTTGCCGACACCAGATAAAACCGACATCGCCGTTGGTGAGCAGATATTTATCTACGAAAACAAAACTGGGCCGGTGGTTGACGCAGTAACGCTCATCTTTGGCTCGGCGGCAACAGTGGTAGTAGACATTTCAACAGAGCTTAAAAATGACAGTTGGTGGTGGCAGACAATGGAGTTGACTCTGCCGCCAGACACCAACCAGCAACAAGTCATCTTAAGTTCTTTGGAGCCAAAACCTAGCAATGTGCGTCTCGACCAAGACGGCAATATCTTGGCGCAGTATCGTCTGGGCCCGAGGGGGTCTGTCGATGTTGTTGCCAGAGCGATAGTCAATGTAAAAAATTTGAACTACCCTCTTGACTCCAAGGAGACACTTGGCGACATTAACCCGTCGTTAGTGAATCTCTACACTGCTCAAACCGACAAATGGTCTGGCGATAAAATAGAGACAAATATAAACCCGACGTCCCCTGTGTCTGAAATAATTCAAACAATTTACGATACCGTTTTGTCGTTTGCCCGTACTCAGACAGTGCTAAAAAACAATCAAGATTTAGCTAGCACCAACATCGACAGCAGTGGTAAGTATGCCAATCTTTTGATAGGCGAATTGCGCCAAGCCGGTGTGCCCGCCAGAGCGATCCTGGGTAAATTAATCAGCGACGGTCAATTCATTCTCAGCGACAGTCGAAACCACATTTGGGTGGAAGCCTACATTCCAGGTTCTGGCTGGCTGACCATCGATCCCGCACTGAGCGTTTTCGGAAATCACTTTGGCAATAGCGGCGTGCTGCATGTTGGCTTAGCGCTGTGGGGTGTGTCGGACAGCCTGCCACCGGTGAATTTAGATTCTATGAATGTTGTGTATAGTTTGGACGCCTTCGAGATACCTGAGCAGGTACCGGTGCTTAGCGCGGTCAAAACAGTTATTTTTCCTGGCGTTAGCATTATGAATGTGCGCATAGAGATGCCCCCAGGCATAATAACCGACGGCAATGCGCTCCTTAAATTTGATGGACAAATTAAAATGCTTGGCTCACTAGCGCCGATGCAAAACATCGAATCCGAAACGCTGCGCTTCGGAGCAGCGGCATTCAACAGCGAAGAAGTAAAATATGGCTACACCTTCGACGGACAAACCTTGACAACAGAAATAGCTACGGTTCACTCCACCACCAATTACACAGTTTTAATAGTTGGAACGCTGCTGTCGTTCCTGGGAGCTGCTTGGCTCTTCTTCGCAAAAAAACGTTGGTCTGACAGTAAGTACAAACCTAGCAAGGACTCCCTAATCATGCACGACGAAGAATCAGGTGGTGATGTAGAGAATATGGACATGGTCGGTGGTAGGTCTGTGAAAGACGAGGCGCCACCCTTGAAATCTCCGCCACCTGTCGTCACTAAACCGAAACCAGCGCCTAAACCGTCAAAAACCAAACACTCAACCAGCAAGCCGCCCAAAGTCGAACCACCCATAACTCGTGGTACAATTGCTTCCAGCAATAGTGGTAGCGGTTTCCAAAAACCGAGCGCAAAGAACCCCAGGCGCCACATTGTTCAGTGAACGTGCATCAAGAGAAAGGCAACCTCCGGGAGTAGTTTTAAATTGGCAGAAAAATTTTACGCAACCACATCAATCCCATACGTAAATGGTGTGCCGCATATCGGTCACGCCATGGAGTTTATTCAGGCTGATGTTTTGGCGCGGTATCACCGCCAGCAAGGCAAGAGTGTTTTGTTTTCAACCGGCACCGATGAACATGGCGGCAAAGTTATGGAAAAGGCTAAAGAACAAGGCGTTGAGCTTAAAGATTTCACTGACCAAATGTCTGCTAATTTCAAAAATCTCTGTCAAATTTTAGATGTGAAATACGACCACTTCATTCGTACCACCGATGCCAAACACAAAAAAGCTGCCCAGCAAATATGGATCAAGCTAGAACCCTACATCTATCAAAACATCTACATCGGCATGTATGACCAGAAGGAAGAAACTTTTTTGACCGAGGAAGAGGCCAAGAGGATAAAAAAGGCCGACCCCAAGCGCTTCGAATCTCTGCGCAAACTTGAAGAGAAAAACTACTTTTTTAAACTCAGCGAATTTACTGATCAAATTAAATCAGCCATCAATAGCGAAGAATTTCGAATTGTACCCGTTAGTCGCAGAAATGAAATCCTTTCTCTTTTGGAGACGGGACTGGAAGATATTTCCATTTCGCGCCCTAAGGAAAAAATCCCCTGGGGGATAGATGTGCCTGGCGATAGCACCCAGGTCATGTATGTTTGGTTCGAGGCTTTGATGAACTATATCACTGTTCTTGGCTATCCCGACGGCGCCGACATGAAACAGTACTGGCCGGCGGATATTCAGATTGTTGGCAAGGACATTATTCGGTTTCATGCAGCCATTTGGCCGGCTATTTTATTGGCACTAGAACTGCCTTTGCCAAAGAATTTGTATGTCCACGGCTTCATCACCGTGGACGGCCAGAAAATGAGCAAATCCATCGGTAATGTTATTGCGCCATCAGAACTCGTCGACACCTACGGTTCGGACGCCACGCGGTATTATTTGTTGCGACATATCCCTAGCTACGGTGACGGTGATTTCAGCTGGGACAAATTTGAAAACGCCTACAACAACGAGCTAGGTAATGATTTGGGCAATTTAGTGCAACGACTGGCTAGCATGATTGTGAAATATCAGGAAGGTGTTATAGGAGAAACCGCTGGTGATCAACACGACGAAGGTCCATACCACGATGCCATGGAAGAAATGCGCTTCGACAAAGCCCTGGAATTTGTTTGGCAGCAAGTTCACGGCTTAAACCGCTACATCGACATTCAAAAGCCGTGGCAATTAGCCAAAGAATCCGACCCTAGACACTTGCAGTCGGTACTGGCCTATGCTGTCACTAATTTGCTACAAATATCTAAACTCTTAGCGCCGTTTCTACCAAACTCATCGGCTGCTATTGACAAAATCTTCAACGAAGGCGTGGTGCGCAGTTTTAAGGGAGTACTTTACCCGCGCATATAGAGTGCGAGGAAGTAGCGACTGTATCGATGCTAGTTGACACTCACTGTCACATTCACTCACTGGACTACAAGTTAGATTCAGATGAAGTGATAAAATCTGCCTCTAGTCGTGGTGTGACCAAGCTGATAGTTGTCGGCACCGACGCCACAGACAGCAAAGTAGCTCTTGAGTTCGCGTTCGCGAGAGAAAATGTCTGGGCTTCAATCGGTCTGCACCCACATGATGCCAAGCTAGGGCAAAAAACTTACAATCAACTAGAAAGTTTGCTAAACCACAAATCAAATGTTGCAAGGGCCGTACCCTTGCAACAGAAAGTGGTAGCGATTGGTGAGTGCGGACTAGACTATTTCTACAATCATTCCGACAAAAAAGACCAAGCGCAGGCTTTTCACTTCCAGATGGCGTTAGCTAAGGAGTATGATTTGCCGATGATTTTCCATGTACGTGAAGCCTACGAAGATTTCTGGGCGATATTCGACCAGTATTCAGGCGTCAAAGGCGTGGTTCATAGTTTCAGTGCTGGACAAAAAGAATTAACTGAGGTATTATCTCGTGGCTTGTTCGTGGGGCTAAACGGTATCACGACCTTCACTAAAGACTCGAAACAACTAGCAGCGTTTAAAGCTGTTCCGCTGGGTTCTTTGGTGCTGGAAACAGATGCGCCGTTCTTGACGCCCACCCCTTATCGTGGTAAAATAAATGAGCCAAAACAAACACTGCAAATAGCAAAATTCCTGAGTGATCTGAGAGACGAATCGCTAGAGGAATTAGCCAAGGCGACCACTAAAAACGCCGAAAAATTATTCAACATTTAATTTCTTTGAGAGGGAGGTGCTACCGTGCCAAGCGTACATAATTTTTCATTACCGCCCACACCAAAACCAGAGCACCCTCCATCTGAGAGTGAGTTGTTGCGTTTTCCTGAGATGGTCAATCCCGATTTAGTATCAGTAGGTGTAGTGTTTAACGAGAGAGACGGTACTACTAGGCCTGAAGCTCTGACTGACGAGCTAGCTCGCCGAGCGCAGATAATCTCTTCTGCAGTTTCTGAACAAAGACGCCGATGGCTAAATAATCAAAGCAGGGCAGCCTAAAGATGTCTATTTTGCACAGGGCAATAAGTTTAATCACCCCAGCACCTAGCCAAAAAACCCTCACCGAAAGAGACCTTATTCGCATGGAATCTAAAATTGGCGGCACTTTGTTTGGACCAGTACCAAAAGGCCACCGACGAGAATTCTTCTGCCTAGATGAACACACCTGGATTTGGTATGAATCAACTATTGACCCTAGCACCGGCAAAACCATTACTCTGACTACTCGTTATGAAATACGGGGAGAGCGCATATTAAAAGCTCAAGACGGTCAATTGCACCACTACACTTCACTTGAGGAGTCACGCAACCTGGTGACAGCCATGACTCATTACTACAAACAGACTCAAAAACACATTTACGCGCCGGTTGGAGGTTAGAGCTTAGAGCTTGGCTCCCAACTCCCTCCGCCCACCCATGCCTGTACTCGACGCCTGCCTGGGTGTCAACACAGGCATGGTGCCAGTCAGGCGGGCCTGCCCGAACTGACATTTTCGCCTAGCTACACATTAACCGTGAGTATGGTTTCAGTCAGGCGGGCGACAAGGCAGACATGGTCTGGCGCTCTTTGGCAATAAATCCTCCACTTCTTACCCATCGGACTAATCGATGGCAAGGAACAGGCTGCAAACTCCCTCCGCCCACTACCTGCTGTCTCCTGCCTCCCATTCACCCCCTGTTTAGTACTTTCTAATTCCTATTTTCTACTCCTTCCGCCACTGGCGGATTCCACCTCCCATCCCCCAACCTGCCGCTTACTGCCTACTAGCATGGCATTCAACATCTAGCATTTAACATTTTTCATTTGGCTTTTGTCTTTTTCATTCTGACTTCTAGAATTTAAATTCTGGTTCATAGCCTTCAACCTCGAACCCACTACCTTCCAACTTACCAACTTCAAACTAACAGTTGACGCGTTCGACGGTCTTAGGGCAGAATTAAGCTACAAATATGTTTGTCATTAAATATGCAATATTGGGACTTGGAGCAATATTTCTTGGAGCGTTTTTGGTTAATTTTTTAACTAACTACCTTTCACCGCGTGGCGAACTTCAAAAAGTAGATGCTATTATTGCAATCAGCGGGGGAGACACCACTGCCAGAACTGAACAAGCTATCAAGCTATACGAAGCAGGCTGGGCCACTCAGCTAGTGTTTTCAGGCGCCGCCCTGGATCCGCTCAGCCCTTCCAATGCGCAAGTAATGCGTGAAATTGCCAAGCGTGCTGCAGTACCTGACGCCGTAATTCAGATAGAAGAAAAAGCTCAAAATACCGCTCAGAATGCGATTAAAAGTGAAGCCATAGCTCAAAAAAAAGATTACGAAAGTATCATTCTGGTAACCTCGCCGTACCACCAGAGGCGAGCCTACATAGAATTTCGTGACAAGCTTGGCCCTGATGTTGTAATCATTAATTACCCCGTAGTAAATGACGACTGGGCTACGACTTGGTGGTATCAACCGAGTGGTTGGCAAATTACGATGTCCGAAACCCTCAAGGTCGGGGTTACAATCTTGAGAAATCTGTTTTAATACGCTCTCGCAGGAGCTATACTGCATTAGAGTTATACGCGCTTATGGTTTCTATTATAAACAAAAACACATTCAAGTTCGGGGTAGTGGCTGCCCTGGTTGCGATATTTTTTGGCTTTACTGCAGTTAACGCACAGGATTTTACGCAGGGTCATGGAACTAACGACCAACTCATTAGGGGCGCGCTAGTCTCCAGAAATGAAACGGATGACACTCTAGTGGATGCAGCAAGTCTTGATAATCTAAGCCGACTCTTTGGTGTAGTAGTTAGGTCTGACGAATCGCCTGTCACATTAACAACAGATACAGCTGGTGTCTTTGTTGCTACGACCGGACGCTTCCAGGTCATGGTCAGCACTGTTGGCGGCGAAATAAGATCAGGAGATTACATAACTGCCTCGTCGATTTCTAGTATCGGCATGAGGGCCAGTGCTTCGCAGGAGCTAGTTATTGGCAAAGCTCTGCAGGATTTTGACACTACCAATCCAGATGCCGTCCTTAGTTCCACTACCGCTATAGCAGCCGATGGGACAAGTCATGATGTCGCCATTGGGCGAGTACTAACTGATCTTGATGTCAAAAGGAATCCGCGCTTGGCGCAGTCTGCGCCAGAATTAATTGTTCGATTTAGTGAGCTTATAGCTGGAGAACCAGTGTCGCTACTGAGAGTTTATGCCGCAATGGCGGTTCTACTGGTGACTGCCGGCCTTGGTGGAACCATGCTTTATGCCGGCATCAGAAGCACTTTTGTCGCGATAGGTCGAAACCCGTTAGCCAAGAAATCTGCGATGCGCGGATTGCTCCAAGTGGTGATAACCTCACTAGCGATTTTCTTAAGTGGATTCTTTGCTATATACTTGATATTAAGAGTTTAAGGGGTGGGGTTTAAGTGAATATTTTATGGCTGGCGTTTATCATAATCAGCTTACTAGCGACAACTAGTGCTTTTGTCTGGCTGGCGTATGTATTGCGAGGTGGCTCAGCAGGTAAGGGGTCCCGCAATTCCAATCATATCGAAGCTGCTAAAGATGATGTTGAGCGTATTTTTAATGACGAGTTCCGCGAGGAGCTTCGTAACCGCGGTCGTTTGCATTTCGAAAAAATCATCAACGACAACGCCATGTTCCTACAGCAAGACCTACAGCTGACGGCGTCTGACCTAAACGAATATATGCAGGAGGAGATTAAGGGAGTTTTGAAAGAAGAATTCTCCAAATACGAAAAATCCATAGAAAACGCCAAAGACCTTGCGGTTGAGGCTCTGCAGAAAACTCAAGAGACTGTTGAGCGACAGAGGAACGAATTAACACAGAAACTTCACGAAGAACTAGCCAGCGAGAAGAAAATGCTACTAGAGAAGTTCGAAGAAAACATGGGTCAAGTAGTTAACCACTACATTCTCGAAGCTATTGGTGGCGAGCTAGACATTAGCGATCAAATGGAGTACATCTACCAGCACTTGGAAGATAACAAACAGGCGATATTGGAAGATATCGTCAGCGGAAGCTAGGAGTAAAAAAGGGTGGACTATAGGCTTCCAGTATCAGTTGCGACCAAAACCCAGGTAGTAAATGTTCTTAGGAATTTAGAGGATGTCCTGGACAAAGGCATCCAAAACACGATCCGCAGCGAAGAAGGCGTGGATTTTCAGGACATTCCAGATGTGTCTTCGGCATTGGCACAGATAGTGAAAGTCAATAACCTTAAAGTGAACACCAAAAACCTCCGAGCTCTCGGTAAATGGCTCGAAGGTTTAAAGCACAATGCTCCAGTAGTTAGGTTCACTTTTGCCAGCGATCCAAACAACGAAGTAGTGTCTAAACTAGTCAAATGGCTTAGAGATAATTCGAACAAAACAGTCCTCATCAGAACTAGTGTCCAGCCTAGCGTTGCTGCCGGCTGCATAATGCACACGTCTTCACATCGCTACGATTTTTCTTTGCGCAACGAACTGCTGCAGGGCATACCAATTTTTACTAAATATTTGAACAAAATGGTGGTGGATGCTTCGGCTACAAGCCAATCTCAACCTGCTGCCGAGGTATCAGCGTGAGCTCATCGGAGAAACACTTCCACTATTTAGTAGGTAAAGGAAATCCAGTTGGCGAAGTTATAGCCGTCGATCGCTACCTACTTAAAATTAGAGGGCTCCACCCGATTAATATAAACGCCTTAGTGATGTTTGCCGATGGTTCCAAAGGCGTGGTTCGCGAGGTAACGGAAGATTTCGTGGCAGTGCTCCATTTGGGCAATAAAGTTCTGAAGACAGGTGTTGCTACCGTGTTACAGCACACCGAGCTAGTAACTAAGGTTGGTAAAGAATTCATCGGCAGAGTGGTGACGGTAAATGGTAAACCGATGGACGGTAAAGGCCCGGTCACTCCAGATAAGGTCTGGCCAGTGTTTAATTTAGCGCCGAAACTTATTGGACGCCAGCAACTGCAGGACCAGCTGGAAACAGGCACCATCCTCATAGACTCACTGTTTCCCTTGCTTTTGGGTCAGCGTCTGGCATTCATTGGTGAAAACAAATCAGGAAAGAGTACGCTTTTGGCTCAATTGACACTTAATCAAAAAGGAACGGATCGCATAGTTATTTACTGCATGATTGCCAAGCGTCGCTCCGATGTTGACGATCTACTGAATATGCTCCATAGCAATGACGCCATGACCAACACCATAGTTATTGTGTCTAATTTGTTCGATTCGCTAGCTATGTCCTACCTTGCGCCCTACGTTGCCTGTGCCATGGCTGAGTACTTGTGGCAGGAAGAAAATCGTGACGTTGTGGTGATCTACGACGATCTAACTAACCACGCCTTTGCCTACAGAGAAATATCCTTGGTGGCCGGTGTTAGCCCTGGACGAGAATCCTATCCTGGCGATATGTTTTACGCTCATTCATCGCTCCTAGAAAGAGCGGGGCGGATAAAATCCACAGGCAAGACGCTGACCTCATTGCCAATTGTCCACGTTCCAGCTGGCGATATCACCGCCTATCTACCTACGAACATCATGTCGATTACTGACGGCCAGTTAATCATGGATATGGATATGTTCCGCGACGGTATTCGTCCACCAATTAGCACTGGCCTTTCGGTTTCACGCGTTGGAGGTATTGGGCACAACAAGCGCCAGAAAGACATTGCTTCTCGGCTGCTCAAACTGATGGCTAGGTACCATACTGCGCAGGAATTTTCCCACTTTGGCTCCGAGCTGGCAGTTGAAGCCAGGAGAGACATTGAGCTAGGCAAGAAAGTATTAGAGCTATTCACCCAAGCACCAGGCGAGAGGTTCAGCCTAATGGCGCAGCAACTGATGCTGACGATTATTCTAGAGAGCGAGTCGGGGACAGTTATTGATATTGCCGGCATGAAGAAACTAGCCAACGAATACGCCCAGAAAGTTACCAAAGACGAAGAATTTGACGGCATGAAGGCGCAACTGCTCGAAAGCAGTCTAATCGAGTTGAAAAAATAACATGAAAGTACCATCAGAAATATTAATCGAGCTGAAACAGACAGGTACCATTGTCAACCTGACAGGAATTTTTGAAGGCTTAGCTAGTATGAAAATCTCGCAGATTAAAAACCAAGTACTCCAATCGCAGCAATTTTTTGATGAGCTGTGGAACATCTACACTCAGCTGCGAGTAGATGCTATTTTCCATTTCGGTCGGCAAACATCTAAAGACAAAATTATCGACAAAGAACTTTTTATTGTCATCACCGCTGAAGGTGGTTTTAGTGGTGACATCGATCAAAAACTCATTGAATACATGATGAAGCATTACGATCGCAAAAAACACGACATCGTTGTTGTTGGGCATCACGGCGCAGTTCAGTTGGCTCAGCGGGGCATCTCAATTAAAAAATACTACAAACTTCCATCCAAAGACGAAAACATTAATGTTGCTCCAATCATCGCTCAGATTCAAAAGTACCGCAACACCACTTCTTTTTATCAGCAGTATGTGTCATTGATGGTTCAAGACGTAAGGAAAATGTCTATGCAGACCGCTGTTCAGTCTAAGGGCGCCGGCCAGGAAAAGAGGCAGACCCTCGCCAGCTTAGAAGAAACTGCAATTAGTGATATCATCTCCGAGAGCACCTATATATTTGAACCTAGTACTTTTGCGGTCATTGACCACATTGAGCGTTCAATGCTGGCGATTATGACTTCGCAGATAATCCTGGAATCCAAGTTGGCTCAATATGCTTCGCGTTTTCGAGCGATGTCGGCAGCCAATGATCGGTCTAAAGAAATGCTTACCGATTTACAGATGGAATTTCACCGTTCCAAGCGCGCAATTGCTGACGAGCGCCTAAGAGAAATAATTATTGGTATGAAAGGAGCTCACGCATGAGGGGTTCCGTAGTGGCCATGAGCGATATGATTGTGAGAGTCGAGTTTGAAGACGGCGTACCCGAAATAGGCGAGGTATTGAAGGTCGAGGATGCTAATGAGTCCGAGCTGTTGGTTCATTCTTTTACCGACGAGATGACGGCAATTTGCTTGAACCTGTATTCGTCCAACTCGATAGTTAAGGGCAATGAAGTAGAGGCAACCGGCAGAGGCATTGAAGTGCCTACGGGTCCAGAGGTTATTGGTCGCATTTTAGATTCGACGGGCAAACCCATGGACGACAAAAAACCAATGTCCAAAAATGTAAAATATCGCAACATTTACTACCAAGAACCACAGAAAAATAGTTTTGAACCGCAAAAACCAGAACTTCTGGAGACCGGCGTTAAGGTAATAGATTTTTTCACGCCGTTTGTCAAAGGCAGGAAGATTGGTATTGTTGGTGGCGCTGGTGTTGGCAAGACAGTTCTCACTATGGAGCTTATCAACAACACCACTAAAAGTGGTGGCGGTTTGGCGTTTTTTGCCGGCATTGGTGAGCGTATCCGTGAAGGACACGAACTCTACGAAACACTAAAAGAACGAAAACTCCTCCAAAACACTTGCATGCTTTTTGGTCAGATGAATGAAAACCCCATTCAGCGCACACTGGTGGCGATTAGCGCGGTGGCTTTGGCGGAATATTTCCGCGACGAAGAGAAAAAAGACATCCTTTTCTTTGCCGACAATGCCTACAGGTTTGTTCAGGCGCATAACGAACTTTCTACCATCTTGAAACAAATACCAGCCGAAGGCGGCTACCAGCCGACTATTTTCTCAGACGTTAAGGGTCTCCAGGACAGGCTATCTTCCAACGAAAACGGCTCTATCACCGCAGTCCAGACTATCTACGTGCCAGCCGACGATTTATCTGATCCTGCCGTGCAAATGATTCAGCACGAACTAGATTCGGTTATCGTTCTTTCGCGTAAAATCGCCGAACAAGGTATCCGACCGGCAGTTGATTTAATGAAAACCACCTCGTCACTACTTAGTCCGATCATCGTTGGCGACAGGCACTACTTGCTTTCGGTGCAGGTTCAGGCTTTGATGCAAAAATATGAAAACCTAAAAGGCATCATTGCTATCATTGGTGAAAATGAACTATCGCCATCTGATCGCGGCGACTACCACAAAGCCAAGAGTTTGATTGAATTCTTTTCGCAACCGATGAACGTCATCGAAGATCTCTCTGGCATACCCGGCGAGTACTTCACTAGGGAAGAGACGCTCAAAGGTGTCGAGGAAATCATTGCTTAGGAATTGCAAAGGTAAATATGCCGCAAAAACAGCACTACTACCGAAAAAACAGTAAAAAGAGAGGCCTGCATAGTCTGGCTATATTTTATGAGGTGCGACATGGCAGCTAAAGCTTTGAAAGAAAGCGACAACAAAGCCAAGGAAGAAGCCATAAAAAAAATGAAGGCTGCTCAGGCACGAATGGTCACGCTTGAAAAAGACGCCACCGACGAACAGGCTGAAATCATCAAAACCCCCCCTAAAGCAATTGCCAAGAAAAAAGAAAAAGGCAAAAAACACATCGAAGACGTTAAAGATGACAAAGGCGTAATTATGCTGCGCCAAGTTAAAGTGCATTCACCGTTTCAGACGTATTTCGATAGCACAGCCTACAGCGTTTCAGCCGTCAACGGCACTGGGCCGTTCGATGTTTTACCAGGGCACAAGAATTTCTTGTCACTCCTTTTGCCCGGAGAAGTGATAGTACGCACTGCGCGCGATGAAGAGAAGTTGAAGATAAATAAGGGGATTATGCATGTTCATGACAACTCCGTCATCGTCTTCCTCGACGTTTGAGTCACTGGCCGCATAGCTGGGCCAAGTAGCAAAGCTACTTGCTCCAGCTATGCTCTTGGCGTATTTCACAAGTTTTACCTGCGAGGCAAACATAGCAGTATTATTCATACAGCTATCATTTACTTCTCGGCAAGAACTTGCGAACTACACTCAAGCCAGAGACTCAAATCCTAAATGCAAGATTAAATATCAAAGCATCTGGTTCCTCTCTGTTCGCGAATAACTTCCAAGCTTCATTCAAGCCAAAAACTTAGACACCCTAACTCGGAGGTAAGACAACAATAGAGCTGGTATACTTTTGTACATGTCAGAGACGAACGAGCAGACGCTAGATTCATACAATAATTATTTACAAGAATATATTGACGGTACGCCGCATGAAGTTTCGGGTGGTCAGAAAATATGGATCGACACCGCACTAGCAAAGTTACCATCAAACGCAAGGATTCTTGAGATTGGAAGTGGTTTCGGTAGAGATGCGGACTACATGGAAAGTAAGGGTTTCGCGGTAGCTAGGACGGATGCAGCGCAGTCATTCGTTGGTTATATGAATCAAAATGGCAAAAACACAGAGCTTCTGAATGTGATAACGGACGAGATTGAAGGAAGTTTTGACATGATTTTTGCCAACGCCGTTTTATTGCATCTAACGCCGGAGGAATTAAATGCTACTCTAGGAAAAATACGCCTTGCCTTGAGAAGAGAAGGTATTTTAACCTTCACCATGAAAAGAGGAAGCGGTAGCGAATGGTCGGAAGCAAAAATTGGTGCTCCGAGGTTCTTTCAGTATTGGGAGCAGAAGCCACTAATTCAAATACTAGAGGAGAGTGGGTTTATTATATCTTGGTCATCAGCCAAAACCGATGAAAAATGGCTTCACATTATCGCTAAACCAACATTAGACTGATCCTCCGACCCTACCTAAAACTACCTCAACAATAAAAACACGATTAATATATTATACGTATATGACGGCCGTCATATACGTATAATTATGTATTTATTTGGACTTATAGTTATTTAGTCTTGAAATGTTTTAGGTGTTTATCTAGTGTACTTCTATGATTTACTGAAAGTAGTAGCAGTGATCCACCGGCTGAGTAGGCGTCGCTTATCAACTTGAATTCTTTTTCACAGACTGCGGGGTGAATCCATACGCTTTGCTGCAGCTGAACGAACCCGAGCTGCTTGATCAATCTACGCACATGGTAACGAAACCTTCGATTTTCTTCCGGAACATCAAAAATTATCATGCTCCATTTCTTGTTCCATGATTTGGGAATCGACAACGGCTGAAGGCTCAAGCTTGCAAGTTTTTGTTTGCCGGCCTGAGTCGTCCGATAGTCTTGGTCGATATATCCTTTCCTCTTGGCATAGTAAAGTAATCTTTTTACCTCTGTTTCAGACTGTTTTCCGGCTCTGGAAAGCTCTCTTTTAGTTGTTGGGTCAATAAGCTTATAAACTTCTTTTACCAGTGTTTTAGTGGTCCAAACGGTGCCCTTCAAACCCAGCCTAAGAATATTCCCCAAAATTCTATATGTGATATCGTGGCACGCTAAAACACCGCTCATGTAAACATTATACTATATTGACGGCCGTCATATACGTATAATATATGTATAACCGACGGTGTATGACCAGCTGACAACCTTTGGCCAGCCACGAAGTAAAAGACCTTTAAGGCTTATGCGTTTACTATTTACGCCTGTTCTTAACCAGACGGCTTCAGACTTATTTTTCTGGCGCTAAAGCGTAGCTTGGCTGTAGTTTTTGCCAGAGAAAATAATCCTTGACTCCATCTGGAGCAAACTGACACCAAACTTACGAAGCGTAAGTCCTGAAGTAGCAACTAGGGGGTGGAGGTCCGCTAGATAGCGGAGGGGTTGGAAGCTGGAAACTCTAACTAGAGGGCTACAAAGTACATAATTATAGGGTTATAGGCGATATCGTGGTGGTTTTTAAGCGATTCCCCCTCTGTTATTGACACTGAATTAATGTCGTGAGACATTAATTGAATGAAAAAAGAACATGCAATTATCATTGCGAGACATGTAAAAACAAGCTCCAAAAACGCGGCAAAACTGCCACTGGTAAGCAACGCTGGCTGTGCCACTGCTGTGCGCAAAGCAAACTTAGTTTACGCCCAGATTTAAGTCGTGGCTACGAACTAGAAAGATTTGTGTCTTGGTTGCTTGGTAAGCTGGCTCAGAACGAGCTAGAGCAACCACCGCGAACTTTCCGCAATCAAACATCATGGTGCTGGAATGTAGCCCCACCAAACACCCTGACTGGTGAAATACACCATGCCGTTGTTGTTGATGGCATTCGAGTTGGCAGTAATGTTTGTCTTATTGCTAGAACTACCGACTATGTTATTACCTGGGTCTGGATGCCCTATGAAAGTAGCCAGTACTGGACTGAGTTGTTGCGGTTGTTACCTCAACCTAAGTATGTTGTCTGTGATGGTCAAAGAGGCATGCTAAAAGCAATTGCTATCTGTTGGCCAGAGACTACTGTTCAGCGTTGTCGGTTCCACGCCTGGCTCAATGTGAAGTCAAAACTAACTCTACGCCCTAAGTCTGCTCCAGCACAAGAATTACTACAACTGACGCGAAACTTATTGCATATTCGCACCAGACGACAAGCCAGAAGCTGGAAGAGAAAGTTAAAACATTGGCACCGAAAGCACCACAGCTATATAGACGAGAGAACCATGAGGCAGGATCCTCAGCCTGGTCAAAGACGATGGCACTACACTCACGCTAGGTTAAGAAGTGCTTACAAACAGTTACATGAAATTACTGACGATTTACTGCGTTCAAGCTACCGACCACACCCAGAACTACCTAGTACTACTAACCACATTGAGGGTGGTATAAACTCTCAAATACGGCTCAAATTAAAGGCTCATAGAGGCATGCCTGTAGTGCACCAAATGAGACTGGTAGATTGGTATCTTTATAGTCGTACGGAAGAGCCAAAACCTCCACGATATTGCCTATAACTCCCATTCTCCTATTCTAGGGAAAACCGCCATATTTGTGTGCACATTACCAATATGTACTAAGCCCCAGTTGTCTACACACCTAGGCATTGAGTAATTCCTTCCAGTATAAATTGAAGTAGTCCATAGGAGGTAAGTTCTTGCAGGAAGAATGTCGCCTTAGATTGTTGTACTCATCTTGCCACTGCTTCATCTTGTCCTGAAGTACTGTAAGCCCTAGAGAGGCTGCTGTGGTGACTCTGTAAAACTCTTCTTCATCTGTTCGATGACTACGCTCTACAAAGCCGTTGTGCTGTGGTGTACCAGGCCGAGACAACTTATGTTCAATTCCTCTACCTGTTAGGTAGAGGGTTAATGGGTGAACTCTTCGTAGTTCATGATCAGCTTTCTTGTTACCCCCGGCGTAGAGGTTAGTAAAGGTACTATGATTGTCGGTCTGTACACATTCAACGGTAATACCAATATCTTCATAGAATTGTATGGCTCGCTCGGTGAACAGTAGTGAATTAGTGTTGCTTAGTCCATCCATAACCTCTAGGTAGCGTATCTTACTCGCTATATCTATGGCTGTGAACTGCTGTCGTCTACTCTTGCGCTTATCCTTTCCCCCGAGTACTGGAATGGCTTTAGTATCTATCTGTACGCGATAGCCAGGATGAGAGACATGAAATCTCTGGGTAGCTCTCTTCTTGGGCTTGCGTTGCTTTTTAACAAGCTCAGCTGTTTCAATAACACCTCGAATGGCTTTCTCACCGACAGTAACACCGAAGTCGTTCAGCTCATCTTTAATTCGTTGCGGGCCGTAGTCAGTGGCTAACCTAACCTGAATGATTAGTTCTTCTATCACCTTGTCTGTCTGCCAGAAGACAGCATTCTTTGGGCCAGTCTTCTGAGGCATGATTTCTCTAGACCAGTTGTAGATAGTTCCTCTGCTTACTCCGTATCTTCTTGAGGCTGCGCTAACACCTAAACCATCTGCTTCTTTTAAAACTCTCCCTCGGTAATCTAGTACTTGTCTCTTTGTTAAATACTTCATTTTACACATACCCATATTCTAGAACTAAAGTGTTCAATAAACTGGGGCTTAGTATAGCACATTACCAATACGCCTTGCTTTGTAGTCAAATCTATTGTATAAATGATTGCAGATTTGCAGGGAAATTCTTTGCGAATAGTTCTTACGACTACTCTTAGGAGGTAGTAATGCCCGCTAAACTCCCAACTATAAATACGGAGGCTGGCTTTACGCTGGTCACCAACCCGAATCCAGGAAGGATCAGAAAGGTTCGAGTAGAGTGGCGCCTGGCGCCCGAGTTCTTAGCGTCGTTGGCGAAAGACACCGATGCCTTGCAAGAAATCATGGTTCTCATAATCGTGGTTTTCGATACTGGGCGAGAGGGGAGCAGCCGGTATACCGAGACGGCTAGGCACCTGTTACCGATTACACAAAAGACGAAAAAGGTTCGTTTAGCAGCGCCCGGCAACAACATAGTACGAGCTGTGCTTGTTTGGCCATTGAGCGACGCAGACCTCGAGAGAGCGTTGCTTTGGTCAGAACCTCTGACCAGCTACTACGTGGGAGGTCTCGTCTACTTCAACAAGGACCCGACTGCTATTGCTGAGCTGGGTAGGCGAGGCATCGGATGCAGTACCGTTACTGCCTCGAAGGAGTTTGACGTCGGCGAAGGCTCCTTCGCCACAAAACTAAGAGGACTTGCAAAGGCAGTCCTAGAGTGGGGACAGAAACACCCCCGAGACTGATGCGAAGCCAGACGCGGGCTCATGTGGACCATTCCACTGACCTGCGTCGCTGCACCAGTGGCATACTTAGCCAAATTGGCTTTAGAGGGCTGATAGCAGTGCTGTTAAAAGAAACGTCGGATACGCCTACTAGGAATGAGGGAATCCTAATCAAATCCCTTGGTGTGGTACTTGCGCTTAGTAATGATTGCTCAGGCAATCGTAAACTCGCAACTGCCGCACCCAACCATCCATAGATAAATTAGCTATGCTGATGAACCCTGAAAGGGTGAAATGGTTAAAAAGGCATACTGAAAGTTATATAATCTTCCGCCGAATTTCCGCGGGCGTTAGCCCGCGGGCAGGAGAGTCTTTCCGGCATCTTCTAAACAAAGATGCCGGACAAGCGAAGCTTGAATTGAAATGATACCCCGTGCCTGCCTGCCGGTAGGCAGGCGTAAGCTCGGGGAGGTTCATTCTGATTATACTTAAAGTTCTGGAAAATATTTGATGACGATTCAGTCCTACAGGAAAGAGCAGCTTTCTCGGGCTTCAGAGGACTATGCAAGGACGGAGACGCGAGCCACAAAGGGCGAATAGAACCGAATCCGTTCTTATGGCAACAGGAGGCCTCAGATTGCTAAAGCAAGCTTACCCAAATTATTTTCTAGGCAGCAACAGTGTATAAAACAATCCCAGCTACAACACTGACATTGAATGATTCTTTTTGCCCCTTCATTGGCACTTCTACGATTTGCTGGCAGAGTTTTAAAATACTGGAATCTAGGCCGTCAATTTCGTTGCCAAATACCAGGCCAACACTGGTGCGGGGGTGAAACTGGTTTAGGTTAATACTGCTCGGTGTTTGCTCAATGGCCACCAGTTCAAGATTTAAGGTTTTGGCGTGTTTAGCCAACTCGTCGATATTGTTAAAATGCACTACCCTGACGCTACCTTGCGCGCCAAGTGCTGTTTTGGCTATTTGCTTAGTGGCCCGTCTGCTGACATGTGGCAGTCTGTCGTCATCTTCAATCTTAGGGTAGGGAGTGTAGCCGCTGACCCATAACTCCCCAATACCCAGCCCATCGCAGGTGCGCAAAATAGACCCGACATTATGCAGTGAGCGGATATTGTGTAGAATGGGAATAATCTTTTTCATGGCTAAAACAATTATGACAGACGAGTTCAAAACATACGAGGAAGCTACTGGCTGGTTGTTCAACGATTTGCCAACTAGCGAGGTGGAGATATTCCGAGGTCAGGAGAGCTTGGATCAGGCTTCTTTGCTTTTTGGGGCTCTAGGAAATCCTCAAAACAACTACAGAACCATTCATATCGCCGGCACCTCTGGCAAGGGTAGCACTGCCCAGTTTGCGCTAGACTTGCTGAAATCTAACTCTAGGCGCGTCGGGGCAATAATGTCGCCGCATGTTTATGATTTGCGAGAACGCTTCACCGTGAACGATAAACTGCCCAGCCAGAGCGAAACCTTGGTTGCTCTGCGTCGGTTAAAACAGGCGGTGGACGGCCTGAGCACACAAGGAGTATTTCCAACTTATTTCCAATGCGTGGCGGCTTTGGGTTATATCGTGTTTGAGCGCCACAAGCTTGATTATTTAGTGGTAGAAACGGGGCTTGGCGGTCGGTATGATTCAACCAACTTGATTACCAGAAACGACAAAGTGGTTATTTTGAATGTTACGGGGCTGGATCATACTGAAGTGCTAGGCAACGATCTGGTGAGTATTGCCCAGCAAGAGGCCGGCATCATAACTCCAAACTCCACGGTAATTGCGCTTAGCCAATCACTCCAAATAAACGCTGTTTTTAGGGCCATCGCCAAACATAGCGGTGCTAAATTGACTTTCGTCAAACCAGCTGCCGACTACCAACAAAATAACTACCGGCTTAGTCGGCGCGCTTGCCAGCTTATTGCCAGGCGAGACGCTGGAAACTGGAAATTCAAAAACGCTGTTACCGCGCTAGAGGATTTCAGGTTGCCGGGTCGTTTCGAGGCTAGAAATTACAAAAAGCGGTTAGTGCTACTAGACGGAGCGCATAATTTGCAGAAGCTAGAAAGTTTAGTCGGCAGGCTAGTTAAAGTTTATCCGGCGAAGAAATTCGTTGTAGTTTTAGCCATGGGAAAATCTAAAGACCCTAGTGCCTTTGTGGCGCTTCTGAAACCTGTTGCCAAGGAATTTGTCTTCACCCGCTACAGTGCTTTTACCAATTCCAGCCAGACCACGGCCCTGGACTTCACTGGGGTAAAAATTGATGCTGGAGTAGAGTTTCGAGTAGAGAATGATACTGGCGCGCTAGTCAGGAAAATGACCCTAGTTCCAGACGATTACTTAATTACTGGTTCGTTTTATCTTGTTGGTGAAATCGGTTCGCTCCTTCCATAATGCCAGCGCTTTGTTTAGAATAGGGAGCTAGATGGATCGAAACCTACAAGCGCGTCAAGAAGAAGAGCTATCGACTCAGAACAGAGCGCGCATTTTAGGAGTGCAGTATCAAGACGCCAGAGTGATTATTGGTGAGCCTTTAGTGCAAGATAAGTTGACGATTGAGGAGATGTACAGAAGCACGGTTGTACCCATCGTCCACACGAAGGGTCATCTCAAATTTGCCATAACTATCGCCACGCCGCAACAACTAGCAGTGCAACTACGCGACAGATTTAGGGATTACAACGTTACTTTTGTGATTATTTCAAACACTGGGTTCAAAGATTTCATGCTCAGGTTCGACCCGCCACCAGAGGTGCACTATGACGACATTGCCATTAGCAGTGACGGCGCCAGCGATACTCTGGCTGAGGTGTCCAAGACTCTCGAAACAGTAAGTGCCGATGACATTTTAGACTATCTGATTACACAGGCCGATACCCTCAACGCCTCGGACATTCATTTGGAAACAGAGGAAGAGTATGTTCGCATGCGTTTTCGGGTGGACGGTGCGCTACACAATATTGCCAAGCTTTCTAAGGACAAATACAAACAACTGCAGTCGTCGATAGCTATTAAGGCCAATATTTCGACTACATCACCCGACGCTCAAACAGGACATATGATCCACAAGATAATGGGCGAGAACACTAAGCCGGTCAAAACTATCAACATGCGTATCGAGACCGCGCCAACTCTGCATGGTCAAGACGCGGTGATTAGGCTTTTCAATGTTGATCGTAATCTGATAAATCTGGATCATCTGGGGCTCAGCGAGAGGCAACGGCAGAGTATTGAGGGTATCATTTCCCACCCTCATGGCATGGTTTTAGTGGTGGGGCCGACTGGTTCTGGTAAAACTACTACGATGTATTCAATTTTAGACCGACTCAACGACCCCAGCCGAAAAATAATTACCCTAGAAGATCCGGTGGAGTATGGTTTTGAAGGGATTAGTCAAATACCGGTAGATACTCGCAAGGGGAAATCTTTTAACAAAGTTTTCAGGGCGGTACTACGCCAAGATCCAGATGTCATCATGGTCGGCGAAATCCGCGATGTCGATACCGCCAAGACTGCGCTTCAGGCTTCGTTGACGGGGCACTTGGTGCTTTCGACATTCCACGCGGCTGATGCCGCTTCAGCACTGAGCAGAATGATTGATAGCGTCGGTGATAACCCCCTGTTCTCATCAGCCATACGCCTGGTTGTTGCTCAGCGCTTGGTTAGGCGCTTAGACGATTCGCTGAAAATACAATACCAGCCCGACGACTCTATGAAAGAGCAGATTTCTAAAGTGATTGCGTCGCTTCCAGAAGGAGTCGAGAGACCAAGCCTAGAAGGATTAAAGCTGTGTAAACCAGGTCAGTCGCCTCAGAACCCGTTTGGCTACCAAGGCCGAATAGTTTTGATGGAGCAACTAGAGATTACCCCTGCCATTCAAGCAGTTTTGCGTGATGGAACTTCTGAATTGTCTACAGGAACGCTAAGAAAAGCTGCTGCCGACCAAGGAATGATTAGCATGTTGCAGGCAGGGGTGTTGATGGCGATTAGGGGTGAGACTACGATTGAGGAAGTCTACCGCGCCGTCGGCTAGCTGACCCACTGGTCGCATAGCTCTGCTAAATGGCGAAGCCATTTACACCAGCTATGCTCTCAAGCGCATTTCACAAGTTTTATCTGCGAGGCAAAGGTCGCAGTATTATTCATACAGCTACCTTCACTTCTCGACAAGAACTTGCGAACTGCACTCAAGCCAGAGGGTCAGCCCGAAAGGGCGCAGGAGTTATTGAAATAAGTATAGCGTGCGCTGTGCGCTTAAACCTTCGCCTCGACAGAAAATGAATGCGAACCTCTGGTTTCGAAGCATTTGCCAAGTAGCAAAGCTACTTGCTCCAGCTATGCTCTCGAACCTGCCTGCCGGTAGGTAGGCGCCCCTCTGCAAGTTTGTATAACATTCAACGGCTCAACGCGTTGAGCCGTTGAATGTGTCGAGGCTTCAAGGGTTGCACTCCTGAATCTGCCGATCATCGCAACTCACAAAGGTTCATTTCTGGTTGCACCACTACAGTTGTTGTGATAGAATTTCCTCCTGTTATGTATCAGCTGATTCAAAAGGTGGAAAATAACTATCGGAAAAAGCAAGTCGTCGACGTTCGTTCGGGCGACACTGTTCGGGTGCATCAAAAAATCACCGAAGGCTCCAAAGAGCGGGTTCAGGTGTACGAGGGCATGGTTATTCGCACTGATCGTAAAAAATCACTTACTAGTCGGATTACCGTTCGGCGTATGGCTAGTGGTGTTGGCGTAGAGAAATCATTCTTGTTGCACTCACCGCTCGTAGTACAAGTTGAAGTTGTTAAACGCTCCAAAGTCCGACGCAAGTACCTTACCTACATGCGTCAGCGTAGCGGTAAGGGTGCGCGCCTAGCAGGTGTAGCGTTTGACAAAGATGCGGTAAACACCCTTGACGAAATGCTAGACAAGGAAGTTGGCAAGACCGAAGAGGCCAAGACTACCGATGTTACCAAGAAAGAGAAAAAAGAAGCCCCAGTCAAAGAAGACACTGCCGATGAAAAGATTGACGAAGTAAAAGCCGACGAAAAATCAGCCGAGGAAAAGGTGGAAGCCAAAGAAGAGAAATCGCCTGAAAAACCTGAAGCCAAGAAGAAAAAAGTTGAGCCAAAATCTGAAGAACTGAAAGAAGAGCCAAAAGAGCCAACCAAGAAAGAAAAAGCCGAAGCCTTTAGAAAGAAGCAAGAAGAGAAGAAGTAATGACGCCCGAATCACAATCATCGCCAGACGCGGTGGGTG